>QGUY01000012.1 GCA_003242315.1 Bacteroidota bacterium
GACTTGTACACCAGCATCCGAAATGAATCAGACTACCTGAACGCCAACCTGTACTACGAATACGTCCTTTCGGATTCGCTGGGTAATGTGCTGGAGAAAAAGTTGTTGTCGCAGTTTTTGTTTGATCACAAGTCCGGCAAGCCGTTTGGCAGCACAGTGCTCGGCGACATTTTCGATCACCGCTTTCTCATCCTGGAAAACTATCGCTTTGAAAAGCCGGGACGGTATTCCTTAAAGTACTCGCATAAGATGCGTACTGACACGTTGAAAGGTATCCTGGCCGTTGGTCTCCGTGTGAACAGGCACATGCCGGATTAACCCGCCGAAACTTCGATAAACGTATCTTTTTGGAAGTAGGTGCCTGCGCGCGCGAGCAAGTCTGATGCGCTCATGCGATCGATCTCTTGTATCAGCCTTGCGTAGTGATCCATGGGAAGATTATACAACACCATGGTCCGTATCTTGTCGGCATGCGCGAATGGGGTAGAGAGGTCACTCTGAAGACTGCCGATGAAATGCCGACGCCCCACTTCAAGCTCGTCTGCGGGGATCGGTTCGCTGCACACGCGTTCAAGTTCCTTTCGAACTTCCTCCAAAGCGATGTCTGTATTCTCCCTGTTGACATCGGCTCCGATGAGGAGGTACGTGTCGCGCTTCATTACGTGTATCGACGAATGAATGCCATAGGTGAGACCTTTTTCCTCCCGAATGTTTTTCATCAGGCGGGATCCGAAGTGTCCGCCGAGAACATGATTGAGTAGAACAAGCGCGGGGTAGTCGGGGTGGGAGCGTGGAATCGCCCTTCGTCCAATCCGAAGCGAGGTTTGCAGGCTGCCTTCCTTTTCGACATGACCCCTGCGATTACCAACAGGTTGAGGTTCGTGATCTTTCTCAGGTTCCTGCATTCCGGGAAGTTGCGACAAGGTGTCCAGAATAAGCTGTTGATGCTGGTCTTCAACCTTTCCTGAGACAAGGACGAGCATCGGCCTGAACCACCTGTCATGAAACGCCACCAGGTCGTCGCGACGAAGCGCATGTACGTTGTCCGGCCTGGTCTCGCGGCCGTAAGGGTGATGTTCACCAAAGAGCGTCTTTCGGAAGTGCTGCGAAGCCAGGTACGACGTTTTCTCCATGCTGATCTTCAGATTCTGGAGAAACGTTGACTTGAGTTGCGCGAGTTCTTCTTCCGGAAAAGTGGGTTCTGTTAAAACTTCAAGCGCAAGTTCCAACGCTGGTGCCAGGTTTCGCGTGATTGAATACAGTGTGACTGTTGCAAAGTCTGGTCCCGCAGTTACGTCGAAATGCGCGCCAAGCCTGTCAAAGCCTGAGGCAATTGCGAAGCTGTCCTTCGATCGCGTGCCGCGGGAAAGGAGTTTGGCGGAAAAGTGGGCGACACCCGGCATACTTTCATTCCATCGTCCTGCCGGCAATACTAGTTCGATCTTAAGGACGTTTTGTTCGCCTCCCTTGATAAAATACACCGGCGTGCCGTGTCGTAATGCGGCAACCTTCGGCTGAATCAGACCGAAGTTGAGATTGCTCGTGAACGCTGGTGGTGTACGTCTATCCAGCATGATTAATCAGTGACGGACTGTTGCTGTGAAGTGCTCTTGAAGAGCTCAAAGAGGATTGTAAAGCGAAGAGTCTCGGCAAGGGGATGTTCGCGCTTGTTGGTTGGTACGAGATATGCAACGTCAAATCCGAACGCTTTGCGCCGAAAGCCAGCGCCGAGGGTGAGGTATTTTCGGTTGCCCTTGTCTTCGGCTTCGAGAAAATATCCGATCCGCGCTGCAAAGGCGTCCTCGTACCAGTATTCAATGCCTGTTGACAGCGTAATTTCATGAACTTCCTCGGAGAAGCCTCCGGGAGCATCAGTAAATGAACTGAACATTCCCCGAAGCAGCGTCTGGTTCTTATCGATGGTGGGCACCAGCAGCTTGTTGAAGTCAAGCAGGAAGGTGAGTGTGTTGAAGCCATCGAGGGCGGTAGTAAAAGCGCCACCGACCCGAAGATCAGTAGGCAGGAAGTCCTTATTGCTGTTGTCTGAATAGGTGAGCTTCGCGCCGATGTTGGATATGTTCGCGCCAAGCGAAAGCGTCGACCCTCTCGAGTTTTGTATCTCGGCAGTGTAATAAATACCAATATCGGCTGCGACACTCTTGCCGGGTCTTGCATCAAGACCGCCCGTACTGTAGGCGCCGGTAAGGTTAGAATGAACGTACTTTCCTGTAAGCCCGACGGATAACTCTTCCGTTAGTTTACGAGAATATGTGAGTTCGATGGCAAACTCGCGTGGATTAAAATTCCATCCATCACGGCCGTCGGTCGTAAAGATAATGTCGCCCAGGTCGAAGTATTTCAGCCCCAGCGAAACGGCCTGTTCCTGAGTGATCTTGTAGAACCCGGTCAGGTAAGATATCGACATGTCATTGATGATCTTTCCCAGCCAGGGTGTGTATGAAAGTGATCCGCCGTAGTCTGAAGGAATGAATACAAGCTTTGCTGGATTCCAGTAAGCAGAGTTGGCATCCGGTGACGATGCCACTCCTGTTTCACCCAGTCCTGCATGACGCGCATCCGGTGAAATAAGTAGAAAGGGCACTGCCGTTGTGATGGCCTTGGTTTGACCCAACAATTGGCTGGGGTCTGTGATTGGATCCCCATCGGGAGGTGGATTCCCTTGAGAAAAGCCGCTGGGCATTACTAGTAAAAAAAGCCAAAGTAACGGAGCGATGCTTAATTTCATCAGAATACGCATTCAGGGTTCAAAGATAGTTAATTCGCAATAATTAGTTTCGTAACCCGCTCATTTTTAGAGCCATTGGTAGCCGAACGAACAACGAGGCGTGCTACGTATAATCCACTCTGGATATTTTTCCAAATGCCTTCACGGGTATCAAGTTCAAGCAACTCTACTTCGTAAGGACTGTCAGGAATAGACATTTCCTGTGTAGTGAGCAGCTTGCCGGTCACGTCATAAATAGCCAACGCGGTATAAAGGTGATCGCCTGACCGATTGTGCGTGAACGACAAGGTTGTTGATGTAGTGAACGGGTTCGGAGAGTTGATGAATCGCTCGATGACAATAGCGTCACCGTCAGACACAATAAAGTCGATGCTTGCACGCGCAGGATTGTTATACGTATCCCATGCCATCACCGTGATCGTATGCCGTCCGGGTGAAAGTCTGCGCAACGGAAAATCAACCCAGCCTGCGGTGAAGTCATCAATATCAGCGTGGTAATATTCTTCGAGATGATACACTGCTGAATCGTCAAGCACAGCCACAAGACTGTTACCAATGCCATAGGCAGAAAGGTTTATTCCGCTGGCATCTGAAAGACGTACCAGCAACCTTGTGTCGGGAGACGCAACGCCACCATGGCGAAATGTGGTATCACCTATGTATAGGGCCATCGTTGGAGGGAGATTGTCCGCAGCAGGGTTTGGTTCACTTTCTCCAACGACGAAGTCACTTTCAGCGCCTGCAGCGTCCCACTTGTTGTTCTTGTCGTATGCGTAAAGCGCCATCTTTCCATTGCCCAGCGTATACGCGATATTACGTGTGACGACAAAAGAGAACTCAAATGTGCCATCTGTTACACGGGCTGATCCCTGATGAAGAAGGTTCGCCCATTGCTCAAAAGTGTAAGGCAGGTTCTCATTGCCGAATGTCGTAAAAGAACTTCGCTTATCGTACACACGTGCCTCAAGGACTCCGTTGAACGCAGTAAGACGGGCGTCATCATCGCCAACGATCTCCCCGCGAACAGTCACGCGGGACAGGGCGCGTAGGGTGTCAGTTGTATTCCCTGCCTCTATCGCGGTGACTTTGATTTTGTACCTGGGGAAAGCCAGTGGAAGCGAAGGATCACCGATCAGAGAAAAATTTCGATTCGATACGCCGCTCTGACTGGCGTTCTTTGTCCGACGAAAGAGTTCTCCCAACGTGAGTGAACCTTCCGACTGGATTTCAAAGAGTGCGTTGTAAAATGCTTTGTTTAGCGAAAAGTTATTGTTCGATTCAACCGGCCTCGCCGTCGACACCATGGCGATGGCTCCGCTTCCGGGACGTACCACGCACAGCTCCGCACTGGATTGCTGTGAGGGATCATCCTGCCGTCCGAATTCACAGGTTGCCGTTACGAAGAGGGGATAAGTTTTGTTCTTTAACCTTTCGATCACGAAATCATCAAAGATTCTTTCGTGAGCCCAGAGCCTCTCATTGCCGTGCCCGGTATAGTTGACAATGAGCGCGCCGCGTTCCAGTATGTCGATAATTTCCCGCTCAGCGTCAGGAGACGATTCTCCCGCTGGCAACTGCACCTGGCGGAAGGCGTCGAGGTATATTTTTCGTGTGTCAACTTCAGGATGGTTGACAGTGATGTCTTCAGCCATCTGGTCGGCCTGGTCCTGGTGAACGTTGGCGTCTCCATCGTCGGCTACAAAAGCAATCCGGCTGCGCCATTGTCCGAAGTGCGACGCGTTGGTTTCGTAGTCGATGATTTTGTTGACTACAGCTTGTGCCTCAGCCGTTGTTCGCACGGGTAGTCGTCCCACACCAATGTCCATGGTGTGTGAATCGCCGCCTTCTTCCTGCCATGATCCTTCTTCGTCTTCAAGAAAGCCGAAGTAGTCATCGGACGAGTACGTGTTAAGCGGGTGGAGCGAATTCCGCGATTCATAGGTGGGCACAAAGTTCGTGTTGGGCTGGACTCTGTCCTTGTAATCATACGAAGCCTTACCAAAGAGCAGGAGTGCTTTCAGCGTACCCGGACTTTTGTCATAGAGGTGCTTTGCGAAGTCGCGAATTGCGGTCAGGTCCTGACGACCGGATGAAAACTCGTTGTAGACCTGGGTCGTCGTTACGACGGCTGTCGTCCATCCGCTGTGGGCGCTGCGGTGCGCCGCGAGTTGTTGCGCCATGGGAAGGAAGTTCTCATGCGTAACAATGAGAAGCTCGGGTGTATTCATTCCGTGAAGGTCCTGGTTCGGAACGACGCCGACGAAAGCCGGTTCTGGAATTTTGCTGGAAAACGCGATGAATTCTTTCAGGGAATTGGTACTTGTAGTAAACGCCGCCTGATTGCCCGCCGCCGAGTAAGCCTGGTTTACGGGAACGTAGGGGTTGGATATATCCCATATTCCGAAAAGAGAAGTCGCTGACGCGATATTGAATGTGGAGTATTCATGGCCAAGGCTTGCCCCGCTTCGAAAGATTGTTTGATCTCCGTAAAGGGCTAGGTCGCGTTCGAACGACATCAGTAGATAATTCAGGTAGCCGGTACCGGTGCCGGTTTTCTGGTAATCGTAACGCACTTCGAGGGCGGTGGGGTTGGCTGCCACGATGGGGGCCGCGTTAACGACGAAGGTATCGCGACGCACTTCTCCTTTTACGGCGTACGTTGCTCCTGAAACGGGAAGAAGGTATTGCTCACCAACAGGAACGTTGTTAACGTACAGGCTGAAGGACGACCCTGCGGATGATTGTGCCATAACGTCACTGACTACAATGATGTCGGCATCAGGACGAATTCCGGCAGTTTCCCACGACAGCCGAAGCGTCGTGCTTACATTGAGGCGTTCACCAAACCATTCACGACCGGACTTGAGGATATTGTGTTCATCCCGTTCGTGATAGATGAAGTCGTTGAAGGTACTGATAACCGGACGCCCCGCTGGATCTTCAGACGATCGCTGTGCGACTCGGAGTCCGGCATTCTGTCCAAAGGTGAGGAAGTAGTAATTCTGCGTGGCGTAGAGATTGTGCTCGTACGCGAACGTATTGCGGTCGGGATCGAAGGAAAAATCATCGGGGCCTTCTGCGTAGAAGAGGATGTAGTCTGAACTGTTAAATACGCCGTCTTCTTCACCGACAACCTGGATTGCGAGCTCGTTGAGGTCGACGGGGCGAGGTGTACTGTTGGCCTGCGGTAGCATTCCACCCGCGTTGCCAAACACCTGTATCGTTCTTGGATCGACGGATGAAGGATCAACGCCCGCCTTTCGAAGTGCATCGTAGGTGACCTTGTAAACACCATTTTTCTCCACTGAGAATTTCAGCCATTTTCCGCTCTGAAGAACGGACGACTGCGCCAATGCAGCGCCTCCCCACGAAATCGCAAGCAAAAAGGCAGGTAGGTATTTATATGGGGCCAAACGGGACACCTCAATCAGCTCTTGGGCCAGGTACGGCCGACTTACTCAACGACAAAACGATGTATGAAAGTATAATGAGCGGTACCGCCGCGAATCTGAAGAGGGCCACCAGAACCACGGACACCATCAGGAAAATAAACTGGATCTGATTATGCCTCCAGGTTAAATCTCTGAATTTCAACGCAAACAACTCAACGCGGGACACAAGCAGCAGCGAGAATATGATGGCCACTGCAACCAGGACGTAAGGGTTGAGCATAAAGGCACCCGGCCCTCCGTCCAGGAATGGAAGTCCTGTTATGAACAGCGCATTTGCCGGCGTGGGAAGCCCCCTGAAGGAATGCGTCTGCGCCTCATCAATGTTGAATTTAGCCAATCGCAAAGCCGAAAACACGACAATGACGAATGCAATCCAGGGAAGGTAGGCAACATCAGTCTGTCCTTTCAGCAACGTGTAGACGAGCACTGATGGCAGAAGTCCGAAGCTGACGACATCGGCGAGCGAGTCGAGTTCCTTTCCAATAGGTGACGCCACTTTCAAGACGCGAGCCGTGAACCCGTCAAGGAAGTCGAATGCAAGAGCGATCCACACAAATGCGGCCGCGGGCATGTTTCTCTCAGGGTTTTGCAACAGGTATACGACACCTATTGACCCGGTGACCAGATTGCAGCACGTGAGAAAGTTGGGTAAGTGGCGAATCATAGCGTTCACTTTACCGTGATGGCGCAAAAGGGATTCGTGCGCTTTTCAAATCCGATAGTGGTGGTTGGCCCATGCCCGGGATACACCGTAACCGCATCGGGCAGTGTGAATAATTTATTGTGAATGCTTTCTATCAGTGCGTTTGCGTTTCCACCCGGAAGATCTGTTCGGCCAATGCTGTTGTAAAACAATACGTCTCCGCCAAGCAACGAAAGACTTTCTTCGTGGTAGAAGACAACATGTCCCGGTGAATGCCCTGGCGTGAACAATACCTTCAGCTCCGTGTTGCCAAATTTTATTGATTGACCTTCGCTCAGAAACGCGTCAGGTGTTGCCGCGTGATATCTGAAGAATCCATAGTTAGGAGCATACGAAGCAACAGCACGGAGGTATGGTTCCTCGATCGGGTGGATGTACAACGAGACGTTGAAGCGATCTTTGATGAACGCGTTCCCCAACACGTGGTCAACGTGACAATGCGTGTTTAGAAGCATGACAACGCGAAGTTGCGCATCTTCTATATGCCGGACCAACTCCTCCTCTTCCTCCTTTTCGTAACAGCCAGGATCAATCACGACACACTCACCCGTTTCATCATACACCAGGTATGTGTTTTCCTGGAACGGGTTGAATACAAACGACACGATCTCGGGCATGCATTGGCGAATTTGATTTCAAAAATACACCGATTTTATGTGAGACTCCCCATTTATGGCCATTTTTGACTTTGCCCATGCCGCACACAGAAAAGCTGGATTGCCTCATCATTGGTCAGGGTCTTGCAGGTTCTGCATTGGCCGTGCAGATGCTTGCGCGACGCTGGCGCATCCTCGTGATCAATCGTTCCGATGCTACGTCGCCATCTCAAGTTGCCGCGGGCCTGTTCAACCCCGTGACAGGAAAGATGTTTGCCAAAACATGGATGGCCGACGAACTGTTTCCGTTCCTCCACCAATACTATCGCAACGTTGAGCAACTCACCGGCGCGCGCTTCTACTATCCAATGTCTATTTATGTTCCATTCGCAGAGGCGCGTGAGCAGAACGAATGGATGGGCAGAAGCATCGATGGTCCCGTCAAGCACTACGTGAAGAGAATTTTTACCACACCGCAGTATCCCGGAGTGCTCAATGATCCGCTTGGTGGTTATTTGCTCGATCAGTGTGGTTACGTGGACACTAAGGAATACACGGCTGCCGTGCGCAGCTGGCTCGAAAATCAGGGATGTTACGTGACGGCGAGTGTGGAACGCGGCGACATATTGGTAGGACGCGCCGGGGTGAGGTACGGACGCTACGAGGCCGACGTCGCGATTTTCTGCGAAGGCGTCGGTGTGTTTGGGAACCCGTGGTTCGACTGGGTACCCATAAAGCCGCTGAAAGGAGAAATGCTGGCGGTTCGGGGGAAATTTTTGGAGGATGTGATCGTTAATAGAGGCGTGTATATGGTCCCCGGCCCGTCTGATACCTGGTATGTTGGCGCGACATACGAGCGGGAGTTCGAATCACCTGCTCCGACGAACGAAGGCAGGAAGGCCCTCGAGGAAAAGCTGCAGGCACTCACGCCGTTGCCCTACGAAGTTGTGGACCACAGGGCGGGGGTCCGACCTTCCACGCCTGATCGGAGACCGCTGATCGGAGCCCATCCGGAGCACAGTAACTTATTGATTTTCAATGGTATGGGAACCAAAGGAATTTCCCTTGCGCCATTCTTTTCCGCAGAAATTGTGGCATGGCTTCGAAAAGAAAAGCAACTTCCGGCGGCTGTGGATATTAGTCGCTATAAATCATTATATTGGAATTCTCGCTGAGCAGCATGAAGTACAGAAGCGTAACATTAGCCGCGATTTTGCTTTTATCCGGGGTAGCGTTTGAAGGGCTGGCACAAAAGGCCAACGAGGCGTTCGGGAAAAACCGCATCCAATACCGTCAGTTCAATTGGCAGTACCTTAGTGGCGAGAACTTTGACGTCTATTACTACGACAACCGGCGCGATGTTGCTACGGAGGCGCTGGAATTCCTCGAAGGCGAATTCGATCGCATCACGGACATTATTGGCTATCCCCCCTATTTCAAAACCAAAGTCTTTGTCTACAACTCGCTGACGGACCTCCGTCAGAGCAATGTGGGACTCAATCGCACCGTGTTCACCATCGGAGGTGAAACCGAGTTCATCAAGCCATACGTGGAAGTTGCTCACCTCGGCAACATTCAGGATTTCAAGGAGGAGCTTCTCTATCGCATCAGCGACCTGCTTGTCAATGAGATGATGTTTGGAGGAACACTAAAGGACATCTTCCAAAGTTCGCTTCTCCTGAATCTGCCTGAGTGGTTTGTCGATGGTGCGTCGTATTACGTGGCGAAAGGGTGGACGACCGAAATGGACGACTTCATCCGGCAATTCCTGCAAACCAGAAGGTCGCGCAAACTCGGCAAACTGACGGGTACAGAGGCAGCCCTTGCCGGACAGTCGATGTGGAACTTCATCGCTGAAAAGTACGGCAAGAGTTATATTCAGAACATCCTGAACTATACACGACTTACCCGCAACGAAGAAAAAAGCATCAACCTCACCCTTGGCATCTCCTTCAAGCAGCTCATGGCCGAATGGGAGAACTTTTATTCATCCATGGGCGCATCAGTTGAGAAGTCGTATGTATCGCTGAATACAACAACAAAACTGACTCCACGTCATAACAAGACTACGCGTTTTACAACAGTAAAGCTTAGTCCCGATGGGCGATACCTCGCTTACGCTGAGAATGACCGCGGACGTTTTATCGTCAAGGTTCTCGAAATCGGAACCAACAAGGAAAAGGTTATACTGTCGGGAGGTTCAAAAGTTGTCAACCAACGGGTGGATTATCAGCAACCACTCATCAGCTGGGCGGACGATCATACGCTGGGCGTAATCGGACTCAAGCAAGGCCAGTATGTTTTCTGGCTGTACGACCTGAGCACGAGGTCGAAGATTCCCCGCGAAATGGACCGCTTCAGCAATGTGCGCAGCTTCGACTTCTCAAGTAATGGTCGACTGGTAGTGCTTAGCGCCGACTTTGAAGGTCAAAACGACCTCTTCCTCGTGAGTTCAAGACGCGACCGGGTAAGGAGATTGACGAACGACGTTTACGACGACCTGGATCCGAGTTTTGTCCCCGGCACCAACTCGATCGTCTTCAGTTCCAACCGGACAACTGATACGCTGATCAACGCAAAGAAAATTCCTATCGCTCAACTCACAGACAATTTCAATTTGTTTGTGTTTGACCTGGACACAACCACTACCGTCCTCTCGCGCATCACCAACACGGTGAGCAAGGACTTCGCGCCGTTGGCGATGGATAGCGACAACATCATTTACCTCAGTGATCAGCGTGGCATCATTAACTTGTTCAGATACAACAGAAAGACGTCGATCTATTCGCAGCTGACAAACTTCTCTAGCAGCATTAAGGACTACGACCTCAACTTCCAGACTTCAAGCCTCGCCGTAATTGCCACCAACGACCTCAAGGAAAACATATTTTATACCACCGGCTTTGACGTCGACCGTCAGGTGTTCACGCCTGCTACGCGAAGGACGGAACTTCAGCAAGCTCGCACAATCCAGGAACGCAGACGGCAAACCCAGGAGAATCGGAGCATGAGCATCAAAGATCTGCTCAACCAGCGGCTTCGTGGCGGTGCTGAGGACACCGCCCGGACTGAGCCGGAACCCGCTCCTCAACCCGAACTTCCGCCGGCCGCGCAAGACACCGTGACCCGGTCGTTTGAAGTTCCTGCAGACAGCACGGTCGTGCCTGCGGATAGTGTGCCGGCGCCTGGTATTGCTATCGACTCCGTTGCCGTCAGACCGGATACCCTGGCAGTGACGGGCGCGCCCGCCGACACGGTCGTCGTTGTCGAAGAAAAAGCCGAACCCGCCAACGAGGGCATTGTTAATACTGACGATTATCAATTTGAAGAAGAGCCTGTCCGCGAAACCCAACCCGGCCAAACCTTCCTCACCCGCTTTGCCAAAGCGCGGGAGAGAAGTCGTATCACGGGACCGTTCCCCTATGAATCCAAGTTCAGCGCCGACAACCTGATCACATCCATTGTCATTGACCCCCTTAGAGGATTGGGTATTTTGATCGAGACGCAGATGAATGACATGATGGAAAACTACCGGTTCTTCGGTGGCATCATGACTACTATCGACCTGCGGAACAGCGATGCGTATGCGGAATTCCAATATCTCCCCGCATTCATCGATTTTAGTGCGCGTCTGGACCGGAGAGCGATCATGCGTCGCCCGAGAAGCAGCGAAGCAAGCATTTACAACTACAGCCTCCACAAACTGGAATTCGGAGCGTCAATGCCATTGAGCGACAGGGCCCGAATATCTGTCAAGCCCCTCTTCGAAATAGCTCGTTCAGTGAACCTGGGTTCGGACAACCTTCCGCAGTCAAACCTCCGCGAGAAGCCTATCAACAATTATTATGGCGGAGTTCGTGCCGAATTGGTGTATGATAACTCGATAGCGAGTGGCATGAACATCATCGAGGGCACGCGTGGCAAGATTGCGTTCGTCCATCATCAGGGGATGAACAACGAAGACCTCAGCTTCAGCCAGGCTTATATCGACATCCGCCACTATCAGAAGATCTATAAGGAGATTGTGTTTGCCGTTCGCGGATTCGGAGGTACCTTCTTTGGCCGGTCTCCCAAGTTGTACCTGATGGGAGGTATGGACAACTGGTTCTTTAACGAAAGCAGGGAAGAGGGTACAACGAGCGAAGGCGAGCCTAATCCGCTCGGCGTCTATCGCGAGAATCAGGATATCCTGTTCATGGAGTATGCTACCGGACTACGTGGCTTCGACTATGCCACGCTGTTTGGTAACAGTGTGATGATGTTCAACGCGGAACTTCGTGTCCCGATCGCTCGGGCGCTGGCTGGCGGGCCAATATCTTCCAACTTCTTCCGCAATATGCAGCTTACCGCATTTTACGATATGGGCACTTGCTGGTCCGGCGAAGCACCATTTGATTCCCAAAACAGCGTGAGCTACAAGGTCGTCAGAGGCGGACCCTTCCAGGCACAGCTGAAGAACTTCCTTAACCCCTGGCTGTATAGCTATGGTGTTGGCTTCCGCTCCGTTATGTTGGGTTATTACCTGAAGTTTGATCTCGCCTGGCCTGTAGAGAATTTCAAAGTCGGGGAACCCAGGCTGATGGCCACGATCGGCTTCGACTTCTGATTGCATGTCCTGATGATTGCGGACACGTTCAGCTATACGGTCAAGTAACATAAGCTATCACAGTTGGCCAATACAGGTCATTATGAATAGAACAATAGTTGAGACAGTTTAAATAATACTAGAGACGTTGCATGCAACGTCTCTACATGGATAATTCGCGCACATGGGACAATCCGCCTACATAGATAATCCCATCTACATGAACAATCCATCCAATAGGTGGTCACTATGGACCTATGTGAAGTCTATCTTTCCTTTGTGGTTCATTAAATCTCTAAACAACCCTAACCGATTACCCGACTGCTAATTACTTCCTACCATTCATCGATAACTCCCGGTCCCTGAGCTTGTCGAAGGGCTATGCTTCAATCCCCTTCAATATTTTCCTTAACTTGGTCTCCCGGGACGTCCAACAATCCCCAGTGATATGATAAAGTCCATGACTGGCTTTGGCCAGGCTATATACGATAACGGCACGGCGCAACTCAGCATAGAAGTCAAGAGTCTGAATTCAAAGTTTTTCGATCTCACCTTGCGGGTTCCAAAGGCCTTTGCCGATCGCGAACTTGAATTGCGTAATATCCTTAGTGAAAAATTAGAGCGGGGAAAGGTGTCGGTGACTTTGGAATACGTGAGAACGGCCGATGACGAAATCCGGCAATCGTATAACAGTGCCCTTTTCAAGAGTTACTTCAAGGAGTTAAAATACCTCGCGGATGAAGTAGGAGTTTCCGCGATGGATACCATTTTCAGCCTGGCCTTAGCATCACCGGATGTTGTCCAGGTTCGACTGCGGGATGAAGTCTCAGAGGAAGAGTGGCAATGGGTCCGCAAGGCATTTCTTGAGGTCATCGATAAGTGTGACTCCTTCCGTGTCCAGGAGGGCAAATCGCTACACAATATGCTGGCCGAATGCTGTGCAAAAATCCGCGAGAACCTCAAGCAGATCGAAGCGCTCGACCCTGAAAGGGTGGCACGCATCCGCGAGCGGCTCAAGACCAACGCTGCATCATACCTGGTTGACAATGGATTTGATGCTAATCGTCTTGAACAGGAAATTTTGTACTACATCGAGAAGCTGGATATCAACGAGGAAAAAGTTCGGTTGAAAACGCACCTCGACTATTTCATGGAAACGCTTGACGCACCGCAGTCAAGTGGAAAGAAGCTGGCCTTCATTTCTCAGGAAATCGGACGCGAGATCAATACCATCGGGTCAAAGGCTAATGACGCAGCCATCCAGAAACACGTGGTGGTGATGAAAGAGGAACTGGAAAAGATCAAGGAGCAACTTAACAACGTGCTCTGAGATTTACATCAGTTTCGCGAGTGTGTTGATATACCGTTCAGGCAACTCACCCTTGATCGCAGTTTGGTAGTCGTTATAGCTGCAGGGTACGAGGCTGTTCCTGGAGTACCGTTCAACGCCATTCGGATAGGGCACTTCCATCCACCACTTATCGCTTAGCTTGCTCTTGTAAAATGCCAGCGTCTCGGTTTCACCGGGAAGCGTAACGACGTACTTCAGAAAATCCATACTCCTGAAGCTGATGTCATTCTTCCGATGGTTGAAACCCTCAATGAAATACCAGATCATCGTAGCCACTACAAACGCCGTCTTGCGCTGCTCGTCGTCAAGGTCGGGGTTGTATTCATAGAATCCAATCGAGCTTAGCTTCTCGTTGAGCCCGGCATACCAGCAGATTTGACATGCGTCTTCACCTGACAGACCGAAAGGTAACGCTCTGCTGTTGCCCGGTGCGTCGCCGGAACGAATGGCGGTAATGTCGAAAGACACCAGGTCAGCCCCTCTTACCGTTGGTTCGATCTCGGCCATGTTAGACCGCATCTGTCCAACGCGGAACGCTTCAAAGTAGAGCTTTTCCAGAACCGCCACAGAGTTTGGATCGATAAGGTAACTCTGGTAGGCCAGGTGGGTATAGCTGAAAAGATAGTTGGGCTCGTGCAGCAGGATGCGGTGAATGTGTTTACGGTTGGGCAGCGCTTCGGACCCTTCCTCCAGATCGAGATAGGCATCCACATTGAGGAAGCTTACAAGCTTCTCCATGCTTTCGTAGGCCGTGTATTGCCCATAGTCCAGATCCTGGCTGCCGCCGATAACGATGGGCAGCACGTTGTTCTCAAGCAGGATGCGGCATACTTCGCTTACGCGGACGCACGATTCGTCGGCGTCAACGCCGGGATTCAGGTTTCCCAGGTCGACAATGCGCGCGCCGCCCTTACCGCGCTTGAGGCGATACAGCTTCTTGCGAATCTCGTCCGGACCCGCAGTCGAGCTGGTGCCGGTTTCCGATCCCCGGCTGTCGCCAATTCCGAACAGCGCGATCCGGGCACCCCGATAGTCGGGCATTTTGTCGCCAAAGACGTTGATGCTCCTGAAGAATGACGACGCTGAATCGATCCCTTCGTATACCGACTCGTCAACGGGAGAAAAAAAGATCGTAAGGTCCATAGCCAGGGGTATAAACGGGTTGAATATAGAATTTTCGCTCAACTTCCCCGGGCATGGGTTGACAATTCATCCCTAAAATTTGACTGCCTGACCTGTAAAAAGTCCAAACTCGCCTCCATTCCCGGCCAAAGCCATCAAAATTTATAATATTGGTCTGATTGTGAGTCAATTACTAGTCCAAACCAAACTTACACTTAAGTATGATCTTGATCTTAAGATCATACTGTTTGCCGTCTTGTACTACATCGCGGCACGGCTTGGCTACTTCTTATCGTTTCAGGACACCACAGCGCTTCCTGCCTGGCCACCGTCCGGGATTGCGTTTGCGTTGATTCTCCTGATGGGCCGGGTTACGTGGCCGGGTATCACTATTGGTGCGCTCATTGCCAACATCATGGCGTACTGGAATACGCCCGACGTCCCGGCGCAGACCGTCATCGCGGTCAGCAGCTGTATCGCAGTAGGCCATACGTTGGAGGCGCTCATCGGCAACTATCTGATCCGTCACTGGATCCGCGACGACTATCCGTTCCGCAATGCACGGAACGCGTTTCGCTTTCTTTTCGTCACCCTCCTGATGGCCGTGGCAGGTGCCAGCATTGGTACTTCCGGACTCATGCTGTTTGGCCTCCTCCCTGAAGAACGTCTTCTTCAGTCGGCGCTCTCCTGGTGGGTGGGCAACGTCGTCGGTATACTCCTGTTTACTCCCTTTGTGCTGGCGCTGGTTCGCGGCCGCCGCATCACGTTCAACCTCGAAAAGGGAATCGAGATTACTGTATTCCTGGCGGGAATAGCCGGGCTCTACATGCTGCTGCAAGTTGACTACATGGCAGAAACAATCGGTCGGGCGCTTCCTTTCCTTATCCTGCCCTTCCTGCTGTGGCTTGCTTTCCGCTTCGACCTGATCGTCGCGATAACGGGTGTGCTTCTCGCATCCCTTTTTGCAATCTACCTGACGATCAACAGGGAAGGGCCTTTTGTATTATCGGAGTCGTCAAACTCCATGCTCCTCCTTCAGATATTCATCGGCGTTACGAGCATATCGACCATCATCCTTTCGGCAACCGTGCGTGAAAGGCTTACGGTGCAGCGAGAGCTGCAGACGTTCAACAGCAACCTCGAGACTATGGTACTGGACCGCACGAAGGAACTGAATGAAGAAATCAGAACACGCCGACTCGCCGAGGAGAAGCTTCGCAAGACGAACGAGGAACTGAGCAAGAGAAACGCCGAACTCGACAACTTTGTCTACAGCGTCTCGCACGATCTTCGTGCACCGATTGCATCTGTGCTGGGATTGATAAACCTCGTTCGCAAAGACAAGGATCCAAAAATGCGGGAGATGTATCTTGATATGATCTACCGTAGCGCGCAGCAGCAGGATCACTTCATCAAAGAGATACTGGATCAGTCGCGCAACTCCCGGCTGGAAATCAACCGCGAGGAGGTGTACTTCGAACCTCTGATTGCTGAAACCTTTGAACAACTGAACCTGGCGTTCGTCAACGAAAAGGTGAAGAAGCACGTGACCGTTCACCAGGATGGTCCTTTCTATAGCGACCGATGGAGGCTCAAGGTAATCCTCAGCAACATTATCTCGAATTCGATCCGTTATCGAAATGGCAGAGATCCTGAGATACGTGTCAACGTTCGCGCGAATCAGGATCGTGTGCAGGTTTCAATAGAGGACAATGGCCGCGGCATTGCCAAGGAACATCTGCCCAAGGTATGCAAGATGTTTTATCGTGCCACCGACGATGGGCATGGCTCAGGGCTCGGCCTTTACATCGCAAAGGAGGCTGTTGAAAAACTCAATGGTTCGCTCAATATCACGTCACGCGAAGGCGAAGGAACTACCGTCAACCTCGAAATACCCATGATGAGGGCCTAGACGTACAAGATACTTTTTAGGGTGGTTTGTTTTAGGTTTGAAAGGGGGGCCAAAAGCCCCTCTTTCTTTGGTGTTTACGTGTTTACGTGCGTACGTGTTTACGTGAGAGTAACTAGAAGTTCATCACGTAGTAAACGGACAGCAGCCAGTCGGCGAAGGCGGCGTCACCATGACGGTACTCCCCGGTAATCGCAGTTTGTTGCTTGTCGATGACGCTTTGCGTCCTGTTCCGGTACATCGCGATCGGGAAGTTCACGCCGATGGAGTGCTTGTGGTTGATCATATAGGAAGCGGACGGCTCGAGGGAGACAATATATCCCGGACGACGGAAGCCATCACTTTCGCCGATAAGGTCTTCCACAGGTATGCCTTCATAACGGACGCCGGCGCCAACCTGCAGCCTGTTAAATACAAAGCGGCCACCAGCGCGTAACAGGAACTGGTCCGTCACGGACATTTCATTGGACAGCGGGATTCCAGAGGTTAGCGTGGTGCTCCTGAGCGTGCCGTTTGTGTTTCGGGGATTGATGAGGTAGAAGCCCGTCAGGTATCCGTAGACGTTGCGTGTAAGTCTGTGGCTAAACTCAACTTCAGTGGTGAGCCCGAAGCCACCATCACCCGGTTGTATGGATTGATCAACAGGACGGAGTTCCAGTCCTTCAGGACGATGGAACCAATCCTTATGGTTGTATTCACCGGTCGGAAGTTTAAAGCCCAGGCCGAAGATCAAATTGCCTTTTTCTGTCTGGGGGATCGCAGCGTAGTATGCTGCCAAACGAATGTCGCCAATTCCGCGGCTGCTGGTGTGATACCGTTCGCCGCTGTTGTTACCCTTATGTTCGTATAGAGAAGACCTGTCGATATAAACCAAAGGCAGGATAAGAGAGAAACTCCAGCGATCGGATGCACGATATGACGCGCCGATGGTAAGGGAGTGATCGTTGTTGATTACTTCAGTCCCGTTTTCAACGCGTTCTTTTTCTTCATGACTTCCTCTGAAATGTTTGTAAGAGTGGAAGTAGCGGAAGTTGGCGCTGAGTTGCCATCTGCTACTGGTACTCATGCTGTCGAATGTTACGCCACAGGGTGACGCCATATTGCGCACTGCGACACATCCTTGTCCCGAAACTTCGGTAGTTAAGAAAGCTGCGCAGGAAAGGATGGAAAGGATATAGAAGTACAATTTTCTCATAGCGGGTTGTTTGAACAGAGAATTAGATAGGTGTAAAGAACACAAAACCGCGTACTACACAAGCAGCGGTAGCAATCCGTAAGGAGGGATATCCAATATTAACCCACGGTGAGTTTAGGAGGGGGAGTGGGTACAGCCTCTGCTCTGCTCAACAGAGACTCATCGGCACTTGCGTACCAGGGTTTTAGATACCCGAAATCCGGGCTTAGTATTTCAAGCAGCTGATTGCTGTTGAAGTCTTTGCTCATCTTTAGCCACAGGCTTTGCGCCTTACCCATTGGGTTCGGGTTTTCGTGTGAAACCGGAACGTCGTTGGAAAGTTTAGCGTAGCGCGTGAACTGATCGGCCAGCTGCTCCTGGGCTTCATCGCGCACGCACACAATGTGCAGCGTGTCATTCGCGTAGCGTTGCTTGATCAGCCGATAAAAGGCACCACGATACTCGATGAGGCCCGAAGCTTTTTCAAATCCGTTGTCCGCGATCTGATACGGAAGGGTAAGCGGAACCTTGAAATGGTATATGTCTTCCGGGTTGATTTCCTCCTTGTCTACCTTTTCCGAGAACCTTACGGAAGCCTGGTATTGCAACCCAACGAATACAATGTAGTATCCGCCAACATTGAAGAGGAACAGAAACAGGAAGACTATGGAGACTATCCGTTTCAAGGTACAGGGGTTGTGCTAAGTGCAATATAGCAAAATTCCCCGAATACGGAAGCCGGCCCATCCGGGCCTGGCGAGGACTTCCTACCCTCCGAAATCGTCGAATCGGATATTTTCTTTGGGAATGCCCAGTTCGTCCAGCATTTTGAGAACCGCCGCGTTCATCAGGGGCGGACCGCAGAGATAGTATTCGACATCCTCCGGCGCAGGGTGGTCCTTGAGGTAATTGTCGTAGAGACACTGGTGGATGAACCCGATGTAACCGTCGCCTTCCTGGTCGTCGAGACTCTTCTTGACCTTCCAGTTGTCCTCCGGAAGGGGCTCGGAGAGGCCGATGTAGAACCTGAAGTTCGGGAACTCCTTCTCGATTTTGCGGAAGTGATCCACGTAGAAGAGCTCCTTCCGGGAACGACCGCCGTACCAGTAGGACACCTTCCGGGTGGTCTTTTCCGTCTGGAACAGGTGGAAAATATGAGCACGGAGGGGAGCCATACCGGCACCGCCACCGATATAGATCATTTCGCGGTCGGTCGGGTTGATGTGGAACTCCCCGTAAGGACCCGAGATCGTAACCTTGTCGCCCGGCTTCCTGGAGAAGATGTAGGACGAGCAAACCCCGGGGTTCACGTCCATCCAGCGATTGTTGGCGCGATCCCAGGGAGGAGTGGCGATACGGATGTTCAGCATGATGATGTTCCCTTCCGCCGGGTGGTTCGCCATGGAGTACGCCCGAAACAGGGGCTCATCATTTTTCATCTTGAGGTCCCACATCCTGAATTTGTCCCAATCCGATTTGAAGACATCCGCCGGGTGGCCCAGATCCGGGTGCGGCGTAATGTCTATCGTCTTGTAGTCGACTTCAATTGCGGGTACGTCAATCTGGATATAGCCTCCGGCTTCAAATTTCAGGGTTTCACCCGGGGGCAGCTTCACGACAAATTCCTTAATGAAAGTGGAAACGTTGTAGTTGGAAACGACTTCGCATTCCCACTTCTTGATACCGAAGATTTCTTCCGGAATCCGGATCCGCATATCCTGCTTCACCTTCACCTGGCAGCTGAGGCGGACATTGGATAGCCTTTCCTGCCGGCTAAGGTGGCCCAACTCCGTCGGGAGCACATCGCCCCCGCCTGACTCAACCACGCACTTGCAGGTGGCGCAGGTGCCGCCACCTCCGCATGCCGAAGGCAGAAAAATTTGCTGAATGGCGAGGGTCGTCAGCAGCGAACTGCCCGCTGGGGCGACTACCGGATTGCTTTCGTCGCCGTTGATGATAATCTTGACAGGCCCTGACTGTACCAGCTTGGACTGCGCGAACAGCAGCATGAATACCAGCAGGAGAATAATGAGGGTAAAGGCGACGATCGATGTGATAATCAGCATTCCGGAACGATTTTTAAATCGCTCCAAATATACTATCGCCGCAATGATTCAACCAGCAATTCGACCTAATTTACAGGGATTCAGGCGGCGTATGATCCCGCTTTGGCGGATTCAGACGGACGGCTAACCGGAACGAAAGCGGCATCCGGTTTCAGGATGATCCCGATATCCTCGTGTTCCTGCCATCTCCGCAGGGTTGACAGCGTGGCCTGACCGATCATGTACTCCCGGCCATCCGCTGCGTAGCCCGATTCAAAGTTTTCGAAGTCGCGCAGAGAAACCGGCGCCCCGTGTTTGAAACTCACACACACCCCCACGCTGAGGTCGTTGGAGAACTCCACCCCATGGTCGCGATGGTGTCGCTTGTATTCGTAGGCGTAGTCGTACGAAAGGGCGGAGATATCTGACAATACCGCCGAGCCTGTAGGGTAGCTTCCCGCACCCTTGCCAACAAACAATTGCTTTTCGGCAAAGGCACCCTCAACGGATACCGCATTGTATTCGTTGCGTATTGCCGCAAACGGACTGCTATCGGAGATGTACTGTGGTATCACGAATCCATACACCCTATTGCCGATCTTGATCGCGCGCGCGATGAGTTTGATGTGAAGGTGGTTTTCGCGTGCATATTTCAGATCGAGGTCAGAGATGCGGTCGATACCAATGTTGATGACATCGTCAGGGGAGATAAACAATCCATACGTGTGGGCGATAGCGATGACAAGTTTGTACTTGGCATCAAATCCCTGAACATCCAGACGGGGGTCAGACTCGGCAAAGCCTAGCTGCTGTGCCGTCGCGAGCGCTTCGGGATAAGTTTTCCCTTCCTCAAAAACTTTGGTGAGGATGTAGTTGGTAGATCCATTGAAGATTCCTTCAATGCTCTTGATGAGATCGTTGTCGTAATATTCTTCCAGGTTGCGGAGGATTGGTATGCTGCCACACACGGCTCCTTCGTAGAGTACGGAGCGTTGGTGTTTCTGTTGCAGATCGTAAATTTCTTCGAGATGTTCAGCGAGCATCTTCTTGTTGGCAGTCACGACGTGCTTTCCTTTTTGCAGCGCACTCTTTACGATGTCGTAAGCAGCTTCCGCATCGTCGATCAACTCCACGACAACATCAATCGCAGGGTCATCCAGCACTTCGGCCCTGTCATAAGTGAAGAGCTCCTGGGGCAGTGGCCTTGGTTTGTCCCTGTGTTTCACACATATCTTCTTGATACTGGCCTTTACGCCTGCCGATTCTTCAAGGACGTGATACAATCCCTGACCCACGCAACCAAATCCAAACAGGCCAAGTGTTAGTTCTTTTCTCATGATAGCACGCTGATTTTCTCCCTGTAAAAGTGTTTCAATATTTTGTTGAGCTGGTCGAACTCCACGAGGAATCCGTCGTGACCGTAGATGGAGTGTATGACTTCCACTTCCGCCTGCGGAATATGCCGGGCCAGGAATCGCTGCTCGCCTATGGGGAACAGCAAATCGTTCTGTATTCCGATGACGAGTGCCCTGGCTGTAATCTGTGATAAGGCTTCTTCAACGCTTCCTCTTCCTCTGCCTACGTTGTGACTGTCCATCACTTTGGTCAGTATCCAGTAGGTGAATGCGTTGAACCGGTCGGCCAGTTTTTGTCCCTGGTATCGCTGATACGATGCCGCACGATAGTTGTCAAGCTTGTCCAAAGTTTTTTCCGCCTGCGTCTGCGCGAAGATCTCGTACTGCCGGTATGAGATCATTCCGATAGCACGGGCGGCTTTAAGTCCTTCCGTACCGGCGCGACGTTCATTTTCCTTCCAGGTCGGATCGGCCTCAATAGCCAGACGCTGAGCTTCGTTGAATGCGATGCCCCAGGGCGAATGTTGCGCGTTGCAAGCGATCGGGACGATATGGCGAAATACGGATGGTCGTTCGATTGCCCACTCCAACACCTGCTGACCACCGAGTGAACCACCGATCAGTGTATGAACCTGATCGATCTTCAGGTATTGGCGCAAAAGATCAAATGCCCTTACTACATCGCGATTGGTAAGGGTGGGGAAGGTATGGAAGTACGGCTTCCCCGTGGCCGGGTCGGGCGACAGCGGTCCGGTGGAGCCGTAACATCCGCCGAGTATGTTAGCGCAGATGATGAAGTAATGGCGCGGATCATACACGCTCCCTTCCGAGAAGAGGTCCTTCCACCAGGCTGTGAAATCGGAACTCCCAGTCAAGGCATGACAAACCCAAATCACGTTGTCGCGCGCAGGACTAATCTTGCCCAACGTTGAATAGCGAAGCTGGAAGCCGTTGAGTGATCCGCCGGCTTCCAGGGGAAAAACTTCATTGTAGTGAAATGTACTGTCTTCTCTCTCCATCATCTGAAAAGTTGTGCTTCCGTTCTCAGTGAACGGCGTGGTTCGCTACGGTTTCTTTGCTGAACACTGCGGCAAAGGCCTGCTCGAAATCGGCTTTGATGTCGTCAATGTGCTCGATGCCCGTTGACACGCGCAGTTGGTTAGGCAAAACGCCTGCGGCGCGTTGTTCTTCATCCGTCAGCTGCTGGTGCGTAGTCACCGAAGGCTGGATAATGAGGCTCTTCGCATCACCAACATTCGCGAGGTTGCTCAGCAACTTGAGGTTGTCGACAAATGCAGTCGCCTGCTCGCGGGTGCCTTTAATGGTAAAGCTAAGTACTGCGCCAAATCCGTTGCGCAGGTACTTCTTCGCCAGATTGTGATACGGGCTGCTCTTGAGACCCGGGTAGCTGACCGATTCAACATGCGGATGTTTTTCGAGCCATTCTGCAAGCGCAAGCGCATTGTCGCATGAGCGCTGCACGCGGAGCGACAATGTCTCAAGACCTTGCAGGAAGAGGAATGAGTTGAACGGACTGACGGCAGGACCGAAGTCGCGCAGCCCTTCTACACGTGCCCGAATGATAAACGCGATGTTGGGAAGCCCCAGGGGGTTGCCCTCTCCGAATACGTCCCAGAACTTGAGACCGTGGTACCCTTCAGAAGGTTCAGTAAACTGAGGAAACTTTCCGTTGGCCCAGTTGAAGTTTCCGGCGTCAACGATTACACCGCCAATAGATGTTCCATGACCGCCGATCCATTTTGTAGCCGACTGCACTACGATGTTTGCGCCGTACTTGATGGGTTGGCACAGGTACCCTGCGGCAGCAAAAGTATTGTCAACAACCAAAGGCAGGTTGTGCTTTTTCGCGATCGCTGCGATGGCCTCGAAATCCGGAACGTTGAATTCGGGATTACCGATAGTCTCGACGTAGAGCGCGCGCGTTTTGTCGTCGATCTGCTTTTCGAATGATTCGGGGTTGTCGCCTTCCGCGAAACGTACCTCGATGCCGAGACGCTTGAACGACACCTTGAACTGATTGTAAGTGCCTCCGTAGAGGAACGACGTTGATACGAAGTTTTCGCCCGAGTTGACGATCGTTGTCAACGCAAGGAACTGTGCTGCCTGTCCTGAGGATGTAGCGAGCGCCGCTACACCACCTTCAAGGGCGGCCACGCGCTTCTCGAACACGTCGGTGGTGGGGTTCATGATGCGCGTGTAGATGTTGCCGAATTCCTTCAGAGCGAACAGGTTCGCGCCATGCTCGGAATTCTTGAAAACGTAAGATGTGGTTTGGTAGATGGGTACGGCCCGGGAAAGGGTGGTGGGATCTACTTCCTGGCCAGCGTGTACCTGGAGGGTTTCGTAACGATAGTTTGACATGGTTGTAAATTTTTGGTTGTTATGGAATTTTGCCCAATCATTCACCGGGAAACGGCACACATGTGCCGAATCGGCGCATTGAAGCTGAAATGTCTGGCAGATTGAATATCAACAGCTCCGATGCGAACAGGGTCGCATAATAATTCGACACCGCTCAAGGGTGGGCAAAGGGGTGTCAAAAACGGCATAAGCCCCCCGGGCAAATGCATGCGCACTGATTCTGATTAGTGTGTTCATTTTTTAATCGGTTTATATTATCCCATTGCTGGGATCAGGAATTAGCACCTTTCCCCGAGCGGGGAGGTTGCTAGCGCTTCACAGAGCCTGTCTCTCAGCGCTTCTTTATAAATCGATTAAGCGACGGGCTTATTCGACTTTGAACTGCAAACGTAGGCCATAGCGCCATAGTTTCCAAAAACGCACGGTATTTTTTCTTCGGCAGTACGCTTACAAATGTTCGTATCAAGCATGTTTTAGCGGTTGCCGAAAGCGCTTGAAGAGGCGGCGTAGGCCGAAAAATGAAGACTTCACATAAATCAGGTAAGCATGCCACCGTCAACCTGGAGAACCTGCCCGGTAATGTACGAGGAGAGATCAGAAGCCAGGAAGACACATGCATCCGCAACATCTTCAGGCTTGCCTCCCCGTTTCAGGGGGATGCCCTCGCGCCAGGCTTGAATGGTTTTTTCATCAAGCTTGGCAGTCATCTCGGTTTCAATAAAACCCGGCGCTACTGCGTTACAGCGGATCCCACGTGAGCCCAGCTCCAGCGCCACCGATTTGGTAAAGCCAATAATGCCTGCCTTTGACGCGGCATAGTTGGCCTGCCCCGCATTTCCCTTGAGCCCGACTACAGACGTCATGTTGATGATCGATCCGCTCTTCTGCTTCATGAATTGTTTGGTGGCGGCTTTCACCGTGTTGAAACACGACTTAAGATTCACATTGATCACCTGATCCCACATCGCCTCGGTCATGCGGAGCAAAAGATTGTCCTGCGTAATGCCAGCGTTGTTGACCAGCACATCAAGACTGCCGAAATCGGCGATGACACTGTTGACCAGCTGTTCAGCCTGAAGGAAGTCACTGGCGTCGGAACGATATCCTTTCGCCTTCACGCCCTGTGAGGTGAGTTCCTGTTCCAGCGCCTGGCCCTGCTCAACGCTCGACAGATATGTAAAAGCTATGTTGGCGCCATGCGCAGCAAAATGAAGTGCAATAGCGCGGCCGATGCCTTTTGATGCACCCGTAATCAGGGCGTTTTTTCCTTCAAGTAGTTTCATCGTGAATTGTATGCTTGGGCGCTAAAATTAGTTATTTCCTGCAAACCGCCGTCATAAGTTTGCTCCTGTGCTGCCTTTGCCAAATGAAACAAGGCACTGAGAATTAACAGAATTGCTTTTTTTGAAAGAGCCAAAGCCCGTTTATCTTTGGCGTGCAAATCTCAAATCCCAAGGATATGTCTAAATACGATATCGTTGTCATCGGGAGCGGACCAGGTGGTTATGTTGCCGCCATACGCGCTTCTCAGCTTGGAATGAAGGTAGGTGTGGTCGAGAAAGCTGAGCTGGGCGGTGTGTGCCTGAATTGGGGATGTATTCCCACAAAAGCCTTGCTCAAAAGTGCTAATGTGTTTGAATACCTGAAGCATGCGTCAGACTATGGCGTTACGGTGAAGGATGTAAAACCAGACCTCGCCGCCATGGTGAAACGCAGCCGTGCCGTTGCAGACAGCAACAGCAAAGGTGTTCAGTTCCTTTTCAAGAAAAACAAAATCGATCATATCCCGGGCTTCGGAAAAGTGAAGAAGGGAGGCAAGGTTGAAGTTACCGATGACAAGGGTAAGAAGACGGAACTTGAAGCAAAACACGTGATCCTCGCTACGGGTGGAAGGTCACGCGAATTGCCTAATCTCAAGATCGATGGCAAGAAAATCATCGGCTATCGTGAGGCGATGATGCTCGATAAGCTACCCGGCAAGATGCTTGTTGTAGGTTCAGGGGCTATTGGAGTTGAGTTTGCATATTTCTATCAGGCACTTGGAACCGAAGTTACGCTCGTCGAATTCCTGCCACGCATTGTCCCTGTTGAAGATGAAGAAGTATCTAAGGCCCTCGACAAGGCGTTCCGCAAACAGGGCATGAAGATTCATGTCAACTCCGAAGTGACGTCTGTTGACACGAAAGGCAAAACCTGCGTCGCTACAGTAAAAAGTCCTGATGGAGAGATCAAAGTTGAAGCGGACGTTGTACTCTCAGCGGTTGGAATCACTACCAATCTTGAAGGTATCGGCCTGGAGGAAACCGGCGTAAAGGTTGAGAAAGGGAAAGTTGTTGTAGACGATTTCTACCGGACCAACGTGCCGGGCATTTACGCCATCGGCGATATTGTCAAGGGACCTGCGCTCGCGCACGTAGCGTCTGCCGAAGGAATTATCTGCGTGGAAAAAATTGCAGGAAAGAATCCCGAGCCACTCAACTATAACAATCTTCCCGGATGTACCTACTGTTCGCCGGAGATCGCTTCCGTTGGCTATACGGAAGAGGGCGCGAAGAAGGCCGGCTATGAGATCAAGGTCGGGAAGTTCCCTTTCAGCGCATCAGGTAAAGCGAAGGCAGCCGGAGCTACAGACGGATTTGTTAAAGTTATCTTCGACGCGAAGTACGGTGAATGGCTGGGCGCGCACTTCATTGGCGCCAACGTCACCGAGATGATCGCAGAAGTAGTTGTAGCACGGAAACTCGAAACAACCGGACACGAGATTATCAAGTCCGTTCACCCGCACCCGACCATGAGCGAAGCGATCATGGAAGCGGTGGCCGCCGCCTACGGCGAGGTGATCCACTTGTAATCACATGTCGCCAGGTCGCGCAGGTCTGCTACCGAGCGCCTCGGAGTACTTGATGTAGTCTTCTTCGATACGGGAGGCTAACTCTTCTTCGCCGTATTCATACATCATCCGCTGCAGTTCACCGAGAACGGCCAGATTCAACCGTACGTCGTTGTGTCTTTCATTGCGTCGGATGTAGTAGTCCAGCATCTCCTTCGAACGCCGGTGATTGATTTCGGTGATCGATAGCGCGCGTTCCTTTTCTCCGAGTTCCATCAGAAGCTGTATCGTGGGCAAAGACGTAAACCTATCGAAAGGCACGCCGTGATCCGGCATCTTTTCGAGGCTGAACAGTATAACCTCACGGGCCTTTTCTTCCTGGCCTTCCTGGAGCAACGCATTCGCGAGATTGATTAGTGAATTCCGCTGGTTCAAAACGAACTTCCGGTAATCCTCCGAGTTGTAAACGTTCGGGTCGTCAAGTCCGCGATACTGGAACTTGGTAAGCATGTTCGTGTATGCCACCTCGGTATTGACCAGTTCGTCCTGCGGTCTCGGATTGCGCACCGGCAGGATGCGATACGCGTTGCCTTCCTGTACAATGTAAGGACGCAGGTCTACCTTAAACTGCGCAAGCGACGTGTTGTTTACATAAAGCGGTCGCTCCCAGTTCGAGGTTGCGAGCAGGTCAAGCATGGCAAGGTCCTTCTTCTCCAGGCTGTTTCCTATCACGCGCAGCCTCATTTGGGGAACAATGAGGCTATCGAGGTTTTTCGGAACGATGCCCATCGAGCGCACCTTCTCTACATCCACGTTCAATATGAGTTCCTTCGCAGGAAGCATGTTCGCGCTCGTCATGTACGGATGCTGAAGACCGGAGTAGTTCCGTTTAATGAGGTTGAGGTATTCAACCAGGTCGATACTGCTCAGGCCGGCATCGTAGTACGCCAGGTAATCGTTGCGACCACCCTGCTGATAGTGTTTCGCGGTGAGCGAATAAGGGAAAGGTTCCGACTCATACGTCTGACGCATCGTCTGTTTGATGTACCAGTCGGTATTGTAATAACTGAGCACTACTACCCGCACATCGGTACGCACGCCTTCAACCTCCTGCGCATACCATAACGGGAATGTATCGTTGTCACCACCGGTAAAGAGAATTGCGTTCGGAGCGCACGACTGAAGATAGTTGATGGCGGAGTCAACCGAGAAATAGCGGTTGCTGCGATCGTGATCATCCCAGCCTTCGGCAGCCATGATTGCGGGAGCAGACAGGCACAATATTGTCGACGCTATTGCAACCGTCTTACCGTTCTTTATGAAACGCTGCAAGAGTTCGGCAAAAGCAAGAACGGAGAAACCGATCCAGATACAGAACGCGTAATACGAACCGGCGTAGATGTAATCTCTTTCACGCGGCTCGGACGGCGGTGAGTTGAGGTAGATTACCAATGCGACGCCGGTGAGAATGAATAACAATGCCGTTACGGCGAAGTTCTTTGGATCATGATTGATCTGGTATACCAGGCCAAGTACTCCCAGCAACAAGGGAATCATGAAGAAGTTGTTTCGACCCTTGTTTCTCGCCAGTTCTTCTGGTAGCTCTTCAAACCATCCCCTGGGCCCAAGCCATGACGCGTCCTGGATGTCGCTTTCACGTCCCGCGAAATTGAACATGAAGTACCGCATGTACATGAAGCCGATCTGGTGCTTGAACATGAACCTCAGGTTGTCTCCAAATGTAGGCTTCTCGCCTTCGCGCAAGCCCAGGATTGCACGATAGGTTTCCTGGTGATCGGGTGCGGTGCTGTATATGCGTGGGAGTATCGTCATGTCCGCCGGGTCATAGCGATACTCGATCCGACGATCTGTTACCTCATAGCGGTTTTCACCCTTCGTGTAAATGGGAACACCATCGGTATAACCTATTATCTCAGCTGTGAAGTACTGTCCGTAAAGGAGCGGCCGACTTCCATACTGCTCGCGTTTCAGGTAGCGAACGAAGCTCATTACATCCGACGGATCGTTTTCATTGATAGGGGGATTGTCGTTCGACCGGATTACGATCACAGCGTAAGAGCTGTAGCCGATGAGAATGAAGGCCGTGGAAACGAGAAACGTGTTCAGAATAACATTGCCCTTCTTCTGTGACCGGATAATTCCGTACACAAGAGCGCCAATAAGAAGCGCCGCGAAAACGATGACTCCGGATCCGAAAGGAAGTCGCAGGGAGTTGACGAAATAGATTTCAAATGCTCCGGCCACTGAAGGCAGACCGGGTATGATGATATCGTTGATGAAGAATATGATCAAAAGGCTGATGATCAGCGTCCATACAATGCCCCAGAATGTTGGCTCCTTGTATTTCTTGAAATAGTAGATAAGCCCCAGGGCGGGTATCGTTACGAGGTTGAGGAGGTGGACGCCGATGGACAGTCCCATCATGTAGAAGATGAGGATCAGCCAACGGTTGGCACGCGACTCATCTTCGATCATATCCCACTTCATCATCGCCCAGACTACAAAGGCAGTAAAGAAGGACGACATGGCGTACACTTCCGCCTCAACAGCAGAAAACCAGAAAGAGTCGGAAAACGTGTAGGCCAGCGAACCAACGAATGCCGATCCGAAAAGAAGCCACGCCTTGTCTGCGGGGATCTCTTCAGTTACAGAAATCTTCATGATCTTGCGTCCGAACAGGGAGATCGACCAGAACAGGAAGAGGATCGTGAAGGCGCTGGCCAGCACACTTGTGAAATTGATCCAATAGGCTACGCGCGTAACGTCGCCCAACGCAAGAAACGAGAACAGGCGCCCAATCAAGAGAAAGAGCGGCGCGCCCGGCGGGTGTGGTACTTCGAGCTTATAAGAAACCGATATGAATTCGCCGCAATCCCAGTAGCTGGCGGTCTCTTCCATCGTAAGCCAATAGGTCACCAGCGCAATGGTGAACACGACCCAGCCACCGATATTATTGATCTTTTGAAAATTCATGAGAAGCGGGTTTTCGGAAA
>QGUY01000013.1 GCA_003242315.1 Bacteroidota bacterium
AGGTCAGTTTCGTCGGTTCTATCGCCTATCGCTTCCGTCCTTACCTTGAACATGCGGCGCATGATTGTGGCGTTGAAATCACTACCATCGTCCAGCATCCTATGGACGGCCTGGTGAAGTACCACTGCATTACAGTCCCTGAATCCGTCGGCGACGGCAATCGGTAGCACCCATGTGTTCTATTGTTCCTGCGTGATCTATGTGGTTCAAAAAGAGGTGCTGCGAAATATCTGAACCACAAAGGGAGCATAGGGCACATAGGGTGGTTCACTTTATGAGAGAATTCTTGCAGGCTATGAGATACTTTTCGCTTTTTCTCGGTTTGCTCGCGGCGCTGACTTCCATGGCACAGGAACATCCCAAACGCGAGCTTCGCGCGGCGTGGATTGCAACCGTGTCAAACATCGATTGGCCTTCAAAACCCGGACTAAACGCTTATGATCAACAGGCGGAATACACGCATCTGCTCGACATCCTGAAAGGCGTGGGCATGAATGCCGTTATCGTTCAGGTTCGTCCCACCGCTGATGCATTCTATCCTTCCTCTTACGAGCCGTGGTCAGAATTTCTAACGGGTCAGCAAGGGAAAAGTCCCGAACCGTACTACAATCCGCTTGCATTCATGATCGCGGAAGCACACAAACGCTGCATGGAATTTCACGCATGGTTCAATCCGTATCGCGTAAGTATAAGAGACTCCGCAACATTTGCAGCGAATCATCCTTTCCACAGCCACCCCGAGTGGTTCGTAAAATATGGTGGCAGATGGTACTACGATCCCGGACATCCCGGCGCACAGGAGTATGTGCTTCAAACCATCATTGAAATTGTCCGTCATTACGATCTCGATGCGGTTCATTTCGACGATTACTTTTATCCGTATCGAATTGCGGGAGAAGTTTTTCCGGACAGCTGCAGCTATCAGGACTATGGCCAGGCGTACGCCAATATTGATGACTGGCGGCGGAGCAACGTCGACTTTTTCGTTCGGGAACTTTCCGCGCGCATCAAGCAGGAAAAGCCGCACGTAAAATTCGGGATAAGTCCGTTTGGTGTGTGGCGGAATGACGACAAGGATCCTGAGGGATCGCGCACCAGGGCTGGACAAACAAACTACGACGACCTTTATGCCGATGTGCTGAAATGGCTGAAGGAAGGGTGGATCGATTACGTCACGCCGCAACTGTACTGGCACATCGGGTTTGAAGTCGCCGATTACTCCGTGCTTGTCGACTGGTGGAGCAAGCACAGCTATGGAAGACAACTATTCATCGGACAGGCAGCGTATCGGATCGGGCGCGCCGGTTGGGAAGATCCCGATGAGCTTGCCAATCAAATCGCCCTCAATCGAACGTACCAGGAGATCGGTGGCAGCATGTACTTCAGCGCAAAGGTTTTCGCAGAAGACCGTCTCGGCATCAACGCGAAAATGAAATCGATCTATCCCTCCCCTGCTCTCGTGCCTGCTATGAGCTGGATCGACACCACGGCACCTTCAGCACCTACCATTCAACAGGTTGGTGGCAGCCAGACTGACGGTGTGATGCTCTCGTGGGCGGACACAACCGATGCTGCATATTATGTCGTTTACAGGTTCCAACAAGGAACGCAAATCTCAGCAGATAATCCCGCAAACATTACCGCCATCGTTCCGCGCCAACCATCCGCGTTACAATCCTGGCGTGACGCCACCGTTTCGAAGCGGACGTCATACATCTACGGCATCACCGCGGTCGACCGTACACACAACGAAAGCGAGCTGAGCCCCACCGTGAGTGTCAGAACACGCGGTAGGAAGGGCAGCGTTAGAGTGGGTAATCGGTGAATCAGTAGTCGGTGATCGTTGGAGTCGCGCGATCCGCGCGTCCCTGCTTCCAAAATCAGTGATATTCCCAAATCACCGTTTTCAGTGATGCTTCTGCAGCGTCTTTTGGGAACATTTGGTAAGGGGCCTCTTTAGTTCCATGGCCTTCGAACAAACCAAAACAAACCATGAAAAAAATTTTACAATGCTGCCTATGGGTATTGGCATTATTCCTCGCCCATAGTCATGTCGCTGCTCAAAGCACGGTCTCCGGCACTGTGCTGAATGCATCAGACCAGACACCAATGCCTGGTGTCACCGTTGCGGTGAAGGGAAAGACACAAGGTACCGTAACCGATCGCGACGGTAGATTCACGATCACTGCTGATCCGGATGATGTACTGGTCTTCAGTTTCGTCGGTATGGAGACGCAGGAAGTGCAAGTGGGTACATCCCGCGAAATCACGATAAGCCTGAACGAGAGCATCGCAAGCCTGCAGGAGATTGTGGTCGTGGGCTATGGCACTCAAAAGAAGTCAAACGTTACAGGTGCGGTCTCGTCTGTCGATACAAAGGTGCTTGACTCGCGGCCGATCGCAGATGCGGGGCGCGGCCTGCAAGGTACTACACCGGGCCTCAACATCGTGATACCAAGCGGTGAAGTCGGCTCTGACCCTCGCATGCGGATTCGCGGACAGTTCGCCTCCCTTGAAGGAGGCTCCGCGCCGCTGATTCTTCTCGACAACGTGGAGATCCCTTCCATTCAATTGGTAAATCCCGATGACATCGAGTCGATCTCTGTGTTGAAGGATGCTGCATCTGCCTCCATTTATGGCGCCAAGGCGGCATTCGGTGTGATCCTCATTACCACGAAGAAGGGCGCAAGATCGGAAGGCGTTAACGTGACCTACTCAGGTAACCTCTCCTTCCAAAATATTTCGAAAGATCTGAAGATGGGCACCATCGACGCGATGGAGTATACGTTGCACGCATTCGAACGCGTTGGCGCTACCCGCGCAGGCGCGTTCTGGATCGTTACACGTGAAGGTTTTGAGCGCGCGAAGGAATGGCAAGAGCGCTGGGGTGGCATTGTACAGCCGCATGATCCGATGTTGTATGGACGCGACTGGTACGTTGACGTCAACAACTTTAAGATCGGACTGCGGATGTACGATCCGTACGAGTTCATGATCAAGGAATGGACGCCGACGCAGCTGCACAACATTTCCGCAAATGGAATGAGCGGCAAGACTTCATACAATCTCAGCTTCGCCTATCTCGATCAAAGCGGGATGACGAAGCCGGCGAAGCGCGACGACTTCCAGCGTTACAATGGAACTGTGCAGGTTAATACCCAGGTAAACGACTGGCTCGCGTTCAACGTTGGTGCGTTGTATTCAAAACGCATGAAGCACTATCCGTATGCGACCAACTCAACAACTGCTGACCCGTGGTTGTATCTGTATCGCTGGGCTGCAACTTATCCGATGACAACGGAAGATGGTGATCCGATTCGCAGCCCCTATTACGAAATGCAAGCTGCCAACACTGCCTTTCAGGAAACGAACTACACGAGCCTCACTGGTGGCGTAACGATCACTCCGGTAAAAAACTGGAGTATCAAATTCGACTTTACACATGCCAACCAGGAATACATCACCAAACGTCCTGGTACGCGCTTTACCGCGAGAAACTCGTGGGCAGCTGCCTTGCCTAAGTTCGATGAAAACGGCGAGCGCATTTATGTGAACGATGCGGGCGAGCGGGTATCGCCAACGGACCCCGGAGCAATGCCTGCGTATCAACTGGATATGACAACGTACACGGCGCCCGGCGCAAACCCGGATCACATATATCGCTATGTAAAGAACGATCAGTGGAATACGATCAACCTGTACTCAACCTATGACCTGAGCATTAACGAGTCGCAAAACTTCAGGTTCATGCTCGGTATGAACCGTGTAGGATACACCAACGCATTCAACTGGTCGCAAAGAACACACCTGGTGGATATCACCAATCCCCAGTTTGACCTGGCTACCGGCACACAAACTTCACACGGTGGTGAATACTGGGAATCACAATTGGGATTCTTCGGACGCCTGAACTATAACTACCGCGAGAAATACCTGTTTGAAGCAAATCTCCGCTATGATGGTTCCTCGAAATTCCCGAGTCACCTGCAATGGCAGTGGTTCCCTTCCTTCTCTTTAGGATGGCGCGTCAACGAGGAACTCTGGATGGACTGGGCTAGTGTCTTTCTCGATGAGCTGAAGCTCCGTGCATCGTGGGGTTCTATCGGCGATCAAACCGTGCCCAACAACCTTTACATCCCGACAATGAATGGCGCGTTCAACGATTGGATCTTCGGTTCGGACAAGTTGTATCAGTTCGGAACCCCCGCAGCTGTGTCGCAGTCTGTAACCTGGCAGGACATCGTCACCCTGGACATCGGTTTGGACGCACGCATACTCAACAGCGCGGTGGGAATTTCGTTCGACTGGTTCCAGCGCGATACAGAACGCATGATCATCGGACAGGGCGGCATCCCCGCGACCTTCGGTACGGTAGCACCCAAGAGCAACCTGGGCGCACTCAGGACAAAAGGTATCGAACTTATGCTCGACTATACAACGCAGTTTGACAACGGTCTGCAGCTGAGCTTTGTCGCAACCTTTGCCGACGCAGTAACCAAGATTACGAAGTTCGGTGAGAGCAAGAGCATTGACGGATGGTATGTAGGAAAAACCTACGGTGAAATCTGGGGCTACGAAACCGATCGCCTGTATCAGGTTGACGACTTTGTATACGACAACGACGGCAACCACGTAAAGGTGGTTACGGAAGGTGGCCATACCATCAATCAACTGGCGGATGAAAACGCTCCTACTCAGGGTGAACTTCAATCCGGCAACTTTGTATTCGGACCTGGCGATGTTAAGTTCAAAGACCTCAACAACGACGGAGTGATCAACGACGGCAACAGGGCTATCGACGATCATGGCGATCTCAAGGTCATCGGAAACTCCACACCTCGCTATGAATACAGCTTCCGCATCAACGCCGGTTTCAAAGGCTTCGATCTTGGAATTTTCTTCCAGGGTATCGGCAAGCGCGACATTTGGGGTAACGGATTCCTCGCGATCCCTGGCTTCAACTCCGCTGACGGTGCCATGCCTCAGGCTATAGCAGGCAACTTCTGGAAGCCTGATCGTACGAATGCGTTCTATCCGAGACCCTACAATCTCGCCGGCGCAAACACGGGAGGCAACATGCAAGTACAAACTCGCTACCTCCTCGATATGTCATACCTGCGCATCAAGAACATCACCTTCGGATACACGCTTCCGACTCGCCTGACGGAAAGAGTTCACCTGAACAGAGCACGGATATACACGTCGCTGGAGAACTTCTTCACCTTCGACAACCTTGGCGACTTGCCGATCGATCCTGAGGTAATATCAGGCGTGTCGATGTGGCGAGATGACGACCAATACAACCTTGGTCGTACCGGTGTTGGTGTTCCGACATTCAAGAGCGTGTCCTTCGGACTTCAACTAAGCTTCTAAAACTCAGAACCATGAAAAAATATCTTATCATACTAGTAACCGTAGTCTCGATCATCTCGGGTTGCGACGAGTACCTGGATCGTCCGCCGTTAACCCAGATGAACGACGAAAACTACTGGACCAGTGAAAACAACCTCCGGTTGTTTGCCAACGCATTCTATCCTCAATACTTCGTTGGGTACAACGCCACATGGGGTGTCGACTATGCTCCGCTTCGTGGTTACTACTTCTCTGACGACTTCACTACGACAGGGAAGCAAATCAACTTTGAAGCTCAGGCGCCGGATTCACGGGCCTCTTTCTCTGAAACAGCATCTTGGCTGACCACGTACGCAGGTCCTACCTGGAACTTCTCCTGGGTACGAAAAGCAAACCTCATGCTCGAACGCGTGGAAATGATGAACGGCGATATTCTGGAAGAAGAAGCCTATAAGCATTGGAGCTCTGTGGCCCGCTTTTTCAGAGGCTATGAGTACAGCCGACTGGTAAGTGTGTTCGGTGACGTTCCGTACTACGATCGCGTGGTGGGGGACGCTGAACTCGACCTTCTGTACAAGGACAGAGATTCCAGAACGTTTGTGATGGATAAGGTATATGACGACTTCAAGTACGTGCTGGAAAATATGCGCCTCAATGATGGCAATCCTCAAAGCCTCAACCGCTACATCGCCGCCGGATTCATTTCGCGTTTCATGCTGTTCGAAGGGACCTGGCAAAAGTACCACCTGAACAACGAGGAAAAGGCAAAGCAATACCTTCAACTCGCCATCGATGCCGGCGACCTGGTACTCGAATCAGGATTGTGGTCATTCTCGAGCGACTTCCGATCGCTCTTTGGATCAGAAGACCTTGCTGGTAACCCCGAGGTCCTCATGTATCGGAAATATGATGCAGCGATAGGCGTGACGCATCACGTAGCGTCGTATTCAAACATCACAGAAAGCCAAAGCCCGGCTGCAAATCTCGACCTTATCAAGTCGTTCATCGCCGTCGACGGTCAACCGTATCAACTTTCTTCGGTACCTGATGCAGACAAGTTCGACATCGGAAGCCTTGTAGCCACCCGCGATCCTCGTTTTGAGGCCACATTCTGGGATGTACCTCGGGCACAATCGGCTACGCTGCTTTATGCAGACAAGTTCATCAGCAGGGAAGGCCCCACTTATGCTGGTGGTACTTATCCTCCGCAGTACGGCTCCAACACCAACACCAATGATGCGCCGGTAATGCGACTCGCAGAAGTAGCGTTGAACTGGATCGAAGCGAAGGCCGAATTTGCCACCCTTGGTGGTCCGGAAGTAACGCAGGTAGACCTCGACGCATCCATTAACGCCATCCGCAACAGACCGCTGGACGACGTTGCAATTGACAAGGGCATCCAGAAGACCGCACCCTTGTTGTTGGCCGCCATCCCGGATGATCCGGATCGCGATGCTGACGTCCCGCCGCTGCTGTGGGAAATCCGTCGGGAACGCCGCATGGAGTTTGTGTATGAACACACACGGCTTATGGACATCAAGCGCTGGAAGAAAATTCGGTACATGGACGGCAGCGTCAACGAAGACCTCCTCCTCGGCCCCTGGGTCGATTTTCCCAACGAGTTTCCCGAGTGGCTCGTCGAGGCTAAGGTCGACAAGCTGAAAGTTCAGAAAGAAAATGGCACTGTCGTCACATACAACGGTTCCAACGACTCAGACATGGTGGGATTCTACATTCCAGAAAATGTCTCGAACCGGGATCCCTTTACGGATCGTGTGTACCTGGCGCCCGTAGGCAACAACCAAATCAGCGAATACGCCCAAAGGGGTTATACCTTAAGCCAGACGCCGGACTGGTAGCGGTCTTGGGTACTGCTGTTTGAAGTGCGGGTTAGTTGAGTAAGGCCCCTCCCATGAACCCATGGCGAGGGGCTTTTTTGTACTTTTACCCGTACGTTTGAATCCCCTCCTGAATTACAACTTTACCATGAAACACATGTTCTCTTTAGCCATATTCATAGTTCTCTCACTATCCTCAAATCTGTCCGCGCAAACGCCAAAGTCACCGCCACCGTCTGCAAGACACGAACGCAGTGCCTGGGTGGATTCCGTAATGGCCACCCTCACTCCGGATGAAAAAATCGCCCAGCTTATTATGGTCGCCGCATGGTCCAACCGCGGTGCAGACCACGAACGGGAATTGCTGAAAATCATTCGTGAACACAAGATCGGCGGACTCATCTTTTTTCAGGGAGACCCTGTACAACAGGCACGACAAATAAACCTCTATCAGGCCGCTTCGAAAGTACCACTACTGATGGCAATGGATGCCGAATGGGGGCTGGGCATGCGGCTCGACAGTACCATAAGCTTCCCCTACCAAATGACCTTGGGCGCCATCAACGATGATAACCTCATTTATGAAATGGGCGCGGAAATCGCACGGCAAATGAAACGCGCCGGTCTGCATGTAAACTTTGCGCCTGTTGCCGACATCAACAACAATCCGGCAAACCCAGTGATCAACTTCCGCTCATTTGGAGAAGACAAATATAACGTCACGCGCAAGGCTATCGCTTACACGCGTGGATTACAAGATCATGGCATACTTGCAACAGCAAAGCATTTCCCGGGTCACGGCGATACCGACACCGACTCGCATCATGCATTGCCACAAATCGAACATTCACGGGAAAGGTTAGACTCGCTGGAACTTTATCCGTTCCGCGAAATGATAAGCGCAGGCGTTGGTGGCATCATGATAGCTCACCTCAACGTGAAGGCACTTGATCCTTCCGGAGTACCGTCTACACTGTCTCGGCCTATTGTCACAGGGTTGCTCCGCAACGAACTCGGCTTCCAGGGGTTGATCGTAACCGATGCGATGAACATGAAGGGCGTCACAGCAAGCAATCCTCCGGGGATTGTAGACCGCGATGCAATACTTGCCGGCAATGATTTGCTTGAGTTCACGGAAGATGTCGCACGCGCTATCAGGGAAATCCGAACGGCTGTAGCCAAAGGCGCTATCAGTCAGCCAGAAATTGACGCACGCTGTCGGAAAATTCTCGCCATCAAGTACTGGGCCGGATTGCACGAAAAGAAATTTGTCGATGCCACCAATATCGTTGAGGATCTCAACACACCGCAGGCAAAGTTGCTGAATCGCAATCTGCTCCAGGCTTCCATCACCGTTTTGAAGAACGAAGGCAATATTCTTCCCTTAAAAAATCTCGACGAACTGCGTGTCGCATCGGTTTCAATCGGACGCGATCGCATCACACCTTTTCAACAGACTCTTGGTCTTTACACCGAGGTAGCACATTTCACAGTGCCTGCGGATGCATCGTCTGAACTTGTCGATTCTGTTTCGCAGCAACTGGCTAACTTTAACACGGTGATAGCAGGACTTCACGACGAACCCGGACGTCCGCTAAATCGCATCAATTATGCCCCTCATGTAATCGCGTTTGTTCAGTCGCTCTCGACACGACCTGGTGTGGTGACAGCTGTGTTCAAAAATCCGTATGTGCTGGATAAACTTGATGACATTGAAGAGACCGATGGTCTCATCGTCACCTATCAGGACAACGCCGATGTTGAGGACCTTACCGCGCAACTTATCTTCGGAGGAATCAGCGCAAGCGGACGCTTGCCGGTTAGCATCGGGACAAAGTTTTCGTCCGGAGACGGTATTGACGTAAAAGGCGGAATTCGGTTCAAGTACACCTTGCCTGAAGATGCAGGAATGAATTCCGGCATCCTTTACAAAGGCGTCGACTCTATCGTCAACCAGGCACTCAATGTGAGAGCCATCCCGGGCTGTGTGGTGTTTGTGGCAAGAGACCGCAAGGTCGTCATGCGCAAGGCATACGGGTACCAGGATTATGCCGACACCATTAAGGTGAAGCTAACCGACTTGTATGATCTTGCTTCCGTCACTAAAATTTCGACGAGCCTGGCCGCGCTTATGAAGTTGTACGATGAAGGAAAGTTCAGGCTTGACGCCACACTGGCTGATTACCTTCCGAAGTTCAAGCGGTCGAATAAGGCAGACATCCCGATGTACGATATTCTCACCCACCAGGCGCGTTTCCAACCCTGGATTCCGTTCTACAAGAACACGGTAAAGGATAACGGAAAATATCGATGGCACACGATAAAGAAAGATTCTTCAAGCCGATATCCGATACGGCTTAAGTATGGAATGTACCTGCACAGAAAATATCCGGACCGGATCGTAAACACTATCAGGAAATCCGATCTCCTGGAAGAAAAGAAATATGTCTACTCAGACTTCTTTTTCATCCTGGCCCCGCGCGTGGTCGAAAGCATGATCGATCAGGATTTCGAAACATTCCTGCGCAGGGAATTCTACAAACCCCTGGGTGCTACGTCCGTAATGTTCAATCCGCTTCGGAAATATCCGCTTAACGCGATTGTGCCTACGGAACACGACTATTACTTCCGCCACCTGCCCATACATGGCACAGTCCATGATGAAGGAGCAATCATGTTGGGCGGCGTCTCCGGCCATGCCGGCTTGTTTGCCAATGCAAATGACCTGGCCAAGCTGATGCAGATGTATCTCGACATGGGCGAGTACGGCGGCAAACGGTATATTAAAGAGGAGACGCTCCGGGAATGGACGCGCACGCAATTCCCCGAAAACAACAACCGCAGGGCGCTGGGTTTTGACAAACCCGAACTGGTCTACTCCGGTCCCGGTCATAACACAGCCCGCGACGCCAGTGCGGCAAGTTTTGGTCACACTGGCTTTACAGGGACGTTCGCCTGGATGGATCCTGAAACCGGACTCCTTTATATCTTCCTGTCGAACCGTGTCAACCCTACGCGCGACAACACGCGTCTATACCGTCTCAACACAAGAACAGAAATACAGCAGGTGTTGTACGATGCAATTGAGCAAGACGAATAAAGAGAACGCGAAGGACCGCAAACCTAAATCTTACAACGGTGGAAGTTCATACAATACGTCCGCAAACAGCGATGCAAATAGAAGCAAGTCATCATCTTGATGAACTTGTTAGAAAAACTACAGCGTCAAGTGCCAATACGTTATCAGGCGTGCTTGTATCTGGATATCGCGGTACTGGCAAGACGTGGCTCGTTGAGAACTACCTGCAGGCTATAGAATCCAGCCATCCTGTCTTAATAGCGCGGCACTATCCTCAGCACCAAAACATTCCTTACTTTGGATTCAAGTATTGTGTATCTGATTACCTCGGAAAGGTATACAGTCAGGCCACCAAATCCGAACTACGAGCGTTCTCCGCAAAGCTGAAGGACTTCCTTGGCGAAAACATTTATCTTCTTTTGGATTACATTCCGGAGTTGTCGCTGATCCTCGGCGAAGATCCATCGCAAAACAAACCATCACATCTAACGATAGAGAACCAGCTCTATCCATTGTTCAGACGCATTTTCGAATTTCTTTCAGAATACAATCGCTGCCCGGTCTACTTCTTCACAGACGACCTTCAGTGGATCGATGCTTCGGGAATAAATCTTCTGAAATACCTCCTGCTCAACCTCTCCAACAAGCAGCTGGTCTGGATTGGCGCACATCGTACGCCGCACAACAAGACAAGTTTGCTGGGACAGCTCCTGGAGGAACTACGACTGAAGGACTTCCGGATTGAACACGTTGGTCTGAAAGGGTTGAACCCGGCTGAAACAGCCCAATTCATCAGCATGACCCTGGATGCAAAGGCTAGCGAGGAGTTCGTCGACACTTGTTACAAAATCACCGCAGGGAATCCCTCACACCTTCAGGCGCTTTTGGAAAGCCTCAGGAACAGTGATCTGATCTGGAATGATGGCAAAGAAGTCCAATGCAACGCCGAAGGCGTGATAACGACTTATCAGGGCCAGAAGACACAGACGATGTTGCTGGAGCAAGTCAGGAGACTGTCGCCAGCAGCTTACGAAGTGCTTTGTATCGCAGCTTGCATGGGCCGCTTCGACCGTCAGCTCATACTCGACTGGTTGGGTGGCGATGCGACAACGATGAAATCGCTCCTGGATGAAGCGCTTGATGCCGGTCTTCTTAAGGTGTACGAGCAGGACATTCGCTTCTCCGATATGCACGTCGGCGAGATGATCTACGATCAATTGTCGGAAAGCCACAAACTGGAACTTCATTATAAGATCGCAAACCTCTTTTACGCACGCGGTGTGGAACGGCTGAATCGCACAGACATCATCATGATGACGACGAGCTTCAACCAGTCGCTGGAACGCGTGAAGGCGGATGGACGCCTGATGCTCACGGCTGAGTTGAACTATCAGGCGGGCAAGATTCTCGAGAAGGACAAGGCCTACGATCAGGCGCGCTATTTCTTCAAGATGAGCGCGGAGATGCTGAAAGAATGCAGATGGGAAGACGTCAAAGAACAGGTGTGGCGCGTGTACATGGATCGGGCTCGCATCGAGTATTTTCTGGGCGACTACGACCTTGCGGAAATTCACCTCGACTACCTGCTGGAAAGGATTCATAATCCCCTCAAGCGCTCGAAAGTATTCGAACTGAAGGTGACGATCAACAATCACCTGGCACGATACCAGAAGGTAGTTTACATTCTCAGGGAAAGCCTCGCAGAACTGGGCCTCGCATTGCCTGTGGAAGAAAACGATCTGGAGCGCGAGGTGGCGCGACTCAAAGTAATACTTGGCAAACAGGAAGAAAACCCCGAACCGCTTGCCGACGCCGTTCCTCCGGAATATTCCGAGGCAATACTGCGACTACTCTACGTCGGGGGAATGAGCCTCCACCATACCTCCGATGTGCTCATGACCTGGGCAGCTATGCAGATCATCCTGCGCGCGAACAGGGAGAACCCCTCGGTAGTGAAAGCAATAGGCTACGTTTCCTATGGACGCATGCAGATCATTGCTGGCGACATCGACAAGGGATACGAATTTGGAACAAAGGGACTCGCGTTAAACAAGGCATTGGATGACATAACGCTTCGATGCAGGGTGTTTGGCGTATTCGCCTTCTACATACAGCCATGGAAGAAGGATTTCTCTGAAAGCTATCCTCTCCTCGACGAAGCCGCGGACGCGGGACGAAAAGCCGGCGATCTCATTGGTGTTTACATTCTGAAAACACACAGACTGAACCTGCATATTATTTCCGGCCTTCCATTGAAGGGTCTGTCGCAGTGGGACTTTGAAGAGTCGTATCCGGGAATGGAACTCACCTATTACATCACCCATTATCAAAAAAGTCTGATAAGGTTCCTCACCGGCGAGTCTACTGTATTCTCCATTCCACGGCAAAATCCTTCATCGCTTGCCGGACAGCTGACCATCAAGGAAGAGAAATTCTATCGGAACTATGTTTGGGCCAGATATTACTTCCTCTTTGGTCACTATGATCTCGCTGCCCGCACTGCAGAGGAAGCCGACGCCAACCGAAAACTGCAGGAAGCTTCACCGCTGGTACCCGCCAACCTCTTCACCTGGTTTCTGGCCGTGTCGCAGGGATGGAATTCCTATCCGCGGCGGGTTCGCGAACGGCTCGCGCCACGGGTGGAGCATGTACTTCAATTATTCGAAGTTTGGCAACACCACGCGCCGTCGAACTATCGGCCAGCGTGGTTGCTTATCAAAGCTGAATGGCTTAGGATGCATGATCATGATGACGCAGCGACATATTACCAAGCGTCCTGGGAAGTATCTGGTGACAACATTTATCACCGTGCTGTTACCAGCGAATTGTGGGCGAGATTTCTTCTGAATGAAAATCCAAATGATCCTTTTGCATGTTCACTGCTTGAGCGCGCCATCGAGGCCTACGATGCATGGAATGCTACCGCCAAAACGCGACAGCTCAAGCAGCAATACGCCGCATTGCTGAAAAAGGAACTTTCGGATTCAGGATCGATCGACATAGAAACCATCCAGTATGAATTGAGCGGCGACATGGAAGTGCAGTCGCTGGTGAAGAAGCTGATGGTATTGTTGTTACGCATTTCAGGATCGACACGCGTTACCGTTGAGCTGGTAGAAGATGCAAGGGATCGTATTGCATACGATGCGTTGTCACTTTTCCACGAATCGCCATTGAAGCAACCTCCCATTCCGGGAACGATGGTTCGAATGGTGCTCAAGTCGCACAACCCGGTTGTCGTCAATGAACTCAGGGCTGAGAAAGGGCTGTACGATCTCGACGACATCCACGCGCGAGGTGTAAAATCGTTCCTGATCCTTCCTGTAACCATCAGTGGCCACGTATCCATGGTGGTGTATCTCGAAAATGTAATCAAAGCGAACTGGTATACCCCGGAACGCCTCAAAGCTGTAAAGATTACCGCGAACCAGGGAGCGGTGATGATCGAAAACGCGCGCATTCACGAGCACTCCGTCCGCCTGAATAAAAACCTTCGAAAAGAAATGGCAGAAAAAGAAAGGCTGTCATCCCTCATTGAAGCCCAGCAACACGCGCACATGAAAGCTCTCATGCAGGCTCAATACACAGAACGCAAGCGCATGGCCCGCGATCTTCACGACGGCCTCGGTTCCTTGCTATCGAGCGTGCGTCTTCGCTTTAACGGACTTCAGCATGAAGTATTTGAGAAAGTTCCGGAGAAGGCAAATCGGTATCGCGACAGCCTGCGCCTTCTCGACGAGGCCATCGACGAACTACGGCAGATTTCACACAACATGGTGCCCGCTTCACTGAGCCGGTTCGGACTTGGCCCGGCGCTAAACACCTTTGCCACGCAGGTGCGAGCATCCGGAGAACTAGAGGTCGATCTGCAAATCCTGGGGCTCGAAGAGCGCCTTCCCGAAGAAATGGAAGTTCACATTTATCGAATTTGCCAGGAGTTGGTACAAAATGTCATCAAACATGCGCGCGCATCAAAGCTCCGAATCCAAATCATCCGACACGATGACGCTATCAATATCAGCGTGGAAGACAATGGCATCGGCATGATCAAGGATAGCGTAACACGCGGATTTGGATTCAGTACTATACAATCCAACGTCGATCTCTTCAAAGGGACCTTCACCATTGAAAGTCAGCCTGGAAAAGGCTGCCTTGTGCTGATCGATCTACCCGTTGGATGATCCTTGATCAATACACGATAATCTTTCGTGTAAACAGCGCGCCGCGGAGCATGAAGCGGAGGAGGTAGGCTCCCCGGGACAAATGCTGTGGCACTATGTCGTACAAATCAATAGACTGTGAAAGATCCACAACTCCTGAGAACAACGTCTGCCCCGACATGTCCATAACATTCAACATGACGTCTTTGCCCTTGCTGTAATCCAATCGTATGTGAATCGGTTCGCCGCTTAACGCGGGATTCGGATAAACGGACAGCACGGGTTCTTCGAAGTGGCTCTGAATGATGATGATTTTTGAATAGGTAGCCTTCCCGTCGAAATCCGTTTGCTTCAGTCGATAGTAGGATACGCCTTCCAATGGATTGTGATCAGCGAATCGGTAATTCAGCTTTACCTTACTCTCACCTGATCCACTCACGAATCCAATTGAATCAAAGTGCAGTTCTGTGCCACTTCGCTCAATTGCGAAGTAATCGTTGTTTTCTTCCGACAACGTCGTCCAAGACAGTTGCACAACACCATTCTCCAGGTATCCAGAGAATGTATAGAGCTCTACCGGCAAGATCACGTTCTGATAACCAAGCGTAAAGTATGTCTGGCTGACGATTGATGTTATTCCTGAGGTGGCGTATCCTGTGGGAGCTGCAGGTGAAAACACACCGGACCCGCCTTCGTCAGTCCACGGTCCTGCTGAATTGGTTGCCCTCATAATGTGAGCATTGCCCGCAAAGAGTACGTTCTCGTCCGGTGCACCGTTGGTATTGAAATTCAACTCCACAGTCGGCGCGTTCATCGTACCTGAAAGCAGATCTATTGAATAGTACCGAGCCTCCGACAATACGCCCACTCCAACAGGATAAGTACCTGTCGGCGGCGTATTGATCATTTCCACGCGGACAACAGGACTCGTCGACGCCGCAGTTTGCTGTATCACTACCGGACGATATGTGTTTCCCTTTCCCACCGGAAAGACACGGCTCGCACCAGCGTTGTCGGGATAGGCAATGGACACTCTGCCGTCAATGAATGCCGTCGGTCCATAACCAGATACGGGTTGTATTGTCGTGTTTGTGAGCTGCACTGTATTGGAGCCCGTAACGATCTTACCTGAGGAGATGATCAGTTCGTCATTTACGATAATGCCGCTGTTTAGTTGGAGTGCACCTCCATTAGATCTTGTAAGGCGGCAGAAAGTGGTCGCGCCGCTGAGTGTTTGCACACCGCTGCTTTCAAAGGCCACAGTACTTGTGCCACTGTTGAACGTCCCCGAGCTGCTCCAGTCTCCCGACGACATGATAGTTCCATTCCCCGCGTTGAACACAGCCGGTGGTGTGTTTACAAAATTTCCTGACAAGATCAACGTTCCGGATCCCATGGTGAACGATGCTCCTGCGCCAGCATTCGTGAGCGTACCAGCCACGGATACAGTACCGGTGCTTGTCGTGAATGTAGCTGTATTGGTCACAGTACCACCAATCGTGATAGCACCTGAACCTCCATTAAATGTTCCGGATGTATTGTTGAGATTGTTCTTGATGCGCATCATTCCGGCGCCTGCGTTGAACGTACCCTGATTGACTACTGAGCCGCGCACACCAACACTATCGCTTCCAAGATTGAATGTTGCGCCAGAAAGGTTCGAAAGGTTCCCAAGTACATGCAGACCGTCATTACCGTCACCTGCGTTGAACACAGCTGTGGCTCCGGAGTTGGTCAGGTTGCCACCGATGGTAATTTCGCCTGTCCCCATGTGAAAGGTAGCTTTGTTCACGAAGTGTTGCCCTGATCCCGCAAGTTCAATTTTTCGATTGTTCACAGCATTAGTTACCGTCCCCTGTACAATGGTTAGTGTTCCGTTCAACACCAAATCAACATTTGGCAATGTTTTCGTTCCTGCGCCTGTAAAGGTCAGGTTATTGTATGTAGCTTGCGTGGGCAGCGTAACCGCGCCGTTATATTCGATTGTTCCTCCACCTGCCGAGACGAACGCAGAGAAGTTCCCCAACGGAAATGTCGACGATTGAATTTGAATTGTCTTATCACCTGTTCCTCCTGATGTAACGATTCCGAACTCATGACCCGTTGTCGTGCCCAGGTGCAGTCGACCCCGTACCTGGAGTGTGGCCGTACGCCTCGTGTTCGTCGTCACGGTGACCGTGTGACCTTCGCTAATAATTACGAATGATCCTGGAGGTGGTCCGATTCCTGTTCCGGGAGGATCAATATCCCATATTGCATCTGATTCCCAATCTCCGGAAGCAATGCTGGTGTACGTTTGAGGATCCAGGAATGCGGTTTGTTCACCGGCGGTGTGGTCACCCGTCAGGTTGGCGTTGGTAAAAACAATCACCCGTGTGGTAGTGTTTGGGTTGCCAGCCGTTACACCCACCGTCCAGGCGCCATTTTGAAACCGTGCATCGCGGTAGTCGGCCGTGTTTCCGTTTTCGTCGGCAGCAACATACGTGTACGTATGAATCAGCGAAGTGATGTCAACGCCGTTATTAACTACACTCCAATAGTATCTGATAAACGCCGTTCCGGACCCTGTCGCATTGGGGTGCTTGCTGTTAACCGGCTTGATACGGATCGTACCACCCGAAGCCCCTGTAGTTATTGTGTAGTTTGCGGGTGTATACTTTCCGGCAACGCCTATCGGAAATTCAAAAGTGCCCGCAGTTACAGACGCAGCAAAAGCCTTGGTGACACCAACGTCAGAAATGCTTCCGGCAGTAATGATGTATCGCGAGGCCGTATGGCCTACAACAGAGTTTAAACTTGTGGAAGAAAGATTCAAGCCAAATGCACCGATGTTAAGCGAACCATTAACAAAGGTGAGCGTACCCGTTACCTCTTGGTTTGCGCCAAACATCGCGCCGGACGCGTTGTTCAGCGTGAGGTTTCCGAATTTTCCGTTTCCATTTCCTGCGATTGTCTGCATACCGCTGCCAGCGAGCGTTATGCTTCCTGAGCCCGAGCTCGTATGCACAGCGGAGTTAAATACATTCCCAATTACCGTGATCGTATTGGTAGACCCTGCGAGTGTACCACTGCTGAGGGTGAGCATGCCGTTTACACGGATGTTTGAATTGGGCTGCAAGCTTACAGTGCCACCAGCAAACGTATTGTTGATGATGAGGTTAGCGAAGTTGGTAAGGTTACCCGACGCACCAGTGAAGATTTGATTGTTTGCTGAACCGTTCAGCGTCGTAGTTTGTGTCGCCGATCCGGCCTGATATCCTCCGGTGGACGTTCCGGTGCCGCTATTGGTATTGAGGTTCGTGAAGTTTCCGGCGATGCTGACGTTGTAACCACTCGCGCTAAAAACGTCGGTAGCCTGGATCGTCAGTGAACCCCGGAGGGTAAGAGGATTGGCTTCCAAGCGCGCCGTATTGCCGCTGCCCGTCACCTCCAAACTATGAAGGGGAATGGCGGTGTTGATGTCGATCGTTTTACTCGTCGCGCCGGTACCGATCTGGACAAGTCCACCTGTAACAGTGTAGGTCGATGGTTGCAGGTATACGTCGGCGATTGCGGTACCATCATTAGGTTGCCCTATGCTCAAAGTACCTCCACTCATAGTGAATGAACTACCGGGGTTAAGAATCTCGAACACGCCCCGCGTTGTCGTCGGTGCACTCTCAATGCCTGCGTTCACGACACCGCCAGACTGGTTGTAGAGGAGACTACCCTGCGCGCTGGTTGCCGACCGCCGGATCTGAGACCGCACATTTAACGTTCCTCCCGAGATGCTGATGGTAGGCTGACCCGTCGCGGCATATTCTATCGAATTCTCATTCGTCGTTGTGCCTACATTAACCGTTCCGTTAAGGATTTCCAGGGTGCCCGCAAGCAGCATGTTCTTCCCCTCACCCGTAAGTTGGAGCGTTCCGCCGTTCGCAGAAAGTCTCGCTGTTGCCGGAATGTTGAAATCGACGTTGCTGGCTATAATTACTAACTGTGCGATGCTCAGTCGGAACGTTCCATTGACGAGGACGAGGGGTGATGGTGTGCCCGCCAATGCGAATCCAGTTGCGTTGACATCAAGGATCGGCGTCATGGAAGTGCCCTTATCCACGGTAAGGACATTGAACTCCGTGGTCGGTCCGTTTCCCGTAATCGTCGCATTTGTACTGCCTTTAAACGTCGTATTACAAACGCGCCCACTGACCGCCATGTCGAAGGTGCCATTGTTCACCATATTACCGTGGAGTATCAGCTTATTGGCAACAGTTGTGCCCGAATTCAACACAGTAAATTGTCCGCTGGAGTTCACAGCCAAATTGCCAAGCACCTCGATGGTCTGTGCTGTCCCGTTTTGAAAACGAAGGACACCGGATGTCACGTTCAGATTACCAGCGATGGTCAATGTTCGGGAACCTATAGAGTTGATCAGAACCAGTCCTGAAGTACTTCCCTGCACGCTGACATTACCATGTATGTGAACGTCGAGATCAGGTAGTGTGATCGTCCTTCCGGCTCCCGGATTTAAAATCAGGTGCCGGTAACTTGTCAATGGCAAACTGGTTGGCGCCAGGGAAGTTTTTGGTATCGTAAAGCTCTGCGTACCTGTAGTGTAGTACTCAACAGTACCGCCGTTTTCGCGAATGAAATTTCCGAAGTCACCCGCGGGGAACTGAGCTGTTGCGGTTGAAGAAGATATCCGCAGCAGTCCGCTACCGCCTACCGGACGATCATGAAGTGCTCCGAAATTGTGGCCTGTTGTTACTCCAAGATCCAATGTGCTACCCGACGCGATTTCGAGACCTCCGGCGCTCTGGTTATTGGACGTGACCGTGATCGTGTGAAAATACGTCACACCATCACCTATGTACACGTGATCGCCGGCCGTTGGTGCGGAAGTCGCATCAGGACCAGTATGACTTACGTTAGACCAGGGTGTTGTCCCCGGATTAGTATCCGACCAGTCACCATTGCGCTTACTGTAAAATATCCGGACAACACCGAACGCAGCCGGTACGCCACATGTGAACTCGCCATCAATGTAGCCTACATTCGTAAAATAGATGGTGTTCGTTCCCTGGTTAACCTCTCCTGCATCATTGATTACAGTCCATGAAGTGGGATAGTACCGAGCGGGAACATAATTCACATCACTATTGGCCGGTACTACGTGAGTCTCGAGGTAACGATAGGTATGAGAGACCGCATTGGCACCGAGCCCCGTGAATCCCGAACTCGTTACTTTCCAATACCACATCAGATTGGCTGTGTTGCCTGCCGCCACGAGAGGATGGCGCGCATTTACTGGCCTCACGGTAACTGAGCCGTAAGTAGTCGGCGCCGACGTGAGTTGAATAATGGCTGGTGTGTAATAGGTACTCGAACCGATAGGGAACGTAAACGCCGTAAGATTACCAAACGTTTTTCGAACACCCTTATCAGATTGATATCCTGAAGTCCGGATCATTTTTGAGCTTCCAAAAGACGCGCCGGAGGTAGTGACCGCTGTAGACGAGGTGGACGTGAGGGCCAGGAGATTTTGGTTGATATCAAAAATACTCGTGCTTCCTGCCAGGGTAAGGGTGCCCGCAATCGCAATGTCAGTCGTGGTGGTCGCACCGGGATTGCTGGTGTTGTTCAGCCATACGTTGCCGAACACCCCCGTACCATCGCCTGAAATGGTTTGTGTTGATGTCCCCTGCAAGCGGATGCTTCCTGTTCCCGTATGCACCGCGGCATTGTAAATAGAACCCAGGGCGATTATGGTCTTGCCACCATCATTGAAAACGCCGTTCTCGAGACGTAAGGTTTGGGAAACAGTGAGCGAAGTGTTTGTCCCGGCTATAGTTAACGCGCCGGAAGCTTTGTTCACCGTGAGGTTATACAAACCAGACGTGATGGTCCCACTGTTGGTGAACGTCTGATCTCCTGTGCCATTGAAAATTGTCGTATTTCCATTCGGGCTATAGGTCGCTCCGGCGTTCAGCACAAAATTACCTCCAATTGAAACCTCCTGCCCGTTTGCATCCAACACTGGACCGTTGGCTCCGTCTATTGTCAGATTGTTCAGTACCTTCAGAGGTTGAGCGGTGGTAATGCCGACCGATCCGATGTTCGCCAGCCGCACCGTCGTGGGCGTGCCGCCGGTCCGGGAAATATTAAGATTCCAGAAGGGCGCGGTCGACAAAATGGTAAAGGAAGCCGCCGTACCCGAAAGGACGGCGTTAACAGTTCCTCCCGTTACATTGTAATTCGACTCTTTACATCCGATGTGTATACCACCGTTGGCACCTCCGCTGCCAGATTGGGGATTGCTTACGTTTAGCGTTCCCCCAGACATGATAAATACCTGCTCCGGAAATGGTATGGAAAATCTTGCATAATTGCCGTTCGACCCGGTTGTACCTATAGCATTGAAAGTACCACCAGTCATAGTAAACGAGCCCCTATGCACGCCAGGATTGGTGGAAGGACGGAATTTTTCCGTCGTGAAAACACCGCCTTCGATGAGATATTGTCCCTCCTCGCGAATTACAGTACCTTCCTTGCCAACACAGGTAAATGTCCCCGCAGTTATCCTGAACTTTCCGTACACTACAAATGCGTTGCCATTTGTGTTGAAATCTGCTCCATCAATCCACAACATTGGACTCGTATCTTCATCTCCCAAATTGTAATTGGCTGTACTATTACCGTAGACTCTCGGTATGTTGATATTCGCACCCAGCCGTAATGTACCGTTCCGTATTTCAATCAACTGTCCACTGGAATAAAGATTCAGATTCGCAGAATTCGTCGAGGTGACAGATAGGGTGTAGGTAGAGCCTGATCCCTTGTCGACAATCAGTGTGTACAAATCAGTGCGACCATTACAAGCCATCACGTTGTTGGTCGTCCCAGTGAAAGTAAGCGCCGCTGAACCATTGTTGGCTGTAGTGTATTGGGCAGAATTGCTCAGATCAATGGTACCGTTGTTAGTCAGATTTCCATACAGCGTTATGGTGTGATTGGCCGCGAACGTTCCAACACCAAGCGTTGTATTCGTCCCCACAGTGACATTTCCCTGCACGGTGAGGTTAATGGCATTTGTTGCCTGTGTACCCATGGTCACGGTTAGAGTGCCTGTGCCCGTTGCCTGCGTTATGAAACTGCCCCGTACGGTTAGGTTATATCCAGCAGTGTTCGGAATGGAAATAGTATGATCCGTCGCCGTTGAGTTACTGAAAAGCAGATTGGGATAGCTGATTGACCCGGGAAGCGTGCCGGTGAAATTGTAATACTCGACGGTGGCGCCCGAGCCCGCACTCAACGAGAATGTATTGGTGGTAGCGGAAGGAAAATATCCCGTGCGAATGCGAAGTGTTCCTGAGCCTGCCAGCAAGCTGAGGTTCGCGAACGTGAATGTCTGCAGATCAAGTACACCACCATTAAGTATGTTGATGGATAAGTTGGTGTTCGTGACGTTAGCGCTCAACTGTACGGTGTAACCGTTGAGAATATACACCACGTCGCCGTTGCCAGGAACGGCGCTGCCTGTGAGGCTCATCCCGGATGGGTCGGTAGTCCACGTATTAGCGTTGTTCCAGAAGCCAGTGCTTCCTCCATTGACGTACGTGTAATATGTGACCGCAAACGAGGAAGAGGTGACGACAAAAGAGCAGCAAGTTAGGATTGCTGCACGGAGTATACTTCGCATGGGGAGAAGGGGTAAAAATGGTGCCCGTTACTATGAAAAAATCAAAAAATCGGAGGGCCGGCATGCTTGCCAGATTACAAACTTAAAAGAATAACTGCCAAATTAGTGCCACTCGCCGTATTCTAATTTGTGCTAAAACTTACATAAGTCACGGTATTGATTGTCAATGCCTTATAAAGGCAGAGAAAATGGGGGACATTCCCGTCCTGGGAAATAATTCCCAAGTGCGGACCAAAAACGCATGTCAGAAAATCATATCAATTTGCACCCTAATAATCCTATAGGCACATCCGTTGACGACATTTCGCTGATCTCTATTCCATGTCGCGAAATACCGCCTTATCCCGCGCGCGTTCAGCTGGTAATGCATTGAATGCCAGCCATCTCCACCGTGGCATCCGCCTTGAATGGATACCTCGAAACCGTCAGCGCGATGATCATTTCGCCAATTCAGGATAGGACACAAACAACGTCAGGGATTAACACGCTCACACTGAATGGTAGTCCCGCTATCCGCTTGTGTACTGCTGCAGACACTGCCCACAAGCCGCTACTGGTGAGGGACAGTACATTGCTGCTCGTTACAAAAGGCGGCTTACAGATAAAACATGGTACAGCACATTACTCCGTTGGAAAGAATGAAATGGTGCTCCTCAAAAAGGACATCCTCGTAAAATACTCTTCCACAACACAGCTGCGGGGCGACGGCACACAATTCATTTTATTCCATCTCACAGACGATCTGCTGAAAGATTTTGTCAGGCAAGCAAGACTGTCGGTTTCCCGACCCAAACAATCTAAGGCAGTGACTATTGAAGGCATTGACGCCCGACTGCTGAAGTTCCTTGATTCGCTTCATTTATATTTTGACTATCAAGGGTTAGACGAAAATATTACGAGGATCAAACTGTTGGAGCTGCTCTACAATTTGTCCAGCAAGACAGGCCTTGTCCTTGAACAACTGATGGATCTCCGACCGCATTTTCGGGGTGATATAACCGCCACAATCGAAGACCATCTGATGGATGCGGTATCCTTACCCCAACTCGCGGAATTCTCGGGGCGAAGCCTTTCAAGTTTCAAGAGGGATTTCATTGCCATTTACAACATGTCGCCATCCAAATGGTTAAGGCAGCGACGACTTGAAAAAGCTGCGGAGCTATTCCGTAACACCACAATGACCGTTACCGACATATGCTACACGCTCGGTTTTGAAAACCTCGCGCATTTTTCACGATTATTCAAAGCTCACTTCGGCCACACGCCTTCCAGGTTCAGAATGGCAATGTCAGAGAGCATCTGACGGCGGCGTCGCGACATCTCGTTAGACGCTGCGTCAATTGGCGACATGCCGTGAGATGCAACACCCCTTGTCGAATACAATGTATTGAACTGCAATGCTTTACTCGACGGCACGGGTATTGTCAATTCATTATAAAATTTCTGAACTACTAAAACCTGTACGTCATGAAAAAGAAGTTCGCGATCAGTCTCTGGCCGCCGGGCAACGAGTCACCTTCGGAACACCAGGTCATCCCTGGCTACCAATCAACACATAGAGCTTATTTCAACGAAGGAGATGAGTTTCTCGATGATGCCATTCGCACAACGGATCAAACTTTCGCACAAGTAGAAGGGACAGTTGATGTGCTGCGTATCCGTTCCCAGCAATCACGCAATACTGAGTCAATTCAATAACCATTAAATCCAATCAGAAATGAAAGTAGTAATTATCGGCGGGACCGGCCTTATCGGTTCAAAGGTCACCGCAAGGCTGCGCAAACTCGGCTACGATGTTATTCCCGCAGCACCAAATACCGGCGTCAATACAATTACGGGCGAAGGCCTCGACAACGCGCTGAAAGAAGCAGACGTGGTTGTTGACGTAGCTAACTCACCCTCGTTCGAGGATGAAGCTGTAATGGACTTCTTCCAAACATCGGGACGCAACCTGCTCGCTGCGGAAGCCAGGGCGGGCGTACAGCACCACATCGTCTTGTCCGTGGTTGGCACTGACCGTCTTCAGGAGAGCGGATACTTTCGTGCGAAACTTGTGCAGGAAAATCTTGTCAAAGGTTCCGGGATACCATTCTCGATAGTACGATCCACACAATTCTTCGAGTTCCTGAAAGGAATCACTGATGCAGCAACCGAAGGGCGCGAAGTACACTTGGCTCCTGCGAACATTCAGCCAATAGCCTCCGACGATGTCGCACTTCGAATTGAGGAGATGGTAACGGGAAGGCCGATCAATGGCACGATTGAGATCGCAGGCCCCGACCTTTACGTGTTGCCGGAATTGGTGTCACTGTATCTTACGCAGCTTGAAGATTCACGTAATGTCAGAATAGACGAGCACGCGCAGTATTTTGGCGCCCCTTTAAATACCGATACTCTGATGCCGTCGCGAAATGCCCGCGTGGGTCCGACGGATTTTACTGCCTGGCTGCAGTCTGTAGTGCTGAAATTACCGCACACCTAATATTGGTTCTGCCTGTTGCAACGGAGATGACGGGTGTCAGGTCGTTGTGGTTGCTGTAAGGGGATATGCACTTTCCACCCGTTCGTGCATGATTCTATTACCCACGTTGGCGCGGCATCGCCGCGGATCCAATCAGTGACGCAACGATGCGACCGGCTGGAACAATCTTAACAATCAAAACCGACCACCAACATGAACTTCCAGGGTACAAGGGATTACAAGCCCTACATCAGAAGGTACCAAAAGATAGTAACGTTCCTGCTGTTCATTCAAAAGGACTATCCGGAGGTATACAAGACGCTTCTACTGTCGCCACAATTTGAGTATGAGTTTGAGGCCTGCAGATTCAAGAAGAAATGGGCTGGGATATATCTGCGAAAACTACGAAAGCTTGTAGACGACTATGACCGCGCTGTCCATCCCGAAGTCAATCATGTGTTCATGCTTGAGGAACCCATAGCGCTGTTAGAGTGGCGCCGCTACTAGAGAGGAGATACCATGGTGGACCTTCTTGGTCGAACGCCAACGCGAGGTCCATCATTAACCCTGTGCGGAAAGGTAATCCACCTTGGAAATGCCAAGCTTCTTCATTTTTGAATGCAACGTAGTGGGCGGGACTTTCAGCATAGCCGCCGCGCCTCCATTTCCCGCAATCTTTCCATTACATCGCCGTAGTATCTTAACGATATGTTTCCTCTCAATCTGTTCGAGCGTGATGCCGAACGATTCAGGACGGTCAGCAACCTCGGGCTGGACAGCTGGCAGTTGGATGTGCGCCAATGTATTTCCGGATGACAAGAGTACGCTTCTTTCTATCAGATGCTGCAACTCTCTTACGTTGCCTGGCCACGAATATTGCGTTAATTCGTCAATCACATGGGAAGTTAAAGTGATCGCCCTACCAACACGGCGACCGTAGCACAAGAGAAAAAATTCAGTCAATGGTTTAATGTCTTCCACTCGCTCCCTCAAAGGCGGCAGGACTATTGGGAATACATTCAGTCGATAGTACAGATCCGCTCTGAAACGTCCTGCTCTCACTTCCTCTTCCAGGTTACGATTTGTTGCCGCAATGATCCGCACATCGATCTTGATTGAATTTCTGCCTCCGACGCGCTCTATTTCACGGTCCTGGAGAACCCGCAACAACTTCACCTGCATCTCAAGCGTCATCTCCCCAATTTCGTCGAGGAACAGGGTGCCTTTATTTGCCAACTCAAACTTTCCTATCCTGCGTTCGAATGCACCGGTAAAGGAGCCTCTTTCATGACCAAAAAGTTCACTTTCAATCAGGTTCGCGGGTATTGCCGCGCAATTCACCTTTACCATCTGCTTGTCTCTTCTTGTTGAGGCCTTGTGAATTGCTTCTGCGATGAGGCTTTTTCCCGTGCCCGTTTCACCTAGCAGAAGTACGGTTGCATCAGACTTGGATACCAACGACACCAAATGATAAACTTCGCGCATGGCCTGAGAATGGCCAATCATGTCCAACGATTCCGGGTCACTTTTTCCACTGCGACCGCGGCCGTTGCCTATCGCAACTTGTGAAACATCTTCACTAGGGTGAATAAAGATTTGATTCATTGTTTACGGGGTTTGTGTTCTGAAATAACTTCCGAGACCTGCATCCCAACATGATGCCAGGAATTCAACCACTTGATTGACAGTGCTTTCCCCGTTCGGCGATCCTGCTGAAGCCTTGTTATATCATCAACTATTGAAAAATGTCGTTACCGACGTAAAAGCAGGAAAATTATTCGTGCCAACCGGACAACTTTAGAGATAAAGGCCGAATTTTGATTAAAGCAGCGCGGCTGCATGCCCTCTTGAAGATCAAGATCCTTATAGTAGAAGATCAATTCATTGAAGCAAAGAGCCTCAGCCTAATCCTTTCTAACGCTGGTTACTTGACATGCTCAGTGGCGCGGTCAGTACGGACCGCGTTATCCATCATTGAAGTGGAAAAGCCTGATCTTGTACTGCTCGACATTTTCCTGCAAGGCGAGGAAACAGGCATAGACCTCGGCAAAATACTTAACGAACGCAACATAGCGTTTGTTTACTTGTCCGCCAATTCAAACCGAAGGATACTCGAGGCTGCTAAGGCCACGAAGCCTTATGGATTCATGGTGAAGCCCTTTCGCTCAAAGGACGTTCTGATCATGCTCGATGTGGCTTTGTATCTGCATCAGCACAGGACGACTGAACGTGTCGAATTCGCTCTTGCTCCGCAGGGAGTCCGGCCAAGTCTACCACCCGAATTTCAGCATCTTATTGGCGATAGTCTGAACTTCCTTGGAATACTGGAGCAAGCCAACAAGGTAGCAGCCTTGGATACGTCAATCCTCATTCTGGGAGAGAGTGGAACAGGAAAGGAACTTATCGCCCACTCTATTCATAAAGTATCACCAAGGCGCAAAAAACCATTTGTGGTTGTTAACTGCGGCACGCTCCCGGCGAATCTGGTAGAATCCGAACTTTTTGGACACGAAAAAGGTGCATTTACGAACGCCACCACCAGACACCCTGGCAAATTTGAACTTGGCGATGGCGGGACCGTTTTCCTCGATGAAATTGGCGAGCTGCCTCTTGAATTGCAGGTCAAGTTTCTCAGAGTGCTGCAGGAACGAGAAATCGAGCCCGTGGGTGGCCGACCTAAAACGATCGACATCCGGATCATTGCTGCAACCAACAAGGATCTCGAAGAAGAGGTGGCGGCGGGACGATTTCGAATTGACCTGTTTTATCGCCTCAATGTTTTTCCGTTAACCTTGCCGCCCTTACGGGAAAGAAGGGAGGACATACCCATCCTCATCAATCATTTCCTTGAGAAATACAGCGCTCGTAATGGAAAATCTCCTTTGACACTCTCTCAACCTGTGCTCGACAAGCTTCTCGAATATGATTGGCCCGGCAACATCCGCGAATTGGAAAACACGATCCACCGGAATGTTGTACTGGCACCCGGACCCGTGATCGAGTCCCTCGAGATGTCAAGTACAAGGCGCGACACCACACGTGTGGGTTCCAAACAAAATTTCAAAACAATGATTGAAAACGAACGGGACCACATACTGGCAGTTCTTGAAAGCTGCAACTGGAAAGTCTCAGGGAAAGGGGGCGCTGCTGAAATTCTTGATATCAATGTGAATACGCTGAATTCAAGAATCAAGAAGCTGGGCATCACGAAAAAGTGAATACCAAAAAACACTCATCATCAAATGCAGCTTCTCCTGATCGTGGGTTTGCTAATCGTCCTTCCTGATGTCGCCTCGTCACAGTCGACATCCAAAGAAAGAACCGGTGAGCCAACGACCGAGAACAAGATCAAGTCACTCCTCGACTTGGGGAAAAGCATGCTCAGGACAGCCTACCGCGGAACCAGCAATCGCGATAGCGCTACGATACTTTTCCAGAGGGCCTGGGCATTAAGCGACAACGCAAGCAACCAGGAATTAGGTGAAGAAAGTCAATGTTTGCTCGGCATAGTCTGCTTGTTAAACGGAGATTGGGATTTGGGGGAAGCGCATTTTATGCGGGTCATCGCGGCCAGGCAAAGATCAGGCGATAAGGCTGGGGAGCTTAACGCCTGGTTACGGATGGCAATGGCAGCCTTTTGCAATAACTGCGATAAGAATATTTCAGCGTTAAAACGAGCACTGGAACTTTCACGCCAAATCAGGAACCGGGCAATTGAGGCGGTTGTCCTTTTGGAGATAGGATATAAATACCTGAACGCGGGCATGAAAACAGAGGCGAAAAACGCAGCAATGGCCGCCCTCAGGATTCAGGAAGCCATCGGTTATGCAGAGATTTGCCGCGCCGCTTCAGAGATAGCCCTGCAAAGTGTCTATTACGCATCGTACGACTACAGATATCTATCGAACGCATACTATTTGCTCTCCGATATGGGTCAAACCCAGGGAAACTTAAATCAGAAACTCCTATACATCTTCAAAGTCACTCACGATGTAGAGAATAGCGGAATGACAGATCAACTCGACTATACATACTTCCGTCTTGGCAATGCCTATTGGGAGTTAGGTCGATTCGAAAAGAGTATGGAGTATCACAAACAATCGGTTTTGATTAGTCAGGAAAAAGGGGAACTGATTCCAGTGGGCCTCGCACGACGGATGGCGGTCGCCCTGATAGAACTGGGTAGGCCCGCAGAAGCACTGCAGTTGCTTTATGACATCATTAATAGCGGACTATTGTGCAGCGTTGAGGACAAAATGTATATCGCTCAAGGGCTGGGCAATTGCCATGACGCGCTACGACAATACCATGCAGCAGAGAAGTACTATCTCGAAAGCGTAACGTTCAGCGAGCAATCGCCCTTGCGCTTCCAACTCCTGGCTAACGAAGGTATCGCACGATTCTATGTTGCAAATGCCCGTTATGAAATGGCTGAACCATACCTCAGTCGGTTATCGACTGCATCGCGGCAACAGATTTTGCCAAATGAATTGATTGAAGTTTACTTAATGCGTTTCAAGGTCGATTCCGCCCGCGGGAACTACCGCGATGCCATTTGGCACTACCAACAATACAAGGCCCTTCAGGACTCGATGTTTGACGAAACAAAGAGCCGGCAAATAGCCCAGCTTAGCATTGAATATGAAACAGCGAAAAAAGAACAGGATATCAGAATTAAGGAGAGCGATAT
>QGUY01000524.1 GCA_003242315.1 Bacteroidota bacterium
CCTCATACATCGAACAAGTTCCATCAATCCGATCAGGTACAACACCATTGGTGAGGGCTTTCCAGTATCCGTACGGCGGGCGGTATTCCGCGCCTTTACCCCAGTACTTCTTGTTCGTGTACAACACGCCAGTAGTTATACCCCATCGCGGCAACACCTGGTAATGCACAAAGGCACCCATGGCATCTCCGGTTCCCATAGCACCTCCTTGCGGTGTTCTGCTGAAATCAGGTGCCGCAACAACGGTGATACCAAAACGACCACGCGTATTGTCAAATCCCGAGCGGCCTGACGCAGCGGCTTCAAGTGCATCGGCGGAAACGTCCACCGATGCACTATCGACAGGTTGAGCCTGCACCCGCGACACTTGCTCATCGACACCATCTGCCTTCACAATGGGGTCAGCCGGCACACGCGACTCAATCTGTGTATGATTAAAGCCAGACACTTCCGACAGGTCTTTTTTGATGTTGTCACTATTGATGGCGGGTCTATTAACAATAACTCCGTTATGTTCTGTGTTGGGTTGAGCAATACCACTCTGATCGCGTGCTGCATTCGGCCCGCTCGCGTTTCGTTCGTCTGCCGCCGCCGCTAGTTGAGTGCGGGAACCTGAATTCTTTTCACGACCATTCAAATTCTCTTCGCGTCCCGGCGGAACGCTTAGATCCTGCTTACCTCCTCCCTCGTTAGTGTCTGTCGTTACGCCCTCACGTACCGATCCGTCGTTGGTGAAGGATTCCGCTGTCTGGGCATCATCCTGTTGATTAGGGGCTTCGGCAATCCCGGTATCGATATTTTCCGAAGGATTCGTCGCAACATTTTCCGTTGCCTGATCAACAGGCAACAGCAGCCACGTTATCACCACCGCGGTGATGGCAGCAAGCCCTATCAGCACCTTACGTCCATGCGTGCTGAACCAGCCAGCGGGGCGTACTGGCTGCTGCGCGTCCAGCATGCGCTCCAGCTTCTTCCAGTCCTCCTCGTTGTACTCCAGGTCGTGATGACGCGTGGCTTTCCGAAAAAACTCCTCCAGGCTATCGTTATCCTTTTTCGACATAATCGGTTTCAAAGAATTTATTCAGAATCCTTCGAAGCTGCTCCTTGGCTTTAAACAGATTCGATTTGGACGTTCCTACAGAGACGCCGAGCATATTTGCAATTTCTTCATGCTTGTACCCCTCGATAACATGGAGATTGAACACCGTTCGATAGGCGGGCGGCAGCTTGCGAAGCATCTGAACTATTTCATCGTAGGTTATTCCTGACAACACTTTTTCTTCGTTCGCGCTTTGACCTGCTGAATCAAGTTCTTCGGCTTTGAGCGCTCGGTTTTTCTGATGGTAATGATTGATGGCCGTGTTTACTATAATCCGGCGCAGCCATGGTTTGAAAGGACGTTTGAGATCAAACTTTGCGATGTTTTGAAATACTTTCATAAAACCGTCGTTAAGAATTTCCGCTGCTTCATCCCGGTTGTCCGCATAACGCAAACAGATGCTCATACCATAGGCATAAAACTCCTGGTATAGAAGCTTCTGACTGCTGCGGTCATGCTTTCTGCAACCGATCAACAGCTTGACAATTTTTTCCTCCTTCTTGTCCAAATGGGCTGCTTGGTTACTGGTCCATACAGGCATTCCAACCAGAGGGTTGCCTGTTGGTATCTCTTGTAATTTAACCCTAAAAGCCCAATACCCGGTCGACCCTTGCTCTTATAAAAATTTAACATGCCCAACAAAAAAAAAGGGTA
>QGUY01000235.1 GCA_003242315.1 Bacteroidota bacterium
TTATATTCAACCAGAGACTGCATTCGAGATAGGAATCCCTCTCGTTGGCTCGGAAAAGTGTATAAGGGACCAGCGTCACCAGGTTCTCACCCAACAAGCGCGTAAGGGTCTCGCGGATCGCCATCCGGCTCACCGACAACTTTTTAGCCCAAAAATCTTCCTTTAGCCGGGTCTTCGGAGGAATCTGTGCGCTAAGGATTTTCCTCCTTAACTCAGTGTACGCCTTGTGGGCCAGAGACTCACTTTTCATCTATTGAATGTAAACAAATGTGGGAAAAATTGGTAAACAAACAATAACTTTCGAAGAGACAAATTAATAAAGAGCGCCATGAACCTCAACGAAAACGCAAACATAACGACGGCGGCAATTATTCGGGAAGCGAGTCAGTACATTGCCGGTGGGGTGGTGTCGCTCAACCGTAAGGTTGTGCCGGGTATTGTGTTCGCGTACGGAAAGGGTAGCAAGATTTACGACGTTGAGGGCAATGAGTATATCGACTATCACGCAGCGTTCGCGCCTCACCTTCTCGGTCATAATAATGCGCGCGTCAATGAATCGATCATAAAAACCATAAAATCCAATCGTTCTCTCTTCGGAAGCGGTACAAATGAACTTGAGACACGGCTTGCAAAACTCTTGTGCGATGCTGTGCCTTCCCTGGAACTGGTTCAGATAACCAACACAGGTAGCGAGGCAACAGCGCACGCCATACGCTTGAGTCGTGCCTTTACCGGACGCGATCACATTGTTCTCATGCTGGGCGGCTATAACGGATGGCATAATGAAGTGAGTCGGGCCGTGATGCCCTCGCCTGAGCAAGTTGGGCCAAGAGTGTCTCCAGGCGAATATCCGTTTATCCCCCTATCCGCAGGTATACCTGAGAGCACGCGCAGTCTGATTCACATTGTGAATTTCAATGACCTCCCTTCACTGGAGTACGTGCTGAATCGCTACCCGGTCGCTTGCGTCCTCACCGAACCCGTCCTTCAGAATATTGGCGTAGTCCTTCCTGAGAATGGTTACCTCCAGGGTATTGTCGATCTATGCGAAAAGTATGGCGCCATTTGTGTCTTCGATGAAGTGAAGACCGGATTCCGTACCCGACTCGACGGCTACCAGGGTGTGGCGGGCGTGAAACCTCATCTGTCAGTATTCGGCCTGATCGACAAGAACGCCGACTTCTCCGGTTTCCGCATGGACCCTGAAAGGCCAGGGTGAGTTGTCATTGTCTCCCGGCTGCACCTTGGCCGCCAGGGTATTGGCAATGTTGACTGCAGCTTCGAGATATTTTTCATCACCCGTTTTTTTGTACAAGTGGACAAGTTCATATCCGAACGATCCGGCCTTATCCGGTTGCAGATAACCCTTACCAATGATCATATCACCATCGTATATACCCGACTCCACATTCATATTGTAAGGATAAGGCAGGTTTGGCCACTCTGCATCAGGAGGCGACAGCGAATGAGCGAGGTAGTAGCCCGCCATGTACTTCATGTTCTCAATCAGGGACTCGTCGCCGGTGTAGTTGTAATAGAGGTCCCACGACGACATCGCCATCATTATTTGGTCGCCGCCAAGTCCGCGTTTATCGTGACTTGGATCCCACACCTGATGATTCATATAGTACTGCATTCCGTTCGAGTCGACCTCCATGTTCTTCCAGAAGTTCCACACAAGGTTCAGCACGTGATCGTAAGATTCGCCAAGATTGGTGGAGTACCAGGGCAGGATGCCGCCTTTGTTATCGACATGAACGGGATGATATATAATCGTGTCGGGCAACACCTGCCTTCCCTTTGGATGAATAAGATCTTCCGGAAGTCCGTGGTACGCGACGGGTGCCGGGTCAGTACATGCAGCTGCAAGCGCAAAGGCCACTATGAACGGTCTTACTTTCATTTCCGGTGCTTCAGTGAAACGAGCAGAGGACTTGGGGTTCCACGGCATGGCCATGGCTCCATATTCATTTTGAAAGCTAAATAATCTTTTTTTTATATACAAATCATTTATAATATCGTTTACAAAATCAATCATGAAGCACGACAAGCCTGCCGTGGCGCTTATTGCCACAATGTTCCTGACCATCGGGGTAATGTTTTGCATGAACGACATCCTGCTTCCGATCGTCAAGGACCTGTTCATTCTGGACTACCTTCGCGCCACGCTAATCCAGGTTAGCTTTTATGTCGTCTACATTATTTGGCCTGTCCCGATTGCCCGGGCCGTCGAACGATGGGGTTACCGGCGGTTCATTATTGCCGCGATGCTCATATGCCTGACCGGATGTTTGCTGTTCATTCCTGCTTATTATTTCACATCGTATGCGCTTGTGCTGGCTGGGGTGTTTACCATTTCCAGCGGGGTAACCGTAGTGAATGTAGCAGCTAATCCATATGCTGCGTTACTCGGTAGTCCTGACGGTGCCAACATGCGGCTAAATTTTGTCCAGGCTTTTAGCCGCGTGGGCTACGCAGCCACTCCTCTTGTCGCGAGTTGGCTGATCTTTTCAGGGCATAGTGACCAACCGCGAATACATGTCCCCTACCTCGTCCTGGGCACGCTCATCGCAGTTGTGGTCGTTCTCATGAAGGTGTTTCGCATGCCCGATCATACACCGGAGCCCAAACCTTCCGAGTCAGTCATTAAAATGTTTTCGGGAAGTCGTGCCTACCCACAACTCCTCCTGGGTATACCTACGATGTTCTTTTACGTGGGTGCTGAGGCATGCACGGCGGGCTTTTTTATCAGCTACATGACCACCCACGAATACAGCTATGACACAGCATCGGGATTTCTAACCCTCTACTACGTTCTGGCGGCCATTTTCGCGCTCATCGGCACACTTCTTCTGCGCTTTATCCGTGCAGGCATATTGCTAGGCACCTTCGGGATTGGAATGATTTTATGTTTGATGCTGGCTGTTTGGGGCCCTCATCCCATCGCTGCTTATGCGCTGATTGCCGCAGGTGGATTCCTTTCGATCATGTTTCCCACCATCTTTGGACTTGCGATCGAGGGTCTCAATGGATTCAGAGAAAAAGGATCGGCGTTACTCAACTTCGCGATCGTCGGCGGCGCTGTGTTTCCCCCGATACAGGGAGCAATTGCAGATCGTTATGGCATAGATGTATCGTACGCTATTCCGGTGGTGTGCGTACTGGTAGTGACGATGTACGGGTTTTCTCTTACCCCGCAAAGACGCTGAGACGCAAAGAAACGCTAAGGGTAATGTTTTTTCTTAGCGCTTCTTAGCGCCTTACCAGCGAAAATTCAAAAATGTATATGTTAAGGTAATGACAAACTAACCTACGTAGCCACAAACGTCGAGTTACCCCACTTCAACACTCCAATACTTCAACACTTTATTCATTCCTTCCAATGCAATTCAAATCTGCGAACGCTTCCTCCAGACGTTTCACGAAATTCTCTTCACCCTTGCGGAGCCAGGTGCGGGGATCGTAGTATTTCTTATTCGGCTTGTCTTTTCCTTCGGGGTTACCGAGTTGACCTTGCAGGTAGTCTTTGTTCTTCTTGTAATACTCGTGTACGCCTTCCCAGAACGCCCACTGCATGTCGGTGTCGATGTTCATCTTGATCACACCGTAGCCGAGTGTTTCCCTGATCTGTTCTTTAGGCGAGCCGCTGCCGCCGTGAAAGACGAAGCTGACGGGCCGGGCGTTGGCGGGAAGGCCGAGCTTTTCTGCGATAAAGGCCTGGCTGTTTCGAAGAATCTCCGGACGCAATACAACATTGCCAGGACTGTAAACACCGTGAACATTACCGAATGATGCGGCGATTGTGAAGAGCGGACCAATCTCGCTCAGGGCGCGGTAGGCTTCGTATACTTCAGAAGGTTGGGTGTACAGTCGCGAATTGTCAGCGTCTGTATTGTCAACGCCGTCTTCCTCACCACCGGTGATTCCCAGTTCGATTTCCAGGCTCATCCCAAGCTCGACGATCTTCTTGAAATATTCTTTTGAGATGGCAATGTTTTCTTCGAGGGGCTCTTCGCTGAGGTCGAGCATGTGAGAGCTGAACAAGGGGCGACCATATTTCTCCTTATATTTTCTTCCTTCTTCCAGCAAACCGTCAATCCAGGGCAGCCACTTTTTCGCAGCGTGATCGGTATGGAGAACAACAGGAACCTCATAATGGCGCGCCACATTGTGAATGTGGAGCGCACCGCTGACAGCTCCTGAGATGTTGGCCTGGAGCTTGTCGTTGGGCATTCCCCTTCCAGCCATAAACTGGGCACCGCCGTTGCTGAATTGGATGATGACTGGCGATTTAACCTTGCGGGCCGTTTCAAGTACCGCGTTGATCGTGTTGCTGCCCGTTACGTTGACGGCCGGCATCGCGAAATTGTTGTCGTTGGCATCGCGGTACAATGCGGCTAGTTCATCGCCGAACAATACACCTGAGCTATATTTTCCCATTACTAATTGTGATTAACGTTAAACCAATCCGCGCCCTGCTTACCCTACGGCCTGCAAGAATAAGTAAAGTTACGCTCACAGAAAAAAATAGCGTGCGGTAAAACGCACGCGATTGAGATTATCCGGCATGCAATCGATTACGAACCCACAGATTCTTTGCTCATGCTTCGCCCAATTTCCTCAAGTGTTCGACCCTTTGTCTCAGGCATGATAAACCAAACAAACAGGAGCTGCAGCACCATCATCGCCGTGAAAAAGGTAAACACCGTGTCTCCACCAAATCGATTGGCGAAATATGGAAATACGTTAGCAACAATGGCGGCGAGAATCCAGTGTGTAAAGCTACCCAAAGATTGTCCCTTCCCCCTGACCTCATTGGGAAATACTTCGGAAATAAAGACCCAGATAACGGCACCTTGCGACATCGCGAAGAATGCGATGTAGAGAAAAAGGAAGTAGGGAACACCTCCAAACCGCTCCCAGTGAAAAGCCCCGGCTACAAGCGCGAGGCTTGTGATCAGGCCCACCGATCCAATCAGCATAAGCCTCTTTCTTCCAGCCTTATCGATCAGCACCATTCCCACGAGCGTAAACAGGAGGTTCATCAATCCGATGCCTACTGTAGAAAACAACGCCGCTCTGTCGGCAAGTCCCGTCATCTCGAATATTCGGGGCGCATAATAAATAATGGCGTTTATCCCTGACACCTGGTTGAATACCGCAAAAAGGATCACCAGAAGGATGGGCCGCGAATAGCGCCTGGAAAAGAACGCAGAACTATCAGACATCGTGGCTTCCTGATGTTCCTGTCTTATGGCACGAATAGATGATTCGACGTTTTCGGGATCCAATTGCTCAAGGATGGCGCGCGCTTCAGCTTCATTGTTTTGATTTATAATGAGCCAGCGCGGGCTACGCGGGATGAAAGGGATCAGCGCGACAAAAACCGCCGCGGGAAACGCCTCAACTCCAAGCATCCATCGCCAGTCGTTAGGGCCACCATCTTTTAGCAAATAATTGGAAGCAAACGCCACCAGGATGCCAAGTACAACATTGAACTGAAACAAAGCAACCAGGCGGCCTCTCGATTTCGCCGGCGAGATCTCCGAAATGTACATGGGCGCTGCCACTGACGACGCGCCTACACCAAGACCACCTATAAAGCGAAAGAACATGAACGAGTATACTTCCGGCGCCACGGCCGAACCTACTGCGGAGACGAGATACAATATGCCTACCCATAACAAGGTCTTTTTTCTCCCCAGGGTATCGACAGGAAGGCCAGCGAATAATGCGCCTATCACCGTTCCATACAAGGCTACTGCCACAGCAAAGCCATGCGTAAGGTCATTCAGTTGCCACAGCTGTTGGATGGTTTGTTCTACTCCGGATATGACGGCGGTGTCAAATCCAAAAAGAAAACCTCCCATGGCAGCCACAAGGGAGATCAGCGTTACGTTACTTTTCATGCTCTGAATGCAAGACTTTTATGAAGATTCGCGTTGGCTTTTCAACCGCTCTACTTCCTTGTCCAACGCCTCGAAGTCGTGATAATTCATTTCCACGACGCTTTCCGGACTCCTTCCCTTCAGAACCATAGCGACAGTCATCGCGATGCCGGTTAGCAGAATCGAATACAGCAAAATGCCGCTGCTGAACGCGGATTGCTGGTAGGCCACGGGAATACCGAAAAATAGCAGGACCGTGATCAACCCGCGCGGGGCAATGAACAACTCCGGCAGGATATCATTCATACCAAAAATCTTAAAGCACACGAATCGGAC
>QGUY01000525.1 GCA_003242315.1 Bacteroidota bacterium
AAGGTATCTCATCTTTCGGCGGCGACAGGTCGGAAAACCGCGCGCGTCCGTCAGGTGTATAAAACTTTCGATCTGCAAACAACCGGGGTGTACCGGGATGGTTCGGCGTAGGAACGGGCCACTGCAACGATCCCGAAGTTTTCAGGCGTTCATAGTTCACGCCACTGATATCAAGGTTCGTTCCGCGTGTCAGTGCCGCATGCTCAGCATAGATTTCTGAGGGTGATGAATAGTCGAAACCGGGGAATCCCATCGCCCTCGCGAACATGCAGAAAATTTCTGCGTCTGGTAGTGCCTCGCCTGGAGGATCGACAATCTTCGGCAGGTAGGTAACGCGACGCTCCGAGTTTGTCATCGTGCCTTCCTTCTCCATGTGGCCAGCCGCGGGAAGAATGAGGTCGGCGAATTCCAGGGTATCGGACCTTCGTGAGATATCCTGAACCACAACAAAGCGGGCTTTGCGAAGGGCAGCCGAAGCGCGGTTGAGGTCAGGCAAACTCACCATAGGATTCGTGCATACAATCCACACCGCCTTGAGCCTACCCTCTTCCAAAGCAGTGACCATCTCAGTAGCCGTCAGTCCCGGCTTATCCGATATTGTCTGGACGCCCCAGAACTTCGCCACTTCCTCGCGATGCGCGGCGTTCGTGATAGACCGGTGTGCAGCGAGCGTAGTTGCCAGGCCACCCACCTCGCGCCCTCCCATTGCATTTGGTTGACCGGTAAGCGAGAAAGGTCCCGAGCCCGGCTTGCCAATTTGACCCGTGAGCAGGTTAAGGCTGATCAGCGAAAGGTTCTTTTTCACACCCACTGCACTCTGGTTGAGACCCATGGCCCATAGGGTGAGAAAGCCTCGCGCATTGCCAATCCATGATGCTGCCGTCCTGATGTCCTCGGCAGAAATGCCACAGATCCGAGAAGCCTCTTCGAGTGACGTTGAAAACACAACATCCCTGAAGGATTCGAATCCTGATGTATGGTCGGCGATAAACGAGTAGTCAATGTCGCCGTTCTCAATCAGCACGCGGGCAATCGCGTTGTAGAGCCAGACATCAGTTCCGGGAATGATGGGAAGATGGAGGTCAGCAATCGCAGTGCTCTCCGTTTTCCGCGGATCCGCCACGATGATTTTTACGTCGGGATTGTTTTGCTTGTGCTGTTCGATGCGCCTGAACAGAATCGGGTGGCACCACGCGGGATTGGCTCCTGCAATTAGAAAGCAATCGGCCAATTCAATGTCATCGTACGAAATAGGTACAGTATCCTCACCCAACGTCCTTGTGTAACCTGCCACAGCACTGCTCATGCACAACCTGGAATTGGTGTCGATGTTGTTCGTACCGATGTATCCCTTGACGAGTTTGTTGGCTACGTAGTATTCTTCTGTCAGGCATTGACCCGATACATAGAAGGCTACCGCGTCAGGTCCGTGATGTGCTATTATGGACCGGAATACGGCCGCGGCGCGTTTCATCGCTTCAGACCAGCTCACACGCTCGTATGGGTGATGCCTGCTCCAGCGCATCTCAGGATACAACAATCTGTCTGATCGATCCTGAACAACATAGTGCAGGTTCATACCCTTGGAGCACAGCATGCCCCTGTTGACCGGGTGATCCTTGTCTCCTTCTACCGTAATCCGCCCCCTGCGGTCTTTCTTTACAATAATACCACAACCAACCCCACAATAGGAGCAAGTGGATTTGTAACTCGTCGCGCTGACCTTATTCACCTCTATAACTC
>QGUY01000526.1 GCA_003242315.1 Bacteroidota bacterium
CCCATACTCTGTAGGTTACCTAAACCTTACAAGTATGGGAAAACATTGTTACTTCCGATTATCTCCGGGTATTGTCGTCATTTTTTCGGCAATCATGCTCGTGGAATGCAACTCGCCTGGGAAAGCCAAGCGGGAAAGCCCCGACAAATCCGGCAAGGAAAGCTGGCTATCCCGGCACCGAAGCCGCCGGAAGGGTCGTTTGATGCCGAGGCTGCTGTGCGTGGGCAACTACTGTTTACGGGTAAAGCGCGGTGCGCAACGTGCCATGTACCGCCGCTGTTTACCGAACCCGGATGGAATGCACATACGGCCGACGAGATCGGAATCGACGATTTCCAATCCAGCCGTTCGCCTGATGGCACGTACGTTACTCAGGGACTCAAAGGTCTTTGGATTCGAAAACGCGGATTTTACCATGATGGACGGTTTCCGACCCTTCGGGACGTCGTAAGCCACTACAACTCCTTCAAACAGCTCAACCTCGCAGAAACCGAAAAAACTGACCTCGTTGAATATTTGAAATCGCTGTAAAAAACATTCGGCAAGCTCAGGAACGGCCTTTTCCGGTGCGTCAATTCTGGCTCGTTCTTTGTTTTTAATCATGATAGAAATGTCATGGTTATGAAAAATTCTGGGTTAAAATGGCTCCTTGGCGCGGTCCTAATGGCATCGTCTGCTTTGGTAGCCTTTGGACAGCAATACGAGGCTGAAGTCCCAGGCGACAATTTTAGTCTGGAAGGTGCTCTTGAGCTGTTCCGGAAGTCGTCCACACCCGAGGAATTCGAGCGTCTGTTGAATACACCTGACAGCAAGGTCAACAACCTTGACCTGAATGGAGACGGATACATCGACTACATCCGGGTTCTTTCCCGCCAGGATAAGAACGTGCACATCTTTGTACTTCAGGCAGTGATTTCTGAGACTGAAGAACAGGACATCGCTGTGATCTCCCTGGAGAAATTGGCCAACGGCAAGGCCATTCTTCAAATCACTGGCGATGAAGACATCTACGGCGTCACTACCATCATCGAACCCACACGCGAAGTGCGTACCTATGCCGGTACATACGCTACCCCCGTTGTCGTCAATGTATGGTCGTGGCCTATCGTGCAGTACGTGTATGGTCCGCACTACACGGTATGGGTGTCGCATTGGGGATGGCACCGCAGGCCTCACTGGTGGAGACCCTGGAGACCCATATATTATTATGACTACTACTCTTACTGGATTCCTTACTACCGATATTACTCTGTTTGCCCTACGCCGAGGATCGTGTATGCGCATACCATCTATCATCCTCACAGGCGCACGTCGGTAATCGTACATCGTCGGTACAATACGCAGATTGTACACTATCGTTCCAAATACCCTGGTGGCTATGCCGACTATCGTAACGGTCGAACAAGAAACGATAACCGCTATTCGAATCCCTCCGGCAACGTCGACAATGGCCGACGCAGAACGGATTTGCAATCCACACCGTCTCGCGAGGTACGGACGTCTGTGACACCCGCGCGTCAGGTGCCTCAACGTAGTCTCTCTGAGCAACGCAACGTGCCCGACCGCGTGCGTACGGGTCGCGTTTTAACGCCTGATGATGGCAATGGGCGGACACCCCAGTCTCAAAGTCCTACACTGAACCGGGAACAGCCGGACGGATTCGGCCAAAGGGCACCGGAAAAACCCAGGCCAAGCAACACCCAAAGAACGCAAACAAGAAGAGCCCTGTAAAGGACAAAAC
>QGUY01000527.1 GCA_003242315.1 Bacteroidota bacterium
GTGTACCTCGGCCCGATAGGCTTTGAGGTCAACTTCATCCGCAATGAAGAAATCCGGCAGTGGCTTCTCGACAAGATCGAGCGCGAGTACTATGCCTACAATCCCAGCATCGAGGTCAAGAAGATGATTCTCGCCAAGCTAAATGAGGCGGTCGTATTCGAGAATTTTCTTCACACGAAATTCCTCGGACAAAAGCGATTCTCACTGGAAGGTGGCGAGAACACCATCCCTGCACTGCAAACGATCATTAACCGCGCGGCTGAGCTGGAAGTCAAGGAAGTCGTAATCGGCATGGCGCACCGCGGCCGGCTCAACGTTCTTTCCAACATTCTTGGAAAAACGTACGAGCAAATCTTTACCGAATTCGAGGGCAACGTCAGCCCTGACCTTACGATGGGCGACGGCGATGTCAAATATCACCTGGGTTATGCCAGCCACATTTTGACGCCTTCGAAGAAGAAGATCTATGTCAAGCTTACGCCGAATCCTTCTCACCTGGAAGCTGTGGATCCGCTGGTGCTTGGGTATACACGGGGACAGATCGACGATGAGTACGAAGGCGATACGTCAAAGGCAATGGCTGTCCTCATTCACGGTGATGCATCTGTTGCCGGCCAGGGTGTTGTTTATGAAGTAGTGCAAATGTCCGGTCTGCCCGGATACTTCACCGGGGGAACCATCCACTTCGTGATTAACAACCAGGTGGGCTTCACCACAGACTACGACGATGCGCGTACGAGCATATACTGCACCGACATTGCCAAGATTGTGGATGCGCCTGTACTCCACGTCAACGGTGATGATGCGGAAGCTGTGTCCTTTGCCGCTAACCTCGCTGTAGAGTACCGTCAGCGTTTTCAAAAGGACATCTTCATCGACCTGCTGTGCTATCGCCGCCACGGCCACAACGAAAGTGACGAACCGAAGTTTACGCAGCCGAAACTGTATGACATCATAGCGCGCCATCCCAATCCGCGCGAGGTGTATGTGCGGAAACTCGTGGAAGGTGGTGACCTGGATTCCGCCCTTGCCGACGCAATGGACAAAAAATTTCGCGACCAGCTTCAGGACCGCCTCAATGAAGTCAAACAAAAGCCTCTTCCCTACAAGACTCAAAAGGTCGAAGAAGAATGGGAGCAAATGCGCTGGGCGCGACCGGAAGATTTCGAATCATCTCCCAACACGGCTATCAGCCCTGAAATTGTAGAGAAAGTCGGACAAGCGCTCATCACCATCCCGGAAGGATTCAAGCCGTTGAAGCAGGTTGAGAAACTTTTGCGCGACCGCAAGGCTGCCTTTTTCGAACACCGCGAACTGGGATGGGCTGAAGCTGAATTGCTGGCATATGGATCACTGCTCCTGCAGAACACGCCCGTGCGGATGTCGGGACAGGATGTAAAGCGGGGCACGTTCTCGCACCGTCACGCCTACATTTGGGATGCGAATACGAATGAGTCTTACTGTGCACTAAACCATCTCGATAAGAATCAGGCGAAATTCCACATCTACAACTCGCTCCTGTCGGAATACGGCGTACTCGGATTTGAATACGGGTACGCGATGGCTTCTCCCAGGGCGCTTGTGTTGTGGGAAGCCCAGTTTGGCGACTTCGCCAACGGAGCGCAGGTGATGATCGATCAGTTTGTTTCCAGCGCAGAGTCGAAATGGAATCGTATGAACGGACTCGTCATGCTGCTGCCGCACGGATATGAAGGTCAGGGGCCTGAACACAGCAGTGC
>QGUY01000528.1 GCA_003242315.1 Bacteroidota bacterium
GCCTTCGTTGCGCCCGCGACGACGCTGCACAGCCTTTCCTCCTTCCTAGACCTTGATCCCTAGAACGGTACTTCATTTGGATCAAAGTCATCGCCATTTGAACGGTTGTAAGGCCCCTGCCAGTCATTGATCACCCCTTTTACAAAGAATGTGGTTTCCGATCCGCACCATTCGCAATACGCGGCGTCAGGGCTGTTGGTACGATTGCACTCGGCAAAGGTACAGTGATTGATCAGGTCCATGCCGCAGCGCTTGCAGAACACACCGTCTGACGCGAAATCGCTGTTGCCGCACCGGACACACTTCTTAACCCGACCCATTTCATCCATTTGCATTGACTGTGCCACAGGCGTCACATCCTCCGTAACATTCGTTTTAATGGCCTTTTCCGACAAAAGTAGGTATACTTCGGGCTTTCGTTGAGCTCCCCACAAGCGCAGCTGCGAGAGCCGCACCTGAATAGCCTCTTGGGTTACAAAGAAGAAGTCGGACAAGAAGTCAACCAAAGCTTCATCGGAGCCTCTGAACTGCCGAACCATCTTCCGAAAGAGGAATTCCGGCATTTTGAGTTCGCGCGCTGTCCAGTGGGCCTGCAGTTCCATGATTTCGCGGTGGATGACATCATATCTGTGTAGATCGTCTACGCCGGGATGAAACCAAAAGTGACCCAGCTCATGAGCACAGTCGAGCTGCCGCGCCTTCTCAGAGCGGTACGTGTTGAGGAGAATCACTGCATTGGTTTTACCCTTGATAATCTGCCCACAATAAGCCTTATTTGGGACATTAATGAACTCCACGTCGATTTCAGGAATGGATTGAGCGAGTTTGACGGAATCAACCAACCGATTGACAACGTTTAAGCGCGCCAACAGGATGCGAACTCGATTGATGAAGCGCCTCTGGGAGATCCATGCCGGGTGATTCCTGTAAACGGTGAAGTCCTTTGACTGGGTATTATCGAGTTTCATTCTCCCGATCACGCGCCCTTACCAGCTGAAGCATGCGAGCTTGGTGCGTCAGAATCATTTCCAGCTGATCGGTAGGGAGGTTCTTTAGGCCTGCGCTATCTAGGAATTTGAACATGAGGCGTGTAAGAGCTTCGTCTTCCAGAATCCGCTTCTGCCACTCGGGACTAACCCGGCTCAGCCAGTCCGGAAGTTGAGTTTTCCTATGGTCGGAGCGTCCGAGTAGGTAGTCAACCGAGACGTCAAAAATCTGCGCCATCTGCTCCAAGTAGCGAAGTTCCGGAGTACGATGACCGCTTTCCCACGACGCTACGGTACCCCGCTTGACCTTGAGCATGTTCCCCAATTCCTCTTGCGTTAGCTTGGCCTCCGTCCGGAGCTGAGTGATTCTCTCCGCAAGCTTGCCTGCCATCAGGAATCCCTCCATTCCCACCCCATTTCCGTCTTCAATCATATCCACGGGTGTCGCTACGTGCAACACTTTGATTCCTGAAGCGACATTATCTCTTGCTTAGTTGCAATATGCGACATATAATGGATTTGGAAATGTCGCTTGAAGCAACAACCGGGAGGTGAAAAGGATGGCCATCAACATGGCCTTAGTGCAGGCACGGAAGGAGAGAGGCGACATCTCCCAGGCTCAAGTCGCTCGAGACTTGAAAATGTCGAGGTCCTATTACAACCAGATCGAGAACGGGGTTCGGCTTCCGTCTCTTCGGTTGGCTACGAAAATCGCTCGGTATTTCGGACGCCGTGTCGATGAACTCTT
>QGUY01000236.1 GCA_003242315.1 Bacteroidota bacterium
TGGACGAAAAGAAAGAGCCAGGTGGCATCTATGGATTTTTCCCGACGAAGGTTACCGACATACGGCTCCATGCGACGACCCGCGATGGTCTTGAACCCGGAGGAAATATCACATATGTCTATTTCTTTGGTGCCGTTGCACTCTTCATTATCATTCTGGCTTGCATCAATTTCATGAATCTGGCCACTGCGCGATCTGCCGGCCGTGCACGGGAGGTTGGACTTCGCAAGGCGCTGGGATCGCTACGCATTCAAATGGTTGGCCAGTTTCTTGCCGAATCAATCATATACAGCTTTATCGCGGTCGTTATCGCAGTCGCTGCGAGTTATATATTACTCCCCTGGTTTAATGAACTGTCGGGAAAGCATCTGACGCCCGACTTCCTGACACATCCATGGTTCATCGGAGGACTGGTGGCGTTCATTCTCTTTGTTGGCCTCCTGTCCGGAAGCTATCCGGCGTTCTATCTTACTTCATTCAACGCGGTCGAGGTTTTGAAGGGGAAACTTCGGGCTGGAATGAAATCAAAAGGCATTCGCAGCGCGCTTGTAGTGTTTCAATTCGGTATTTCCATCTTCCTCATCATTTTCACCGCATCCGTGTATCTCCAATTGAAGTACATGCAGGACCGAAACCTCGGGATGGACAAGGAAAACGTGCTGATCATCGGAAACACCTGGCGCCTGCAGAACAATCGCCAGGCGTTCAGGAATGCTATCGATGGCTATTCGAACGTGGAGAAAACAAGCTTCACCAACAACTCCTTCCCGGGCGTTAACAATACGACCGTATTTAAGGCTGCCGATTCAGATCAGGACCACATCATGGGCGTGTATTATGCGGACTATGACCATGCCGATGTCCTTAAGCTGGAAATGGTAGCGGGACGATTCTTTTCACGCGACTTTCCTTCGGACTCAACTGCGATTATCCTTAATGAGGCGGCAGCCCGCGAGTTTGGATGGGAAGATCCATTGAGGGAAGAAGTTCTTTACCTCGATCCCGACGCACCACAGCGTCTGCGGGTGATCGGCATCATGAAGGATTTCAACTTCGAGTCTTTGAAAGAACAGATACGGCCTCTGGCGATACGATTTGCCGACTGGGGCCACGAACTCACGATTCGCTATCACGGTAACCCTTCAGAACTTGTCAGCCAAATTGAAAGTCTATGGAAGAGTTACGCTCCCAATGAACCTTTCGAGTACTTCTTCCTGGACGAAAACTTTGATGAATTGTTCCGTGCCGAGCAACGTCTGGGCAGCATCTTTACCATCCTTTCCGCCCTGGCCATCTTTGTTGCCGGTCTCGGACTCTTTGCGCTGGCCTCTTTCACCGGTGAACAACGCACCCGCGAGATAGGCATTCGCAAGGTAATGGGGGCAACGGTATCAGGCCTTGTATATCTTCTGTCCCGTGAGTTTACGGTACTCGTTCTGATGGCTTTTATTCCGGGTGCCATATTGGGTTGGTGGGTGGTTAATGAATGGCTGGCGAGTTTCGCTTACCGAACCACTATTAGTCCCTGGATATTCATTCTCAGTGGCGTCGCCTCCATCGTGATTGCGTGGCTCACCGTTGGATTTCAGGCTCTCAAAGCGGCCTCCACAAACCCGGCCAATGCCCTTCGGTATGAATGATAATTAGTTAATACACAGGTAGTTGTATGCCTGTGTATTAACCTTGAATTTATTTTTTCGCCGGCTTCGAAGTGTCGGGGATCGTTAGTACCTTGGAAAGGTCTAACTACGCTTGTCATGGCTAGGAACAAAATCTCGAAGAAGGAGCTCCGGGAAATGGTTACCGGCTCCATGCGCGAAGCCCTGGAGGGTCTTCAGCTTCCCAAGGCTTCCAGGAAGATCAGGAAGTTGCTGGACAGGAGCGCCAAAAAGATTGCGGCCGAATATTCGGACCTCCTGAAGGCTGAACGGAAGAAGGAGAAAAAAGAGAAAAAGAAATCCGCAGATCTGACCTACGTTGAAGACGTGCTCATCGGGAAAAAGAAAGCCAGAAAGCAGGCACCCGCGCTATTAGCTGAGGAGGCCCATTCGGAAACGGTCGGTATCAGCGATCGATAATCCCCCTTCGACAGGCTCAGGCACACTCACCTCACACTCACACTGTTCACTCCCAGTCTCCTGCTCTCATCTTCAGCCACTCATACCCCGTAACTGAGACAAGAACAACAAACCATCCGTACACTATGGCTTCGAGCGGTGCTGTCCAAAGGCGGATGCTGAGTGTTTGATCTTCGTCGTGCCACAGGATGAGCTGATCGGTGAAAGTTCCGGTAAGGAAAAGATAGAAGGGTATAAGCACGATCAGTATTACGGGTGTAGCGAAGTAGAAGCGGCTCATGTAACGCGGCTTCAGGACGATCATCTGGAAGGCAAGGAATAAGCCAAGTCCAAGAAAGGCTACACCTGTGAACGCTTTGTCCAGTTGGTAGATACCCAGCACCATAAACAACACACTCAACGCGCTGGAGATAAGTTCATGGTGAAAGTAAATGTAGTCGCGTTCGATGAGATGGTTCAGGGTATGATAGATAAAAGGTCCTGCATAGGCAATGGCCAGAAATCCCAACAGGTGCTCCAGTGGCAGACCCGCGATACGGAATGGCGCAACCTTATTCGAGTTGACCTCAAGCGCTCCCGTCGAGGCGATCGCCGCGTCGGTTATAAAAAACAAGACGGCCGTAACAACCACGGCTGGCAACAAGAATTTCCATTTGCGGAAGAGCGGTGCCTTGCCCGTAAAGCTTAGCAGGACGGGGATACCGAGATAGAGCAGGTCGAGGAACAGGTAATGCAAAGACGACGTCAAATGTTGAAGTTTGGCGAATCGTGATCCATTTTACATTGATTTCCCCATTCCCACAAACTCCGGGTGGCTTAGCATGATCCGAAACCACGGTGTGTACAAGGCGGGAAAGGCGTCGATGTGTTCCAGCAAATCAGTCGGACTCATAAACTTCCAATCTTCGACTTCGTGATGATTGATCGAGGGTATTGTGTCGCATGTGCCGGAATACACATGATCATATTCATGTTCGATCAGGCCATTACCGACGTCAGCCCGGTACAGGAATTTAAAGGTGAAAGTGGGGACGAGAGCGATTCCCATTTCCGACATCAGTTTTTGAGAAATGGTATCGGTGATGTCGTCGCCGGGCCTGGGATGGCTGCAGCAGGCGTTAGTCCATAATCCGCCGCTGTGGTATTTTCCTTTAGCACGCTTTTGCAGCAACACTTCTCCCCGGGAATTGAAAACCATTATGGAAAAGGCGCGGTGCAGGGCACCCTTTCGATGTGCTTCCATTTTTTCCATCGTCCCGATTTCCCTGTCGTGGACATCTACAAGAATGACGTGTTCCATGAAAGATGAAAGGTAGGGAGAACCGATCGACCGCGCCAGTCCAGCTTGCATTTCGCGCCGGAATTTGTCAAATTTCATGGATACTATCGATTGCTGAAAGACCTGCCGCGGAGGGAGAATCTGTCCAAATGAAACTGACCTGGAAATCACAGGCGATCATCACAACCCTATTGCTCCTTAGCCTGGGTGCATGCCGAGAGGATAGAATTGATTTCAATGCGCAGATCAAACCCATCCTGAACAAGAACTGCATCTCCTGCCACGGCGGCGTAAAGCGCAACGGTGGATTCAGTCTTCTTTTCCGGCAGGATGCACTCGACACTACCGAGTCTGGCAAGCTGGCCATCGTTCCGGGCCATCCGGAAAAAAGCGAGATGATCCGTAGGCTCAAAGCGTCTGATCCCGAGGAACGAATGCCTTACAAGGAAGACCCGCTGTCTTCCGAAGAAATCGAACTTCTGACTGAATGGATTCGTCAGGGCGCCGAGTGGGGTGAGCATTGGGCATACATTCCACCTCGCGAACCCGAAATTCCTGAACCGGACAACAGCGAATGGGCAACTAATGAAATCGACAAATTCGTTCTCGCCAGTATCGAAGAACACGGGCTTACGCCTTCACCAGAAGCTCCGCGCGCGACATTGATGCGAAGGGTTTATCTTGACCTGATCGGATTGCCGCCTACCCTCGAGAAAGTCAAAGCCTTTGAACAGGACACGGATCCGAACGCCTACGAAAAGGTTGTTGATGAATTATTACAGTCGCCGCGCTATGGCGAGAAGTGGGCATCGTGGTGGCTCGACATGGCCCGTTACGCCGACACGAACGGATATGAAAAAGATGGTTCACGCACGATCTGGCGTTACCGCGATTGGGTAATCAAGGCGTTCAACGACGACATGCCGTTCGATCGGTTTACGATCGAACAACTCGCAGGCGACTTGCTTCCATCACCCACCGATGATCAGCTCATCGCCACAGGCTTCCATCGCAATACGATGAACAACGACGAAGGCGGAACGATAGACGAAGAATTCCGGACCGCGAGCGTGATCGATCGCGTAAACACGACGATGCAGGTGTGGCAGAGCACTACTTTCGGATGCGTGCAATGCCACAGCCATCCGTACGATCCTTTCCGTCACGAAGAGTACTACAAGGTGATGGCGTTTTTCAACAACACGCGTGATGAGGATACGCCCGGTGAAGAGCCTAACCTTCGTTTTTACGCGGAAGAAGATCAGGAGAAAGTTGAGAAGGTCCTTCAGTGGGTAAGACAAAACGCCGGCTCCGAAAAGGAAACCGAAGTAGAACGCTTCCTCCGCACTCTGGAACCCAAACGTCACGCCCATGATGCGGACAATTATGTGAACGGTGCACTGGTAGATACAAAATGGATGGGAGTACGACACGAAGGCAGTTGCCGGATGAAAGACGTCGACCTCACGGGTAAGACCCAGTTGCTGATGAAGTTCTGGGCCTACTACGAAGGCGGGACGATGGAACTCCGACTCGGTAGCCCTAAGGGCGACAAGATTGCAACCTATCGCATACCGCGTACGAATGGAGACACATGGGTGAACATACCCTTGCGACCTACTACCGGCAAACACGATGTCTACTTTGTGTTCAAAAATCCTTCCGTCAGACCTGATCACGCGGTCTGCATGGTCGAATGGCTTGTTTTTCGGGATGACTTGCCGGGGGGATCGAACGAAGAAATCAACAAGGCCTTTATGGCTTTGCTAAACGCGAAAGTGGAGACCACACCGGTGATGGTGGAGAATCCGGAAGAGTGGCGTCGTGAGACGTGGGTGTTCGAAAGGGGGAACTGGCTTGTTCACGGCGAGGAAGTTTATCCTGATGTGCCTGAGGCGTTGAACGACTGGCCGTCAGATTTGCCGCGTAACCGACTTGGGTTTGCAAAGTGGCTGGTACATGAAGACAATCCCCTGACGGCGCGTACGGTGGTGAATCGACTGTGGGAGCAACTGTTCGGACTCGGAATTGTAGAAACGCTTGAAGACTTCGGGACTGAAGGAGAGCCGCCGGCAAACCAGCCGCTTCTCGACTGGCTTGCGTTGCGATTCATGCATGATTACAACTGGAGCATGAAACGCGTATTGAAGGAGATCGTGATGTCATCAACGTATCGCCAGGACTCGAAGATGACGCCGGAAAAGCTGGCAGCTGATCCGAAGAACCGACTGCTCGCGCGAGGTCCGCGTATGCGTCTCACCGCGGAGCAGGTGCGCGACCAGGCACTAGCGGTGAGCGGATTGTTGAGCGAGAAGATGTACGGTCCTGGTGTGATGCCGTATCAACCCGACAAGATCTGGATGTCGGTCTACAACAGCGAAAAGTGGATTATGAGCGAAGGCGAGGACAGGTACAGAAGAGCGGTGTATACATTTCTTAAGCGTACGAGTCCGTATCCATCGGCTGTTACTTTCGATGCATCGAGTCGTGAAGTTTGCCTCGTGAGAAGAATTCCCACGAACACGCCCCTGCAGGCGCTTGTCACGCTCAATGATCCGGTATATGTTGAAGCTGCCGAACATCTCGCGCGGCGCATGATGAATGCCGGCGACGATGCCCGTGAACAGATACGTGCCGGATACCAGATGGCGTTGTTCCGGAATCCGCCACCTGAAAAGCTTTCCATACTTGAATCCCTCTACGGCAAGGCCATTGATCGCTATGCTTCCGCAGATCAGCAAGGTCTCGCGCGCAGCGGGGATCCGAAGTTCGATGCGATGACG
>QGUY01000237.1 GCA_003242315.1 Bacteroidota bacterium
GTCCGGAGATTTCTAAGCGCAAGCAATTCGCAATACAAATAAAAGGGGATAACGGGATTCCCGTTATCCCCTTTTATTTGTATTGCGAATTGCTTGCGCTTAGAAATCTCCGGACACTTTCTGCAAAACGCTCCGTAGTTGCTGCGTCCGCACCGAACGTTTCCCACACTGGTGCGTGCCCCTGAAACGGGATTACCCAAAGTTGAGCATTGGGAAATGTTTTGTAAAGTGTCGTCGTTATCTCCATCGGAAAGTACGGATCCCGGTCGCCCCACACCATGAACACCGGAGCGGTAAACTGCTTCAGTCGTTCCATGATCGGAGGATGATCTCCCAGGGTGGGGACCTGGGATGCCATGAACCTAACGTCAGAGAAAATTTCTTTGATCTTTGTGGTGTCACCGAAGTGAATGCCCATGTAGTATGTCTGCATTGGCGCGTCGGCTTTCTCGAATGAGTCATAAAGCAACATATCCCTCCCCGCTGTGCTCATGACAGGCGAACCCGCCACAAGGACAAGTCCTTTGAAGAGTTGTGGTTTTTTGTCGGCCATGTACAGTAGCGTGATGGCTCCGGCGCTGTGACCCATGCCGAAAACTGCGTGAACATCCAGCCGCTCCAATGCCTGAAGAATCAGTTCTGCCCAGTGCTCATAGGAAAACGCACCGTCATGTCGGTCCGATTTTCCGTGTCCGGGAAGATCAAACGCTATAACAGTGTAATCACTGCTGAAGTCGTCGAAGTACTCCAACCACTGTTCGCTCGACAACGTAAAGCCGTGCAGCATGAGAAGGTATGGACCGGTACCGCCGGTTCGGTAGTGTAACTTACAATTCCCGACAGCCACGTAATGGTCGCTGTCCACTCTGCCGGGTTGAGCATAGGTAGTTCCTGCAGCAATAGTCACGGCACAAATAATCGTTGCAAAATGTAACCTGCTGATTTGCATTCTCAGCCTCCGTTTTTTCGCGTTTACGATACAACCCGCCTTTCTGTTTCCTTTCTGAGTTACCGTTCGTGACATGCTTTCCTCAATGCTGTAATTGAAGGTAGGAATTAATAAATGAGAACCGTATATTTTGAATGTAGCTATGCAATTTCCTGTCCAACTATCTACGAACATCCCATGAAAGAATGGCTAAAATTCTTTGCCATCATTGCGCTCCTGGCCGCTTGCAATGGAAATGGCACGGTGTCCATTGATAATGACGACATCGGTGGCGTTGTCACCGGCCCGAATGGTCCGGAAGCGGGCGTCTGGGTCATCGCCGAAACATTTGACCTTCCCACGCGCTTCGCACGGATCGTTGTTACGAACGACAAGGGTCAGTACCTGATTCCCGATCTGCCCGATGCTTCTTATTCCGTGTGGGTTCGAGGCTATGGGTTAGTTGACTCGCCGAAGAAAAGCGCACGACCCGGCACGATGCTCGATTTGGAAGCGGTGCCGGCGCCCGACGAACGTGCTGCGGCCGAATACTATCCAGCAGGGTATTGGTTTTCACTTTTGGATGTTCCGGACAAAAGTAATTTCCCTGGAACAGGTCCGGAAGGCAACGGCATTTCTCCTAACATGAAAACGCAGGCCTCATTTCTGCGAAACATCAAGTCGGGTGCGTGTCTCGCATGTCACGCGCTGGGTACAAAAGCCACTCGTGAATTGCACCCAGCGTTGGGAGAGTTTGAATCTTCAGTAGAAGCCTGGCAACGTCGGCTTCAGTCCGGTCAGGCAGGTGACTGGATGACTGCCTCAGTACATCAGTGGGGCGCTGAGGGCACACTAAAAATGTTTGCTGATTGGACCGATAAGATTGCGGCCGGTGCGGTACCTCCTGCGCCGCCGCGCCCATCTGGTATTGAACGCAATGTTGTGATTACGCAATGGGACTGGGCGGATCCGAAGGGGTATTTGCACGATCTCGTATCAACAGACCGAAGGAACCCGACCGTCAACGCTAATGGTGAACTCTATGGAGCGATGGAAGAGAGCGCCGATTACCTCCCTGTGCTCAATCCCTTGACGCATGACACTACACGTATTCCCCTCACGGTACGCGATCCCGCAACACAGGTGGCTAACGGTCCTGATATGCCACAGCCTTCTCCCTATTGGGGCGACGAGCCGATATGGAACAGCAAGACTAACGTACACAATCCCATGATGGACGCGGAAGGGCGCGTCTGGATAACAGCAACAATACGTCCTCCGGACAATCCGGACTTCTGCAAAGAAGGTTCAGATCATCCTTCTGCTAAGCTCTATCCGAAAGATCGGGCGTTTCGTCACCTGGGTGTTTATGATCCGAAGACAAAGACGTACACACCCATCGGCACGTGCTTCAGCACTCACCACCTCATGTTTGCGGAAGATGGAAGCAATACTCTGTGGACCAGCGGTGGCGGTGATGTGATCGGATGGCTTGATACGAAGAAGTATCTAGAGACCGGCGATGAGATGGCATCACAAGGCTGGACTGCATTGATCCTCGATACGAACGGCAATGGCAAGCGCGATGACTATGTGGAGCCGGAGGAACCTGTAGATCCGCAGAAGGACAAGCGAATCGCGCGTGGACTATACGCCGTGTCACCTGCACCGGATGGTAGCGTGTGGGGCTCGACGCTTGGATATCCCGGCGGCATTATTCGTCTTGATCCCGGATCAAATCCTCCTGAGACTGCCCTGGTTGAATATTATGAACTTCCTCTTCAGGAAAATGGAGAACCTGTTGAAGGATTTTCGCCAAGGGGTATGGACATTGACCGCAATGGTGTCGCGTGGGTGGCGCTGGCCAGTGGACACATGGCGAGCTTTGATCGTCGCAAGTGCAACGGGCCACTCAATGGTCCGGATGCCACGGGCCAACACTGTCCGGAAGGCTGGACCTTTTACACGGAACCGCTGCCTCAGCTTGGTGGTGTTGACACACCGGGAAGCGCTGAGTCGAGTTACTACACCTGGGTAGATCAGTTTAATACATCGGGATTGGGTGAGAACACACCCATTAACACAGGCAATGAATCGGAGGGATTGCTCGCGTTGAAGGATGGCGAATGGGTTGTGCTTCGTGTTCCTTATCCGCTGGGTTTTTACACGAAGTGGCTTGATGGTAGAATTGATGATCCGAATGCCGGTTGGAAGGGTCGTGGACTTTGGGCCACCATCAGCACGCGTGCACCGTTTCATATGGAAGGAGGTAAGGGCACGACGAGCAAGGTGTTCAAATTCCAAATCCGGCCAGATCCTCTCGCAAAATGATTGTGGGGAAGAAGGGACTTTCTATTTGGCGACTTTGAATTCATAAATATTACACACCAATGAACACCATGGACAGAAGAAAATTTCTAGCGAGGGGCATAGCAGGACTGGCAGGCGCTTCTATGCTGACGCCGCGGTTGCTGAGCGCGGAGGGGATGGCGAAACGCATAAAGCACATCGGTTTTCAAACCTGGATTGTGCGCGAAGACATCGGCAAGGATTTCACCGGTACACTCAAGAAGATGGCCGCAATGGGTTACAACAGCTTCGAGCTGTGTTCACCTAAAGGTTATGCCAATACGGGATTTGGTCCGTTGCAGGATATTCCTGCCGCGACTCTTAAGAAAATGATCAAAGACGCGGGCTTCACTTGTGTGAGTTGCCACTTTGGGATGGGTGAACTAAGAGATCATGCGCAGGAACGAATCGATTTTGCAAAAGAACTCGGCTTGACGCAGATGGTCATTGCTTCGCCAGGATTACCGAGAGGTGCAACGCTCGACGACTGGAAGCGCACGGCTGAGGAAGCAAACAAGATTGGTGAACTGGCGCGCAAGTCTGGAGTTCAACTCGCTTACCACAATCACAACTTCGAGTTCGAGAAACTGGATGGTCAGCTCATCTATGATGTGCTTCTGGATCGTCTTGATCCGGAGTTGGTGAAGCTGCAGTTCCAGGTGTGGGTGATTATTGCGGGTTACAAGGCGGCCGACTACTTCAATCGTTATCCGGGTCGTTACATTTCAGCCCACTTGTATGACTGGTCTGGTAAAGGAGAGGAGCAGGTGCCGCTGGGCAAAGGCGTGGTAGACTGGAAGGAATTCTTCGCTGCGGCAGAAAAGAATGGCGTGAAGAATTACTTCGTTGAAATGGGACCGCCGCATTTGGAGGAGAGTGCGAGGTTTCTGAAAAACTGGAAAGGATGAACAGCAGACAGACGCAGACGCAGATACAATGGTTACCGATCGCGTTCAGTTACTACGACGCTGCTGCATCTGCACCTGCGCCTGCAACTTTTTAGTTGAACCCCACTCCCCGTGCCATCAATCCAGCAAGTAGTGGGATAATCACGAGCAGGGTCAATTCTAAACGCAGTAGTGTAAATACTGATTTGGGAACGTTTACCGTTTCATCCTGTTGCCCCTTGCGTTGCCTGATAAAGAATACTGTAGGGTAAATTGAAAGTAGTCCGATTACAAGAAACAACGTGATCTTCAGGTGAAAGATCCAGTTTCGGGAATAGAATTCCGTTGGCTTGCTGAGGCCTCCCAGCCACAGCGTGAGACCTGCTGCCAGTAGGGTAAGCGCTGCAATGCCGTAGACAGCATCAATACGTGCAAGCTTTCCTATCTCACGACGCGTCATCGCCGGGCGGAGCAACATGTGCTCCGACGTAAGAGATCCAACGATAGCAAAGATGCTGATGAAGTGAAGGTACCTGAGTGCGATTTCTGTTGTCATATCTCGATGTAACTAAAATCCGGCGGGCGCGGCGCCGTCGCGCCTTTTCATGCGATACGATGGTCCGTGGTCCTTTGTTACAAAGTTCGAGAATTTACCTTTCGTCCTTTTCTTGTTTGTGTGTATAAACCTTCACAATTTAGCGCCCGCCGAATTGCGCAACCTGAAACTACATGGAGGATTTCCGGAAATGGATTGAAAGCTTGCTGAGAGATGCGGGGGTTGCAGGGGACTGGATACCCTACCTGCGTCTGATTGTCCTCCTGATCCTCCTGGGCATTGTGCTCTACGTGGCGTTCTTCGTCACCCGGCGCTACGTCATTCGGTATCTTCATTCCTTTCTTAAGAAGACTCCTGCCAAATGGGATGATGTACTCGCGGACAATAAGACCTTCGAGAACCTGGCCCACATCGTCCCTGCTATAATTGTCAAAATATTCGTGCCCATCCTGTTCCGGGATTTTGAAGAGATGGTCCCGGTCGTAGACAAGATGATCGACATCTATCTCGTGATTGTGGGCATGTTGGTGTTTGTCTCGCTGCTGAGGGCAGCCGAATATCTCGTACAGCAGTCGCAGGCCTTCAACCACAAACCGATTGCAAGCTATTTCCAACTCGCCCGCATCATTTTATACATCACGGCTGGCATAACGGTCATATCACTGTTGCTCAACAAATCGCCGCTGGTTCTGCTGGGGGCGTTCGGTGCTATGACGGCAATTATCCTGCTGATCTTCAAGGATACCATCCTGGGTGTTGTCGCGAGCGTGCAGATTTCTTCCAACGACATGGTGCGCGTGGGCGACTGGATCGAGATGCCCAAGTTCAACGCCGATGGCGATGTGATTGCCATCAATCTTCACACGGTGAAGGTGCAGAACTGGGACAAGACGATCACGACGATCCCTACCTACAACTTAATCACCGACAGTTTCAAGAATTGGCGCGGTATGCGCGAGAGCGGAGGGCGACGGATCAAGCGCACCATTCTCATCAACCTGCGTTCAGTTCGATTTGTTGACCCGGAGACCCGTGAGCGTTACAAAAGGTTTTACCTGATCAGGGACTACATTACAGAACGCCAGGCGGAGATAGAACGATACAATGCGGAGCACGATTTCGACACGTCGGAGTTGATCAACGGAAGGCGGATGACGAACATCGGCGTGTTCCGCAAGTACGCGGAAGCCTATCTCAGAAATCACAAAGGTGTTCGTCAGGATATGACGCTGCTTGTCCGGCACCTCGCCATTGAAGACAAAGGCTTGCCTCTGGAAATCTATTGCTTTACCAATACAGTGGTCTGGGCCGAGTACGAATCCATTCAGGCAGATATTTTCGACCACCTGCTGTCGGCAATCCCTTATTTTGGACTGGAAGTGTTCCAGCAACCGGCGGGATCTGACATCGAA
>QGUY01000238.1 GCA_003242315.1 Bacteroidota bacterium
ATGGCAACGTAACCATTAGCTGGAATCCGAGTTCGGCTTCCAAGCCTGGAGGCGGCACTACTGCGGTTTCAAACATCAACATTCCAGACCTGCGGTTTGAGAATTTTCGGATCACAGGTGGAACAAGTCCATCAATTTCTCTGGGTGCGGTTCAACTTGACAACTTTGACAACGATCAGGCGGGATTGGCGGGTTTCCCTCTTGTGCTTAACTCGGTTAGCCTGAACGGACTTGATCAGTCGAACATCAAGTTGCAATTCGACATGGATCTGTCGCTTAATGCCGAGGGCAATGGCATTTCCGGCGGCACTGTATTCAGCATAGTGGGCAAATTCAATGGTGGTCATTACAACTATGATCACACGGAATTGAACGAAGTGTCGATCGATGTTGACGTAGGTGTGGCATACCTTCTGGGCAGTATCACGATTTTTAATAACGACGCTGTATATGGAGATGGCTTCCGGGGTGAAATCCAGGCGAAGATAAACGCCATAAACCTGGGAATGGACGCCGCGCTACAGATCGGCAGGACCACCGGCGCCAACAGTTTCCGGTACTGGTACTTCGACCTGATGGTGAACGCGGGGACAGGTATTCCTATCCCAGGCACGGCTGCGGCTATTTACGGACTTGGCGGAGGCGCTTACCACAACATGACACGGAACGTCATGCAGGAGATGTCGTACAGTTCGTTTAACAACAATCCTTCCTACAGCGACACACCAGGCGCAAGTGTTTACGGTTCTACCTTCACACCCAGCCAGGGAAGTTTTGGATTCAATGCGGCTGTTGCGTTCGGGTTGGCGGGCGTTCCATCGGCCTTTAACGGCGATGTCAAGTTCAGTATGGAGCTGGACCAGGATGGGTCGTTCGACAATGTCATCATCGAAGGTGGTGGCTATGTAATGCAGGACTTTACAGGCAACAGGAACAACGCCTTTATCAAAGGATCAGTTAAAGTGGTGATCGTTCCTCATGATGAAGCAAAGCCTTTTCCTACACCGGTATTTCATCTCGAAACGGAGGATCCTTTCACGATAAATATAGCATCGATTATCACGGGACAAGTCCCGCTGGCCATGCACTTTGATCCGGAAGTGTGGTACGTGAAACTGGGTGAATGGGAAAATTATGATGAGCCGTGGTTGGATAATAAGAGAATAGAGCTTGGCGTGGATCTGAAGGTAATCAATGCCAACTTCTACGGATACTTCATGATGGGTAACGATATCCCGGAAATTCCTCCTATGCCGGCTGTGGTTCGCGATGTATTCGGGATGAGTGCAACCACAACGCCGCGTGGTGATGTACTTGGCACAAATAATTCAGGAGGCGTTGCGTTTGGAGCAGGTTTTAAGGCAGGTACAGATCCGAGGATAAAATTCCTGATCTTCTACGCTGACATCCTTTTCACCACTGGATTTGATGTCACGTTGAAGCACTACCAGGGGGATATGGGCTGCGGTTCTGGATTTGGAATCCACGGATGGTACGCAAAAGGACAAATGTATGCGTACCTCGGTGTAGACGTCGGGCTTGAAGTTAAGGTGTGGTTTACGGATGGCAAGCTAAAGCTGAGTTTGCTGCAGGCGACGGCTGCTGCGGCGCTGCAAGCACAGTTGCCTAATCCTACATGGGTCAAGGGGCAGTTTGCGATAAGCGGAAGTGTTCTGAACGGACTCATCAAGGTGAACACCAGCTTCAAGTTTGAGGTAGGCGAGAAGTGTATTCCGGACTCCGGCAATCCCTTTGAAGATATGCCGATCATATCCGAAGTAAATCCCGGCAACGGTGACACCAAAGTAAGCGTGTTCACCAACCCGGAGGTTGCATTCAACTTTCCGAACGAAGAATTCCAGGTGGAAGAAATCAGGGATGATGGTTCGACAGTAGTGCGTACTTTCTATTACACCTTCGAATCTTTCATTCTTAAGTACAAAGATGACCTTGGTAACAACAGGACCATGGACATCACCAACTGGAAAAAATATCGTCAGGATGGAAACTCTGCGGTTTTTGTCTCCTCTGAAGTTCTTCCTGCTGATAGACCCGTTAGCTATGAAGTACGCGTAAGGGGATGGGAAAAAGTTTTCGGACCGGATAAGTTGCTGATTACTGAAAAGAAAGAGGGCACCTTCACGACCGATAAGTTTCCTGACCATATTCTCTTTACCCATATCAAGAATTCACGGCCAGGGTACAGGCAGCGTTATTTTCTTAAGGACGAATATCAAAAGGGTGAAATTGACCTGATGTACAACTACTCAGACCACTTCGATCCAGAGTTCTGGTACGAAGATGTGTGGGAGCTGGGCAATTACAATCATGTCAATTCTGGAACATTCAGATGGGAGATGCGCTTCAGGGAACTGGCTACGGGGAATGTGTACCCTGTTAAAGCTACGATCAGCGCGGATGGTACGAAGATCAGTTTTAATATTCCCAATGCACTAAAGAACAGCACTATATATAAGGCTGATCTTGTTGTCATATACAATCCGCCTGTCACCGACCTTGCTACCCCTACAGTGGCGACGAACACCTACGCGGCTTACAAGGATGTTATTATCTCTGGTTCCGGCGGAGGTGGCGGGAGCACGACCATAAACAATCTGGTCGCGAACCAGGGCGTCGGTGGTGGCAGCGCCGGAGATCCCGGTGCTCAGTTTGCCGGTTCACAAACCATGACTGCGGCTTCAGGTAGCCAGCAAATGTTGGCTGCCAATTACCAACTCGCGCAACAGGTTAATCCCGGTGGCATACATAATCTCGTTCAACAGTACGATCAACCTAATGGCATGTACCAGGCGTCTCTGAATAAGGGTATGCTGACTGCGGCCCCTGGCCCAGGACAAGCGACGGGTGTGGCGATACAGCGAATGAACCGCAAGCTGGTGGCCAGCGATGAATCATCGAAAACCATCGAGCACAATCTCTTCAAATTCTTCTTTGCATTTAAGACGAGCAAGTTCAATACCAAGCAGCAAAAGATAAACTCCATGGAAGCCCTTGAGCTCGCGGAGAATAAAGTGCCCGTAAAAAATTATGCAACGTTCTATCCTGGGACCGCTGTGTCGACCGATGTTCCGGTGGCGTTGTTGTCCATCGAGGAGAATTTTGACGCCTATGAATTGTACGGAAAAAAATGGGGAAACAGTGACTATGGAGGATTTATCGAACCGGTATTCAAGCTGAAATACCAGGATTACGAGGATCAATGGTTGGAATCTTTCATCGAGGACCTTTACGATATGCCGGATGATGAGGAGTGGGAATACATGGTGATAAAAGATGAGTTTGGAATCCCTATTGAGTGGACGGTTGACAGGCCTACACCCGATTGGGAACAATATATTCCCGCGGTGGATGACTGGAATCAGCATCGGCATGAAAACAAATGGTATCCTTTCGGGAAGCGTGACTTTCCTTCTGCATTTCAAATGATGTCCGGTTATTTCGGCGCACCGATGCTTGAATTTTACGGGGGAAGTAATGCACATGGCTCTATCGACTGGAAGGGCCAGAACGTGGTCCTGCCTGACGGGCCACTTTCCGCTCAGGAAGTACAGGATGCGATGGAACTGGCACCGACACCGCCCAGCGGCAATCTCAACCAGTTTCAGGCGAACACGGGCTATACGCCTCCGACGATAGGCAATCAGCAGTACGCCAATCCGACGCTCCCGAAGCGTATCGCGGTGCTCGACTACACGGAATGGCTGTCTATGCGTGACTTCTATCTCTTTAGAAAGCACATCCATGAACGGAATCTTGACTTGCTTCCCAGTCCTTCTGATCCGGAGCACAATGAATATCATGACTTGATTTTCGTGCCGATAGAATACTACCTGCAATACGGAATGTATTACAAGAGCCGTCCTAAGGGTGGGTATTTCTTCGAGATTGAGGGCAACCCGAAGGATTTCTACTACATCGTGCCTGAGCTTAATAAGGATGGAGGTTTTTATTCTGAGAATTAAAAGGCTGGCCATGAAAAAATATGTTTTAGTCGCGTTGATGGGACTCGCGAACACTGCCGTTCTCGCTCAAACCGAGACGGACAGCCTACAGAACGACTTGGTAATGATCGCCCGTTCCTACGGCGACTCCATCATCCTGCGGTGGGCGCCAACGTCATACCATGTTTGGCAGCTTGGGAACAAGCACGGCTATGTCTTGGAACGTTGGCACGCCGGAATGAATCGTTACGAAAGGATCGCTGGTCCGATTCTGCCCTACACGCTTGCAGAGTGGAAGGCAAAGACAGACACTACAGACGTAACAGTGAGTATTGCGGCAGAAGTCTTGCACGGCGAACGCGCAGTAGATCCTGCTGCATCGGACGCCATGGGAAGAAAGATTATGGCGCACCAGGAGCAAAATAATCGCCTCGCGTTTGCGCTTATGGCCGCTGACTTCTCAGCGCCGGTATCAAAGGCTCTGGGTTTACGTTATAGCGACAAGGATCTAAAGGGACATAAGCGATTCATATATCGCCTCTATATTCCCTATGCCGGCGAAAAAATTGACACGGCTAAACTGTATGTAGATGCCAATCATGTATACGAACCTTTTCCTGTCCGGGAGGTACGCGCCGAAGGAAAGGATCTTTCTATCGAGATCAGCTGGAACAAGCCGTTGAATGACCAGTTATTCTCGGCCTACTACATTGAGAAGTCGGAAGACGGTAAGGGTTTTCGCAGACTGAATGAACGCCCGTTCCGATCGGACGATCAGGTAGCTGAAGGGCTTCTGCACTTGTACCAGGATTCGGTCGAAACCAATGGTAAGACGTATTGGTATCGCGTTATCGGCCTCACGAGCTTTGGCGATGAGGGTGTAGTCTCTGCGGTGGTCTCGGCAGAAGCCAAGGACTTGACACCTCCCGCGCCACCTGTAGTTGTTACGTCAAAGGAAACCTCTGATCACAAGGTTCTCATTGAGTGGAAGACAGATGCCGGGGAGTCTGATCATGCTGGATTTTATGTTCTGAAGAGCAATGATAACGTGAATTCCGGCTTTGTTCAGATTGCTGAATTGAAATCCAATGCGCGCTCATTTACTGATCCGAATCCTTCGGCATTCCGTCCCAATTACTACAAGGTGGTTGCGTTCGATATGAACAAGAATCAAAGCGAGAGCATGATCACGATGACCCTCCTAAGGGATGACACACCGCCTGCTACTCCGACAGGTCTTATCGGAGAGATCGATTCGCTCGGAATTGTCTCGTTTGCTTGGGACCTGGGCAAGGAGGAAGACCTCAAGGGATACAGGGTATATCGTGCAAACGGGAGGGACCGGGAGTTCATTCAGATAACTAAGGGACCAATCCCCGGCAACTTCTATACAGACACGGTCAGTCTCACGACGATTGGCAAGAAGGTATACTATAAGGTCGCTGCATTCGACTTTAACTACAACCCATCAGGCTACTCCGAGATACTGGCGTTGGAGCGGCCCGACTATCATCCGCCGGTGAAACCGGTGATGAAGCAACCGGTGATCAAAAAGGATACTGTTCAACTGCATTGGACTCGGAGTACGAGCGACGATGTTGTCCGTCATATTCTCTTTCGAAGGGTGGCAGGCGCCGAGTGGCAGCCGATTGCAACCTTAACGGATTCGGCCAGCATATACTACGACACAAATATTCAATTTGATGGCAGGTATTCCTACGCAATTGAGGCGGTTGATGTGAATGGTTTGACTTCTGGTAAGTCAGCCCCGGTCAATGTGCGATTCCGCAATGCGTCAATGAAAAGTCCGGTTTCCGGACTCGCCGGAGAGTTCTCAAAGGATACAAAGAATTTCATTCTCTCTTGGCAGTACGGGGGAGAGGGCAAATTCAAGTTCGTTATTTTTAGAGGCGAAGGGAATGGTGACCTTGTACCATATGGATCCGTACCCGGTACTGAGCGGCAGTTTCAGGATCTGGAATTCTTTCTGAACGAAGGTGGATATTCTTACGCGGTGAAGGTGTTGTTTGAAGATGGAACGGAATCCGGGCTCAGTGAAAAATTAACAGTATCATTTAAGAACTAACATTTTGAAGTCGAATCTGAACGGGGCGGAAGAAGATCATATAGAGGAAATCATAAACTATTTCGCCATTTCGCTCTTTGG
>QGUY01000529.1 GCA_003242315.1 Bacteroidota bacterium
TCGTTGTCGGCTGAATTGCTGAACTTTATTTTTACCTTGTGAAGAGGGCCAGCTACGAGGGGGCGTTTCTCTTTTCCATTCTTGACAAGGTAATTGCGGTTTTCTTCGGCCTGATAGTGTATAATTATACGACGAAGAAGGTTAAGAAGCCCGGCTCATATGTATAGGCGGTACAGTCAATTGGAGACATTTTTCTAAGCGGCTTATATCCTTTGCGATAGATAAATGATAAATTGGAACGGTACTGGACCCCGGTTACCGTTGATATGCGAGGCTGGTCCTGATTTTCCTCCCCGGGTTCTGGTTTGTGCATTGGCTAGGTTCAACCATTGAATAGGGGACATGGGCACAGCAAAGGCTCACTACGATAACCACCTGGGCAACTTCTACTCATGGATGATGGGGGATTTCGGCGCTATGGTTGGCCGTCAAAAGGAGGAATTTGCAGACGCCGGAATTACTGACGTCGACGCTGCTGTCGCGTGGGATCTTGGCGCCGGTAATGGAGTTCAAACCGTCGCGCTGTGTGATATGGGCTACAAGGTCACGGCAATTGATTTTAACAAACAATTGCTTGAGGAACTGAGGGCCAACACGGTTGGGCGCGAGGTTCACATCATAAAAGATGATTTGCTTGTCGGATACAAACTTGATATTTCCCCTTCGCTGGTCGTTTGTTGTGGAGATACGATCGCGCATTTGCCTGATTACATCAAGCTCGAGGAGCTGATCGCCGGAAGTTATTCCAGCCTCGCAGAAGGAGGCAAGTTATATCTCACCTTCAGAGATTATTCACGTGCACTCGAAGGTACCGATCGCTTTATCCCGATACGGCAGGATGACACAAGAATTTTCATGTGTTTTCTTGAATATTTCGACGACAGGGTGCGGGTTACAGACATCCTGTTGGAAAAGGCCGGAGACCGGTGGGAACAAAAGATAAGCCATTATTTCAAGTTGAGAATTACCGTTGCCATGATCGAGAACATTTTGCAGCGCTATGGGTTTGAGATCGTTTACAAACAATTGAGTGGAATGAATGTCCTTGTCGGGCAGAAGGGCAAGGTGAATGATGCCTGATCTTCGCATGCAGATCTCACTATGCCATGATTAATACAAATTCTCCCACTGCCTGTTATATTTGAGCACGCTCACAGCGACGCTACCAACGGACGAAATGGACAATTCGGTGAAAACCATGCTCATAACAGGTGCGAGCCGTGGCATTGGTGCTGCCACAGCACTATTGGCCGCTGCCAACGGCTACGCGGTAGTGGTTAATTACCGCAAGAACGCTGAGGCAGCCGCACGTGTGGTTGACAGCATCGTGTCCCAGGGTGGTAAGGCAGTGGCCGTGCAGGCGGATGTGTCAAAGGAAGGCGATATCCTCCGGATGTTTGGGGACGTGGACCGGATTTTCGGATCCCTGCATTGCCTCGTTAACAACGCGGGTATCCTGGGGCCTCAAACAAAATTGGTGGACATGGACAGCGAACGACTTGAGCAGATATTCAATACGAATATTGTTGGCCAAATCCTGTGTTGCCGCGAAGCGATTCGGCGTATGTCAACAAAGCACGGTGGTCAGGGTGGGACTATCGTCAACGTTTCTTCTATTGCATCCAGATCGGGCGCGCCGTTTGAGTACATCGACTATGCCGCGACCAAGGGCGCGTTGGATTCCCTTACTGTGGGTTTGGCTAAAGAGGTCGCTGATGAAG
>QGUY01000530.1 GCA_003242315.1 Bacteroidota bacterium
CGCAAACGCTTCAGGCTCGCTCTTTTCCGCTGAGACTGGTTTCGAAGACTCCGAGCCAGTGGACGTCATGGCAACCATAGAGCAGCGAGCGATTGATGCCTTGCAAGGAGATACCGACATCCGCCAGAAGCTCGAATCTTCGAATGGCATGCCTTGGTATGGAGTTCAGCAGTTTCTGATTGACCACCTGCCGGAACACTTGGAAGACCGCCGTCAGTTTGCGTACAACCTGGTTTCAAAGGCGATGAATGCGATTTTCGGCTCACAACCCAGAGGATGGGAGACGTTCAAGAGTACGTCGACGGGCAAGACTTGGATTAGGGCTCACAAGTGACCTGAATCGCCCCGGATTTACTAGACGGTCCCGGTTTTCAAAAAATGCTGATTCTCGAATTCTACCGGTGAACGATCACCGGCATGGCTGTGACGCCGCTTCGGGTTGTAGAACATCTCGATGTAATCGAAGATATCAGCCCGGGCCTGCTCCCGGGTGGCGTAGACGCGACGACGAATCCGTTCGCGTTTGAGCAACTGGAAGAAACTCTCAGCCACGGCGTTGTCATGGCAATTGCCCCGCCGGCTCATACTGGGTGTGAGTCGATGGGTCTTCAGGAAGTCGCGCCAGTCGTGGCTACCGAACTGGCTGCCCTGATCGCTGTGGATGATGACCTCGGCCTTTGGGCGACGGCGCCAGACGGCCGCCAACAGGGCGTTGAGCACCAGATCGGCATCGATGCGGCGACTCATGGACCAGCCCACCACGGTACGGGCAAAGAGGTCCAACACCACGGCCAGATACAACCATCCCTCATGGGTGCGGATGTAGGTGATGTCGGTCACCCACGCCTGATCGGGCGCGGCTACATCGAACTGTTGCTGCAAGAGGTTCTCGGCCACCAAGCTGGGGCGCCCGCCTCGATTGCCTGGCCGGCGCTTGTAACCCGTTTGGGATCGCAGTTGATTCTCACGCATCAGTCGCGCCACCCGGTGTTTACCGCAGCGCTCACCCAGGTCTCGCAGATCATGGGTCACCTTGCGGTATCCATAGACATGTCCGCTGTCCTGCCAACTATGGCGAATCAGGGCGACTAGCCGCCGATCCTCAAGCGCACGGGTGCTATCTGGGCAACGACGCCATGCGTAATAACCGCTGGGATGGATACCCAGCACTGAGCACATGCGTCGCACAGGAAAGACCATCGTGTGGTCGCGAACAAAGGCGTACTTCACTGGGACTGCTTCGCGAAGTACGCCGCCGCTTTTTTTAAGATGTCGCGCTCCTCGGTCACCCGCCGCAACTCAGCCTTCAGACGCCGGTTCTCGGCGGCCTGATCCTGCGTTTCGCGATACTCAGCACGCTGGGCACCGTACTGCTTGCGCCACTGATACAGGCTCCAGGTACTGACTCCCAGGCGGGCTGCAACATCCGCGACTTTGTGGCCGCGTTCTGTCGTCTGGCGCACGGCCTCGACCTTGAATTCCTCGGAAAAGCGTTTTTGCATGGCCTTCGTACTCATGATGAATCCTCAACGCCTCATTATGAGGCATATGGGTATCTAGAGGTTCCGGGGCGATTCAAAGCCCTTGGGAAAGAACCCGCTACAGGTGCTTCTTGCTATCGGGCAGGCGTCGCCTCCCGCACCCGTCGACGATCATACACGTCCCGGATCATCCGTTCAGAAGAGTGCAGCGTGGCATCCATCACATCGTCATGGCC
>QGUY01000531.1 GCA_003242315.1 Bacteroidota bacterium
AGAAAGCTGGCAACCAAGGCAGCGGCATAGTCTTCGAAAAACTCCAGTACAATCCCGACACTTTTTCCAAATCATCCTTCATCACACCATCAACCAGCGAACAAAAACGGACTTTTTGGACAGCCCCCATGATTCGCTCATTGAAAGCATGATGCCAGGTTCGCTGTAGCGTAACCCCACTGCATCCCCTTTAGGGATGCCATGTTTGTAGAAACGCGTGTTCGTGGGAAGATGCGTCCCGTAGGGACGCGCTGTTTGTGTTTGGTCGTAGTCGATGGTGACGTCCGGACATGATTTTGATTATTGATTTTCGATTTGGTTAACCCAACCAGATCGCGTGGGGATCAAATCAAAAATCACTAATCCATCCGGCCTTCACCTGTTCAACGGCTTCCGTAACCGTATGGACGGGAAGGCGGCACGTCTTGTTGAAGCACACATAAACCGTCGACCTTCCACCCAGGGCTTCTTTTCCCTGAAGGAGGGGAAGATCGCTTTGTGTTGTGGCTCCCAGCGTAAGCGAGAAGGGATAATAGCCCGACTGAAATTCCTCGCGCAATTTCTGGACGTCGTTGCCGATAAAGACAACTTCTGCGATGGGCTGCTTGGATTCGAGAAGTGCAATACCCCAATTCGACATGTAATTAGGCTCGGCGCGTGTGATCTCGGCAAATGCTGCGGTCATTTCGGATGACAATCCAGTCCACTGTGCGTTATCGTAAATCAACCCCAGCCGTCTTAGATTTCTCGCCATCACGGAATTGGATCCGGGGATGACGTTGTCGAAGATTTCCTTCTTTCGTGTTATGAGCGATTCTCCTTCGCGATGGGAATAAAAGAAATAGCGTTCCTTTTCGTCGAAGAAGTCTTTCATCGTGTGCCGCAGGAGGGATGCGGCATCTTCCAGATAGGCTTCATCGAAAGTCACTTCATACAGATCGACGGCCGCCTGAATGGTAAACGCATAATCATCGAGAAAACCGATAGTCGTTGATCGTTTGCCCTTGAAAGAACGATAGAGCGTTGTACCCTCACGCAGGTGTGTATTGATGAACTGCATCGCTCTTGTTGCAGCGTCGCGATAGCGTGTATCCCCTGTGGCGCGGTACGCGTGCGCCAGTCCTGAAATCATGATGCCATTCCAGGCCGTAATGATCTTGTCGTCAAGTCCTGGTTTGATTCTCTGCTCGCGGACGCGAAGAAGCTTATCCCTGGCATTGTTGAGGATGTCACGCCAATGAGCGGCGGTAAGTTGATGCTTTGCGAGAAACTTTTCGTCTGTCTCGCGTCGCATCAAAATATTGTTGCCATTTTCCCAGTTGCCATTTGAGGTGACGCTGTAGTAGTCGCTTATCAGTTCAGCCTGATCACCCAGGTGTTCCTCTATCTCCGCCTTGCGCCAAACGTAGTATTTACCCTCTTCTCCTTCGCTGTCGGCATCCAAAGCAGAGTAAAATCCTCCTTCCGGATGTGTCATTTCTCGTGACAGCCAGGTAAAGATACCTTCGACAACGTCTTTGTATTCGGCATCACCGGTGACTTCGTATGCCTCCGAGTAGAGGCTCATGAGCTGGCCGTTGTCGTAGAGCATTTTCTCAAAATGAGGCGCAAACCATTCACCGTCGACGGAATAACGGGCGAAGCCTCCGCCGATTTGGTCGTGGATGCCGCCCATGGCGATCTTTTTCAGCGTGAGGTTGATTTGATCGAGCAG
>QGUY01000532.1 GCA_003242315.1 Bacteroidota bacterium
GGTGTAGGGGGTGGACTCGTGGTCAACGGTGAAGTGATTAACGGGCTTCACGGCATCGGTGGAGAGTGGGGGCATAATTTTCTCGATTCCTCCGGCGGTCAATGCTACTGCGGTAAAAAGGGGTGCGTGGAAAGAGTACTTTCGGGCCCGGCGCTTGAAGCCTTTTACGAATCCAAAGCAGGAAAAAAGAAAACTATGCCGGAGATCGTAGCGGATGCTGAATCGGATCCCATTGCCCGGGAAACGCTGCAGCGCTTAACCAGCTTCTTTGGACAGGCAATAAGCGTCATCACCAACATCATCGATCCGGATGTTATCGTGATCGGGGGTGGACTTGGAAACATCGATGCGATTTATTCTGAGGGAATGGAATCCCTAAAGAAAAACATCTTCAACAACAGAGTTGAGACACCTATTGTAAGGCCGATACTGGGAGATAGTGCAGGCGTGTTCGGGGCGGCCTACCTCGTCGACACAAGAAAGTGAACATTCATGCACGAAAAGGAGGAGTCATGAAACAGATAGCCATCGTTGGGCCTGTGCCTCGCGATCACATCGTGACGCACAACGGCGACCTGATCCAGAAGTGGGGGTGTGTAACTCATCCGGTCATTGCCCTGTCGACGCTCGCCGGAGACAGCATCCGGATTTATCCGGTTACGCACGTCCGCAAGGTTGACCTCGACAACGTCAAGGAGGTGTTCAAAGGCTATCGGGGTGTTGACCTTCGCTGTGTAACCTCACGCAACGACCAGGGGGATATCATTAGCCTCCGTTTTGTAGACATGAACAACCGGCTCGAACGTCAGACGGGCTTCATGGATCCGATACTGCCTTCTGATGTTAAGGGACTGCTGGATTGTGATGTGTTCGTTTTCGTCCCTATCAGCGACTACGAGATATCGCTCGATACGCTCCGATACCTGAAAGAGGAAAGTAAGGGCATAATAGTCTTTGATGCGCATGGTCCGACAACCGCATGTCTTATTAACGGCGAGCGCCAGCGCAAGTTCTGGATCGATCGGGATCAATGGCTTCCCTATATCGATGTATTGAAGATGAACCTGGAAGAGGCGTATGCGTCGTGGTTTAAGAAGGAATACGAAACACAGGACTTTACCCGTGAGATTGAACTCGACCATGACATGCTGAGAGCCTTCGCAAGGCATTGCCTGGGGATGGGTGTCCGTTGTGTGTACATTACCCTGGATTCACGTGGCTGCATGACCTACTACAAGGATGGAAGGGAGTTTGTTGAAGTCCTCGTGCCTGCGGTACCCGTTGAACATGTAATCGACACGACAGGTGCAGGTGACTCATTCGCGGGTGGATTGGGATATGGGTTGTTGCAGGATCCTCGCGACTACGTCCAGGCGGCGCGCTATGGCAACGCGCTGGGTGCATTGCGCACACAGGGAAAAACTTTTGAAGTATTCAAATCGCTTGAAGAGACTGACGCCCTGATCCGTGAAACGTATGAAACGGGCAAGGCGGAACTTTAATCTGAATTATCGTTGATGGAGGCTTGCATATTCGACCTTGATGGTGTAATTGTTGACACCGCACGATACCATTATCTGGCGTGGAAGCGACTCGCGGCCGAACTGGGCTTTGAACTGACACCGGAAGACAACGAACGCCTGAAGGGCGTGAGCCGGATACAATCCCTCAACATCGTACTGGAAATTGGCGGTATTAATGCCGACGCGGAAGA
>QGUY01000533.1 GCA_003242315.1 Bacteroidota bacterium
GGACACTTCAGCGAGTGCCGAAAAACCGGAAGAAAAACAATCCGAACCCGCCGCTGAAACCCGGACCGAGCCGGAAGACAGCGCCGAACCGCCCGCAGCGGCACGGCAGGCCGGCAACGCCTAACGGGATCCATGCTTACACCGATCGAGAGACTGCCGGACGGAAAAAAGATTTACTTCGCGTCTGATTTCCATCTGGGTACACCCGATGCCGCATCCAGCCTCGAACGAGAGCGCAGGATAACAGCATGGCTGGATTCTATTCGTCACGACGCGCACGCAATTTTCCTGCTCGGTGATATCTTCGACTTCTGGTTTGAATACCGCCGCGCTATTCCCAAAGGCTTTATACGATTTCAGGGAAAGCTTGCCGAGTTGCGGGACCAGGGTCTTCCCATTGCGTTCTTCACAGGCAACCACGACATGTGGATGTTCGACTATTTCCCTCATGAACTTGGCATTCCCATCTATCGCGAGCCGCAGGTTATGCAGGTTGGCAATCAACGCCTGCTTATCGGTCATGGCGATGGTCTCGGGCCGGGCGACAAAACATACAAGATCATCAAACGCTTTTTCAACAGCCGGATTTGTCAATGGCTGTTTGCCCGCATCCATCCCAACCTGGGGATACGCATAGCGCATGCCTGGTCGCGCCACAGCCGGATCACGAACACCAAACGCGAGGAGCGGTTCGCAGGAGAGGAAAACGAGTTCTTGCTTATCTACTGCAGAGAACTTGAAAAGCGGGTGCATCACGACTTCTACATATTCGGTCACCGACATCTGCCGCTCGACTTGCCTGTAAGCCCGCAGAGCCGTTACATTAATCTTGGCGAATGGGTCAACTATAGCCCATACGCTGAGTATGACGGCACAGATGTCAAATTGAAATCGTTCACATGACAGTCGCGAAGATTGCTTTCACGGCAACATTGGCTTTTGCCTGTGGTGTGGTTGCCTTCGCCCAGGAACGTACCGTTACGTTGCCTGGTGTAACGCTAACTGCAGTCGACAGAGCAGGCGAATTCTATGCGATTGCAGGGAATAGCATTTTCAAATTCGACAGCCTGGGAAACCGGTTGGATTCGGTCGTTGCTGACGCTCCCATAACACTGTTTGACCCCGGCAATGGCGTGCGACTTCTCGCCTACTTCAGAGACAAACAGGAGTATGCGATTTACTCTCCTACTCTGGAGGAACGGCAGCGATTGCCGATTGATCCGTCGTTTGCCATATCGCCCTGGCTCATCTGCGCGTCTGGCGATTACGATCTATGGATTCTCGATGGGGCGGATTGGAGCGTGAAGAAGGTAGACACACGAAAATCGACAGTAACGTTCGAATTTACCCTTGACCCTACCCTTGCCGAGAAAGCGGATTTTGTGGGGATGCGCGAGTACCTTGGATTCCTGTTTATTCACGACCGCAATAATGGAATCCTTGTCTACAATCGCCTGGGCATGAAATTGCGTTCGTTTCCCGCTCCCGGTGCAGCGTCGTTTAATTTCTGGGGGGAAGAGTTGTACTATTTCAGCGACGGCAAAATCCACTTTACAGACCTTTACAACCTGGAAACCCGCACTGTGCCCGTGGAATCGCCGTGCTACACCGTAGTGCTGGGTACCGGGACCGCGATGTTTGTGATCTGTCTCTTTTAAACATTTCCGAGCCACGAGACGGAATTCTAATTTCTTTTCCTGTTTTTTTTTTA
>QGUY01000534.1 GCA_003242315.1 Bacteroidota bacterium
ACCATAGCCTGCCTGGTCAAGAAGCTGTCGTTTATTCCCGTCATGGGCATGCTGTGCTGCCTCTACCTGATGATTGAAATTCCGGCACGTAGTTGGGCAGTATTTTTCGGCTGGATGGCATTTGGCCTGGTGATTTATTTCAGCTACGGATATTGGAAGAGCAAGCTGGCGAATGCAGCTCCGACGAAGTGATGCGATCAAGGCACCGTGTACCGTGGTCCGTCGACAATACCTTCTTTGTTCAAAGCATCAGGAAGGTCACGAAGAACAGGATGGCGCGGTACACAAACATCACGATTGTAAATCACAGGACCACCGCGACGCCTTTCAACACCGCCCAAATCCACTTCTGGTTGTACAACGTACGCTCCATCCTAACCACAAAGTAGGTTGCCAGAGCGATCACCCCGGGTGACAACGGAATCCATTCGCTGCTCCAAATCGAGAATTCACTTCCCGCAAGACGGAGGGTCAGATGAATAATCACGAGCACCAATGGCCACGCGAGCGTCACATAAAAGATCGTGAAGCACATGAACTCAAGCGCCGCAGTCAGGTGATCCGCGAAATACCGGTCTCGGTGGAAATTCAGCAATGCGAATACCGCCGCTAGCATGGGGCAAAAATGATAAGCATCAGTTTCGAGTAGGTCGATGTTTTTGAGTCGTAGCAGGCAGCAAAGTCCATAAATGTTGTTCCTTCCTCAACTATAGGTCCTTCCACCATGGGGCGTATCCTATCACTGTAAATCTGCTCATGGGTTTGCATGACCAGAGAAGTATTAAAGGTGTCGCAGAAAGTAGATCAGGTTGCCGACAAAAAACATCGATACCAGGTCGAGGTGAGGCTTTCGAACCCCCTCAATGTGGTGCAGGGAAAGCGAGCCAGGATGATCAACAAGCTCTTCAGGTCCTTAAAGATTTTTGCATCAGCGTGAGTAAAGGTATGAACCACCGTATGCAGCAGATGGGCTACCGAGCGCTCCTTCGGTTCGATGACCTTTTCACCGCATCGACTGCAGTATCTTCCTTCGAAAACATGCCCACAGGATTTGCAGGTCCGTTATTGTGTGTCAACGGTATCCATGGTTTTGACGGTATCCAGAAGCGAAGCTGCGCACGGCCCCTATTGCAGCGCGTCTTGGTTTAGCTCGTCGAACAATTCAAGTTGTTGTGGCAACAGAGTAAATGATTTTCGGTGATAAGGCGTAATACCTAACTGACGTATTCCTTCCCGGTGTTCAGGCGTCGGGTATCCGACGTTGGTCTCCCAGCCGTATCCAGCGAACTCCCTGGCCAGGTTGTTCATCAGGTCGTCGCGATGGGTTTTCGCCAAAATCGATGCCGCCGCAATGGAAAGAAATCGGCCGTCACCCTTTACTACGCATTCGAAGCGCACATCACGCCAGGGCTTAAAACGATTGCCGTCGACAAGGACAAGTTCGGGTACAGGGTCGAGTTTATCGAGCGCCAAATGCATTGCCTTGAATGAAGCATTCAGAATATTGATTTCGTCAATCTCCTCGTGAGAAACTTCCGCCACTGCCCACGCGAGGGCATCGCGCAAGATATCTCCGCGAAGGGCTTCCCGTTGCTCACGGTTGAGTTGCTTGGAGTCGGTCAGAAGTTTGTGCTTGTACCGCTTGGGAAGAATGACTGCCGCAGCTACGACAGGACCCGCCAGGCATCCGCGCCCCGCTTCATCAGCGCGA
>QGUY01000535.1 GCA_003242315.1 Bacteroidota bacterium
TCCCTTCCCACGAAGGATTTGTTTGGCGTACTGATCATCACTCAGGTACAGCCGATTTTTTTGTTTTCTTATTGATTCCATGAAGTTCTATTCCGTATTTGTTACACTTGTATTTCAGCTTGTCAGACAGTCCGCCATACGACCATGAAGGAAATACGAACGATTTCGATAAGCCATCCTCAACAGGAGCCAGGGTTATTTTGCCGCATTTCAATTTGATCGCGAAGTTTATCAACTTTGCGGTGTACATATGAATTTTCGATTGAACGTACTTCTCTGCATACTTCTCATATCTATCCACAGACTCAAGCCGCTTTTTCCTGCCCCTCCCCTTCTTATTATATTTTGCGCTTACTACCGCTCTTTTCCTGCCGGCACGAATCTGTTCCAACCGATGTTTAAATTCTTCCGGAAACCCGATTTTGTATTCGTTGTTTCGGAATGAAAAGACAATTGGTGCATCAGGTGATAGACGGGCGATCAATTCCCTCTTTTTGTCAAGTTTAACCGGCGTAGGATCCATCCTGAAAACAGCGTTAAAGAATATCTTGCTGTCATCGAATGAAATAGATGAATCACACAGTTTGTACTGACCGGCCTGAGCGCCATCAAAAATCAATTCGTTGCCCGACAAATCCTTCCCAAACCACGTCCTGAACCAAGTCCCATACACATGAAACCGGTAATTCCCGTCCTCTAACTTTTCAATGTTGCTTATATCCCCACTGCGAACCGGCATCGGTATTGTGTTGCGGTAAACACGCAGGGATCGTTTACCCATCGCAACGTCCTCGGCTTCTTTTTTATAAGTAGCACAGACAACCGTATTTAGGCCGGAAAGCATCCCCATAGGACAAGCTCCCTTAAACGCTCTCGAAAGAAGTTGGTAGGTTGTATTGTCGCGGGACATGGTAAGTATGCCGTCTTCATCCTTGCGCACATCAGCCAGTTTCAATTTCATGTCTTCGGTGTAGTAGAAGAATGATTTGTGTTGATCCTGAGTGTAGAGGGTAGTAACGATCATGTTTGCCGCCTTACGGACTATGTATTGCCAGTCTCTCCATTTCTTATACATAGCATCCAACTCTGATTTATCGCAGTCAAAAAGAAGCTGAACCTTACGGGTAATTGTTATCATCATCCACCGATTAAAATCCTCAACACAGTCGGCGCCCAGGCCACACACCAGAAGAACAAGGCGAAGGCAAAGGCCATTAATATTTTCTTTACTGCTTTCATGGCAGAACAAGAGTTGCCCCTTCAATCCCGTTCCATGCAGCCATTCTAAGTCCGCGCTCATCACCACCATCCTCAAGCCCATCTACTATGTCGTGCGCATGTGCTGCGATGTTCCAGATTTTATAAGCCGGGAATAGGAATTGCTTTACAAGGTCATCCCCTTTGAATATTTCAATAAGGGCCTCACGCTTTGGTTGAAGAAGATACATAGCCCTAATCCTGTAGCCATGTGGTAATGAATCGGGCTTTGATTCAAAGGCTAGTTTCTCTATCTGTATTTCCATAGTTTTTCAGATTACAATGCTTAAAATTCCAATCACCAAAGCCGTTACGAACACGCACAACATTATCACAAGCCCTACCATTAACCGGTGCCGTGGGTGAACTACATTTCTTTCTGGAACCCGGCACCAGCGCGCTGAGTCTTTCCAGACGGGGTTATCGGCCATTGTTACACTTTTTATTTTAA
>QGUY01000014.1 GCA_003242315.1 Bacteroidota bacterium
CGCTTACGCATCTTCCCGGTTATTTTCCACTCGGCAGGAAGGGTGAAAAGAAAGTTGACAACATCCACGTCGAGGAAAGGCACGCGCACCTCCAGACTGTTTGCCATGCTCATGAGGTCAACCTTGTGTAGCATGTCGCCCGCCAAAACCATCTTCACGTCGACGTGAAGTACATCATTCATACTACCGTTCCCACTCAGGCCTTTTAGCAGCGCTGACTTTCGCGACTCGAAATCCCGCATGGCTATGCGTTCGCTAATGCCCGGTGCAAGCGTTTGCAAAGCGCCATCCGGCGTAGTGTAACCGGCCCATAGCCAGTACCGATCTGGCAGCGGCAATCTCATGCCATTGCTAAAGCGAAGCATCTGCCTAACAGCGTTCGCCGCAGCGTTGTTACGCGAACGGGGCAACATACTCCATAACGGGTGTAACCAACGTACGGTGTGTTCGCGAAACCCGGGATCAAACGACCTTCGGAATGCTTCATGTTTGTTATAGCCGGCGAGAAGTTCATCGGCGCCGTCGCCCGACAGCGCGACCGTTGCATGCTTGCGTGTTTCCCGACTCAAAATGTAGACGGCAATGGCCGATGAATCGGCAAAGGGCTCGTCAATGTAATCGAGAATGCTGTGAAGATGCCTATACAGATCGTCATTCGTCAGTGAGAATACCGTGTGAACGGTTTTGAAATGTTGAGCAACGAGTCGTGCGTAGTCAGTTTCATCAAAGAATTTTGCATCGCGAAAGCCTATGGAAAACGTGTGGAGATCAGGCTTGTGACGCGCTGCCAGTCCCGTAATCACAGAAGAATCCACTCCTCCACTGAGAAACGAACCGAGGGGTACGTCTGCGATGAGCCTTCGCTGCACAGCAGTATCCAGCAAATCTCTCAGCTTTTTCTGCGCATCATCGTAGCTGCCGGTAAATGGTGGCGTCGACGTGTCGGGTAATGTGTAATAAACGTGCTCTTCAAGTTTTTGCCTGGCGACGCGCAGATAGTGTCCCGGCTGGAGCTTGTAGATACCCTCCAGAATCGTATGTGGCGGCGGAATGTAGTTAAGTTGCAGATAGGTGAGAAGAGATACATCGTCGATCTCACGTTCGATGCCATAGTGAAGCATCGCCTTCATCTCGGATGCGAAGATGAACTTGTCTTCATCGAACAGGTACAGCAAAGGTTTTATTCCGAAGCGATCGCGGGCGAGGAACAGTGTCTCTTCGGCCTTGTCGTAAATACAGAACGCGAAAAATCCATTCAAGCGGTTCAGGCACCTGGCTCCGTCGCGAATGTACAGCTGCAACAAGACTTCCGTATCGCAGTGTGAGCGAAACGCGACGCCGTCGCTTTCAAGTTCTTTTCTAAGTTCCTTGAAATTGAAGATTTCGCCGTTGAAGACGATGCAGTATCGTCCGCTTCCGTCCCACATGGGCTGATTGCCGGCATCGGAGGTATCGATTATGGATAGTCGCTGATGTCCCAGTGCGACGTTATCTCCGAGGTATATGTCCTGGAAATCCGGCCCGCGCTTGTGCAGGGCCATGGTAGCCGCGGTGACGTGGATCTTGTTGAACTTGCCGACCAGGTTAAACGCAAAGATGCCAGTGATGCCGCACATCTGGAATATGCCTCATCCGCAAGTTAAGGGATTATCCTGAAGGGAACAGGCGACCGCTCAAAGCGGCCTGATCATAATGTTGCGATACCACACTTCACCACCGTGATCCTGAAGATCGATGTGTCCGCGTTCAGGAACGGCGTAACCCTCAGCATCTTTCCATTTGCTTTTGGCTTTCCGGTTGTTCCAGTCTTCGGATCCAATTTCGTACTCCAGGATTTTGTCGCCATTGAGCCAGTGTTCAATGTGTTTTCCGTTGGCGACGATCTTTGAGGTATTCCATTCACCTACGGGGTTGAGACGCTTGTTGACGGGTGCGTGCATGTCGTAGTTACCGCCGCTCATGTTTTCCTCCTTTGATTCGCCCGCGTAACCGCCATCATCAAGGATCTGGTATTCCGGACCGGTAAGGAAAGGTTGATCGTAATCTTCCGTCACGCGAAACATCACGCCGCTGTTGCTTTGGGGAGCGATCTTCCATTCAAACGACAGTTCGAAATTGTCGAATTGATCCACGGTGATCAAATCTGCTCGTTTCGTGGCCTCGCTGGCAGGTTTGCAATGGAGGGTGCCGTCTACAACTTCCCAGCTGTCATTTTCCGCGTTTCTGTATGTTCTCCACCCGTCCATAGTCTTTCCATCGAAGAGGAGTGTCCAGCCTTCATTGGTTTGGGGTGCTTCCAAAGAGGCGCTGGCCTCGCTTCCATCCTCGGCTTGCTTTTGCTTTCCGCAGGCCAAAGCAAATGCAACACCGATCAGAATTAGGTAGTGTGATTTCATAGCGGTTTGGATTAGGCGGACCGTTCAGGTCGGATAATAAAGATAATGCTAAAATATCTTTCCGGGATTTAGAATGCCGTTTGGATCAAAGGCTTTCTTGATATCCCGCATAAGCCTGAGGTTCACTTCGCTCATCGCGATTGGCATGTAGGGTTTTTTGGCAATACCGATGCCGTGTTCACCGGAGAGCGTACCACCAAGGCTCACGGTCAGCTTGAATATTTCGCCGATGCCTTGCGGAATCTTTGTCTTCCAATCCTCTTCGCTGATGTTTTCCCGAAGGATGTTGACATGCAGGTTGCCGTCGCCGAGGTGACCGAAGCAAACGGTGTTGAATCCGTAAGCCTTGCCGATCTCCTTGATGCCTGACACCAGCTTCGGCAGATTGGAACGAGGCACTACCACGTCATCAGATTTGGTGAGCGTATACCAGTTCACAGCCGGTGATACGTTCTTGCGAACCTTCCAGAGTTCCTCTTTCTGTGCGCTGCTTTCAGCAAACAACACTTCGCCGACCTCGAAGTTTTCCACAACCGACATGACGCGTTCAGCATCGCGCATGAGTACCTCGTCGTCATTGCCATCAAGTTCGCAGAGCAGGAATGCATCCATGCCTTCCGCAAACTTTGTCGTTACAGGACTGTTCAGCACCTTCTCACAATATTCCACGGTGCGCGTGATGGCTTCGCGCTCAAAGAATTCCATGCCTGATGGAGTAATGCCCGCGACGAAAATCGCAGATATCGCCCGGCACGCTTCTTCACTTGTGCTGAACGGTATCAGCATGAGTACATCCTTCTGCGGATATCCCCTCAGTTTGAACACAATCTTGGTTACGACACCCAGCGTTCCTTCGCTGCCACAGATCAGTTGTGTGAGATTGTAACCCGTAGAGTACTTGAGTACGTTCGCGCCAGTCCAGATGATCTCACCGGTGGGAAGGACCACTTCAAGGTTAAGGACATAATCGCGGGTAACGCCGTACTTGACCGCCTTTGGTCCCCCGGAGTTGTTGGAGAGATTGCCTCCCAAGAAACACGACCCTCGGCTTGCAGGGTCAGGAGGATAAAACAGACCCTTCTCTTTTACCGCATTCTGAAACACTTCCGTGATCACACCGGGCTCAACAGTTGCCTGCAGGTTGAGTTCGTCTATACTAAGGATGCGGTTGAAACGTTCCATAGACATGACGATTCCCTTGTGAACGGGAAGCGCGCTTCCCGCGAGGCCTGTGCCGGCACCGCGGGGAGTAACGGGTATGAGATGTTCGTTGCAGATGCGGAGTATGGCACTGACTTCTTCCGGCGTACCGGGTTTCACTACGACGTCGGGGAGAAACGCGTAGTCCTCGGTTTTGTCGTGTCCATAATCACGACGTATTTCTTCGTCGAGAATTACATATTCCCGGCCTACTGCCGCTTCAAGCTTCCCAATAACGTCTACGGATACTTCGGTAAGTGCCATGAATGGTTTATATTTGACAATTGATTTTTTCAGCTTTCGCCGATGAGACTGATTTTTTTGGGGCTCAAAAATAATCAAAAGCTGTTGCTTCCTGCTGTCCTGCTCGCTGTTTTTGTCTCAGCCTGTGCTTCCCATTCGAAGGTAGCGAAAACAGATTCCCGTGCAGATGAAGTGATCAAAGCCGCTCGCGCCTATTTGGGTACGCCATACAAGTATGGTGGTACAACCCGGGCAGGCATGGATTGCTCCGGACTATTGATGAACTCATTTCGAGCCATTGATGTAACCCTGCCCCGACGATCAGTCGATCAAAGCAAGGTAGGGAAGGAAGTGAAACTTGATGAGCTGCGCCCGGGAGACCTTGTGTTTTTTGCCACAGGCCGAAAAAAGAATCAGATTACTCATGTTGGTCTCGTCACCGAATGCCGGTCGCGCGACGACATCAGATTCATTCACGCATCCACAACCCTGGGTGTGGTGGAAACCAACATCTTTACCGACTACTACAGGAAACGATTTCGAACTGCCCGCCGCCTCATCGAGTGAGGTTTTGTTTGCATGTTGGCATTTGTAATGATAGCTTGGAAAGGGAATGACCTTTGTTTCCTTAATTCCTCCAATGCATGAAATCGAGAAGAGAATTCCTGAAAATGGCAACGGCGGGAGCGGCAGTAGCACCCTTTCGTTCGATTGCAAACGTTGACGGAACAACGATGAAGCCGGTTGTCCTCTCCACCTGGAATTTTGGTATGAACGCCAACCGCGAGGCCTGGAAGATTCTTTCTGCCGGTGGTCGCGCCCTGGACGCCGTTGAAGCGGGGGCTCGTTTTACGGAGGCCGATCCTTCAGTACAGACTGTTGGGTATGGTGGCTTTCCCGACCGTGACGGTCGTGTAACGCTCGACTCATGCATAATGGATGAACACGGCAACTGCGGATCCGTTGCCTTTCTCGAACATATCAAGCATCCGGTATCCGTTGCACGAATGGTGATGGAGAAGACACCACACGTCATGCTCGCAGGCGAGGGCGCACTCCAATTTGCCCTGGCCAATGGATTTAAGAAAGAAAATCTTTTGATCGAGGCCTCCGAGAAGGCCTGGAAAGAATGGCTTAAGACGGCACAATACAAACCGGTTGTCAACATAGAAAATCACGATACCATAGGAATCATTGCCCTGGATGGAAACGGCAATCTGTCCGGTGCCTGCACAACAAGCGGGCTCGCCTTCAAGATGCGGGGCAGAATAGGCGACTCCCCGATTATTGGTGCCGGGCTTTATGTCGATAATGATGTTGGTGCGGCAACGGCGACAGGAGTAGGTGAGGAGGTGATCCGTATTGTGGGATGTCACCTCGTCGTCGAACTGATGCGACAAGGCCATTCACCGGAAGATGCGTGTCGCCTGGCAGTCAATCGCATTGTCGCCAAGAGCCCCGGGAAAGCCAGGGATGTGCAGGTAGGATTTATTGCGCTTAACAAACAGGGTAATTACGGCGCGTATTGCCTGCAGCCGGGATTCACCTATGCGGTGCGTACTCCGGACACGGAACAACTTGTCAATTCAGCAAGTCACTTTTCATGATCGTTGAGGTCGTCGTTTACAACATCGCCTCTGCTTTGAACGCGCAGACCGGTGGTGCTGATCGTATTGAGTTGTGTGACAATCCGGGTGAAGGGGGCACGACACCTTCCGCAGGTACGATTGAGGTTGTACGCAAGAATTTGTCAATCGATGTGTACGTGATGATCCGCCCTCGCGGCGGTGACTTCCTCTATTCGCGCTACGAATTTCATGCTATGAAGCGTGATATCGCGATGGCGCAACGCCTCAGCGCTGATGGCGTGGTACTGGGTATCCTCAAACCCGACGGCACACTGGATGTCGATCGATGCGGCGAACTCATAGCGTTTGCTCGTCCAATGAAGGTTACGTGCCACCGGGCCTTTGACATGACACGAGATCCTTTCGAGACCCTTGAAGCTTGCATCGATGCCGGCTTTGATCGTATTCTCACTTCGGGAGGACACGCCACTGCGGCGGAGGGAGTCTCGAAGATTGCTGAACTTGTTCGACAGGCGCAAGGCCGTATCACCATCATGCCAGGATCCGGCATAAACGAACAAACCGTCGCGGCCGTAGTCCGGGGAACCGGCGCGAAGGAAATTCACTTCTCAGCGGTAGGGTCACAGGAAAGCGGTATGATATATCGCAATGAAAGGATCGCGGGCATGGGAGATGACCGCGGACGCGAATTTATGTTGAGAACGGTCGACCCCGATCGCGTGCGTGAAATCCGACGCATCGCGACCGAGGCTGCCAGATGAGATTATTTGGGTTATTTATCCCGCGTCGCCTTGATCGGGAATGTTCCGAAGTCACCAACGGTTATAGACCCGTTCATGCTGTCGCCGTCAATGACAGCACGTACTGAAATGGCCATCGGTCCTGCCTGATAATTGAATGTAAGTTCGTTGCCCTTGAGGGTAACATTCTCTAGTGCAGTTTCGCGGTTGAATCGCTTGTTGAAGATCGTGCCGCTGAGTGCTTCGCCATCTTTTACAACGGTAATCGTACCATCGCCACCCTGAGGGGATTCGATTACATAAGACCACTTTCCTTCAGCTTCAACAACAGCTTCGGGGTTGCCCTGAGGTACGTTAACATCTACCCTCGGTGCAACGCCGCCCATAGGCGGGCGTGCTCCGCCATTAGGTCTTCCACCACCCATTTGCACATCGACACCGCCTTCCATGCCACCGTCGTCGGCGCTCTTCAGGTCGTCATTCCTGACGGAGCGACGGCTCCTCCGGCTTTGCCCCTGATCGTTGCCCAACTTACCGATCCGATAGCTGAAGTTGATGCGAAAGCCCATGTTTCGCATGGTGTTGACACTATGCTGACGAAGCACAGGGGAAACAAGATCGCTCTTGATCTTGAATTCGGGAGTGAAAAAGTTTTCCGCACCAAAACCAATGCTGCCTCGCGAATCGGCGAAGTCGCGTTTGATGGCAAGGTTGTAAATTCCAAATCCGCCTTGGGAGCCCTGAAGTTGTACGCTGTTGCCCCGATAGAAACCGAAGAACTGGAAGCCCCAGTTTTTGGCGAAGTTGTAGTTGCCAAACAACCTGTAGCTAGCTACCCATCCTTCATTGCTTGCGTTGTAGAGCGGATCAGGAACGTTGTTGTCAAGGACGGCATAGTATACATCGGTGCCCCCATTCAAGGAGACCTTGCTACCCAGGCTCAGGTTGGCAAATACGCTCACGCCATATGCATTTTCATGCCCGATATTCTGGTAGGTTGTGCGAATGACATTGTCTCCCACAACTTCGCGTACGCTCTGAATGGCGTTATTGGTGTTGCGGTAGAATGCTGAGAAGTTCAGCATCGATCCCTTGATGAACGTGCTGTAGGACAGTTCGTAGTTGTTCGTGTATTCCGGATCCAACTCGGGATTACCTACCGTGATGTTCAGCGGATTCGACGCTTCTATATTTGGATTAAGGAAGCGAATGGAAGGACGCTGTATCCTTCGGTTGTACGACGCCTTAATCATATTGCCGTTCTTCAGCTTCCTGGAGAAGTTGACGCTAGGCACAAAGACGTTGTAGGAGGGTATCTCAACCTTTTGCTCATCCTGGAAGTTGGCATCGATAGTTGTGTACTCATAGCGGCCACCGGCCTTGAGTGAGTAGTTTTCCAGAAAGTTGAAGGTATACGACAGATAAGCCGCAGCAATACTTTGCCTATAGTTGAAGACATTCGTGAGGTTCTCATCTTCGGAAGGCACAAAAGGACCATCCGATCCCGCTGCCGTGTAATACTTGTAATCGCTGCTTACGTTCCGCAGGATGGTCTTGGCGCCAAACTCAACCATTTGGCTTGTACCAACAGGCGATTGATAATCTGCCTGCAGCGTGATCTCTTCATTAAAGCTTTCATTGTCATTCTTGAACCGTTCGCCAATGGAGCCGTCTGAGAGATCGAGGATGTTGTTTATAAAGTTGTTGGTCCGGTTGTCCCTGCTGTATTGTCCCAGTACACTGAACTCCTGTTGAGGTTTTTCATACAGGTGTGTGTAGCCGATGTTGACGTCGATCATATTGGACTTGTCGACCGTGTTCACGAAACGCATGCTTTCCGAAAGCAACACGTTATCCATGAAGGAGCGGGTCAGCAGGTTGTCCTGGTCGGCGTCCCGGTCGCGAACCCCGAATTGTATCGATGATGTGATGAAGTTGTTCTTGTTGATATCGTAATCCAGGCCGAGCGTATAACGTCCGAAGAGGAATTTGCTTTTCGTGTCAGCCGACTGGGTAGTCAGCATCTGGTTGTCTTCGGGTGTTGTGGTGTACTGTTCGTTGAGGAACGCGCCTTTCACATTGTAACCCGCGCGACCAAATCCGCCGAGGTTGATACCAACCTTTCCCTTGCGCAGGGAGCCATTAAGACCCAGGTTACTACCCCTGTTGCCGAAACCGCTGTTGATGTTCAGAACAGCTCCTTCAAGTACATTCTTCTTGGTGATGATGTTGATAATACCGGAAGATCCTTCCGCGTCATATTTCGCCGAAGGGGATGTAATGACCTCTACCGATTTTATGTCTTCGGCGGGTATTGCTTTCAGCGCGTCGGCAATGCTGGATGCAGCGATGGTTGACGGCCGGTTGTTGATGAGCACGCGGATATTGCTGTTACCCCGCAGGCTAACGTTGCCATCAAGGTCTACCGACAGCATGGGCACACGCTTCAGCACGTCGGTTGCGTCTCCGCCCCGGGTTGTCGCATCATTTTCAGCGTTGTAGATTGTTCGGTCAACACGTTCTTCGATCAGAACCTTTTGTCCTTCCACGGTTACGGCTTCCAGGATTTCGGTTTTGACCGAAAGCTTTACTTCTCCTACGTCGATGTTGTTGCCATTTCTGATTTCAACCGGGATTTCGTGAGGGTCGTAACCGATGAAGGAAATAACGAGGTTATACTTACCGTCGGCTATCCGGCTGATGGTGAAACGACCTTTCTCATCGCAAACGGTGCCGTCGACGGGCGACCCGGTCTGCGGGTCGTTCAGGGCCACCGTGGCATATTCAATTGGCTGGCCCGATTCGTTGTCTTTGACGGTCCCCGATATTTTTCCGCTGCCCTCTTTTCCCTGGGCAAATAAAAGATTGCTGCTAAGGAAAATGACCGCAAAAAATAATGCTCTCTTCATTGTCATAGGTTAGTCACTCACAATTCTGCGTTTGGGACCAGGTAACATGATCCCTACCCGACACACACAACGACAAAAATGAGACAAAGGTTTGAATCGTAAATCAGGTATTAGACGATCGGTCAATTTCATTCGACGCCTTGGGCACTTCCGGAAGTGGTGACAGTTGTTGAGTGGAAAGCGGCGATCGTCGGGCGCTTGTGCCAAACGGTAGAAAACCTTTGTCAGTGGCCGAAGGGCAGGCTAACATGCGTTACCTTTGAGAAAGAGATTCAATTTGGTATGCAATCTTACGTACAAAAGCATAAGGTATTCTTGCTCCATTTTTTGTTCTGGTGCGTGTATCTGTCATTCCTTTTGTACCAGGTCACTTACCGCCAGCGCTTTCGGGAGGAAGCCAACTGGGACCACGTGGTCGTTTTCGTCACGATGCAGTTTGTTTTCACGTGGCTCATTGCATACCTCAATTACTTCTACCTGCTGCCCCGGTTCCTGGAGAAGCAGAACGTCTTACGCTATCTCGCTGAGTTTTCCATACCCTTTACACTAATTCTCGCCCTCCGGGTAGTCCTCACCCGCTATTGGATAGATGGATACACCTACCGGGAAATGTATTTCTACTCCAGCCTGTACATTGTACAGACGGTGGTTGTCACGCTCTTTATAGTAATTTTTATCGGCATGCTGCGGTTTGCTGTCGATTGGTTCGAGTTTGAATCCCGAAAAAGGGAGGTAGAAAATGAAAAGCTTACCGCGGAACTGAACTTCCTCAAAGCGCAGATCAATCCGCACTTTTTGTTCAACACCCTGAACAACCTGTATTACCTCGTTTATACCAAGTCGGACAATGCCACAGAGGTTATCGCCAAACTATCGCAGATGATGCGATACATGATATACGACTCCAACCATCCCAAGGTGAAGCTTTCCAAGGAGATCGAGTACATGCAGAACTACGTTGACCTCGAACGACTTCGCCTCAACAACGAGATCCCTGTTCGGTTTGAGATCTCTGGCCCAACGGATGGCGTGGAAATCGTGCCCCTGATTTTCATTACATTTCTGGAGAATGCCTTCAAGCACGGGGTAAGCAACAATCGACCGGGTTCATGGGTGGACATTCGTATCGACCTAAAGGGATCAACTTGTATTTATACTGTTGAGAATAGTAAATTGGATAAGAGCCCGAACGCCAATGGCAAGTCGGGCATTGGATTACAAAACGTTCAGCGCCGCCTGGAACTGAGCTATCCGGGTCGTCACGAGCTTGTCATGCGTGACCTTCCGGATCGATACAGCGTCCAACTGAAGATCGACCTTCGTGAAGATAACCTGCCTCATCGTTGACGACGAACCGCTTGCGAGAAACCTCCTCAGCGAGTACGCGGCAAAGGTACCCTACCTCGAAGTGAAGGGTACATGTGCCAACGCCCTGGAGGCGATGGATGTATTGCAGCAAGAGAGTGTCGACCTGCTGCTGCTCGACATCCAGATGCCGGACCTCACCGGAACCGCTTTCGTAAAAACCCTGCAACGTAAACCGCTGGTGATCTTTACGACGGCTTACTCAGAGTATGCGTTGGAGGGTTATGAGCTAGACGTTGTAGACTACCTCCTGAAACCCATCACCTTCGAGCGTTTTCTTCGCGCTATCGATAAGGCGAGCCAGCGGCTGCAGCAAGGGAAATCACAACCTGAAACGTCGGAGATCGGAGAACCAGACGCATCCTACATGTTCGTGAAGGACGGAACCAAACTGGTCAAAGTCAGGTGGGACGATATCCTCTACATCGAAGGCTTGAAAGACTACGTCACCATCCACACCCGCGATCAGAAGATTGTCACCCTCCAGCGACTCAAGGTTCTCGAGGGGCAGTTACCCGCAGACAAATTCATGCGCATCCACAATTCCTACATTGTCAGACTGGAGGCCATCGACGCGGTGCATAAGAACGAGGTGCAGCTAGGCAAGACAATGTTGCCGATCAGCGACTCGTATAGAAAGACTTTTCGCGACTTTGTCGCCCGCCGGCATGTGCAATAATCGGGGGCGTCGTGTGGAGCATATCGGAGTCGAACCGATGACCTCTACAATGCCATTGTAGCGCTCTAGCCAGCTGAGCTAATGCCCCGGGGAGGGCAAAGATATTATTAAAAATGGGATTACTGCAAGGATTGTGCGCTGGTCATTCCAGGGAGGAAGAGTGAGGGGGTAATCGGCGATCCGTAATTGGTGCGCGTCTCCAATCCCACTGGTGATCAGTGTCGTATCTATTGACTGACAAACTTCCTGATCAACCCAATCTGCCCACTGTGATAGATGTCGTGACCAATCACGCCGCGGATGAGGTAGTCGTAGGTTGATCCGTCGGAATATTCCTTGTCCAGGATGTCGTCCGACTGTTGCGATAGCAGGCGTATCAGTTCCTCCTGGCTTTCAGCAAGTGCATTGCGCACGGTATCCCAGCCCATGGCTTTCAGACGTACCAGATCTTTCCAATTATCTTCACTATCGACAGACGCCTTGAAGGTCGAGTCTCCTTTCAGGCGACTGATCAGGCTTTGCCTCCAGTACGTCATGTGCGACACAACTTCCGCCACGGAATGCATGCCCTGAACGGGTCTGGTAAACGCGGTGTCATTGGTGAGATTGCCAATCTTGGTGACGATGTTATCGCCGTACCAGGGACTGCCGTCATAAATCTCTTTGAAATTCTCAACGTACCGTAGAATGCGTACCTTACTCATGGCTGAATGATTTGCGTGAATGAATATTTTCCGGAACCTGATAGAATATCTTTCCGGTATTGCGATGGCGTTATTTCAAAGAACCGGTGATAGGTCGTCGAAAATTGCTCAAGGCTCTTGAATCCACTTTGCCCCGCAATCTGCTTAACCTGCAACGGTGTTGTCTCGAGCAGCGTCCGTGCATGCGTCATGCGAATTGCCGTGAGGTATTGATAGGGTGACTGCTGCATCACGGCTTTGAAGATTCTGCTGAAGTGAAATACACTGACACAGCAATGATCGGCGAGCTCCTGCAAGCCGATATCTTCCTGAAAATGGTTCAGAATGTACTGGGTCGCTTTCTCAACCGTATTCAAATGATACTTTCGAACGCTTTTCGACACGGGTTGAGGAACTCCTGCATTACCCATGTGCCGCATGATCGCGTCTACGAGTTTGATGACGGTCTCATCCACAAGTAATGAGTCGACTTTGTGTTGCAGGAGTGTGTTGACTATCGACTGGTGATAGTATTCGATGGTGGGCGACGTCTGCACCAACACGCACTTTATGTTGGCATTGTTGAAGAACCAGCTGTTCTCCTTTCCGTACACTTCCTTCAGCCCCTCATAAAACTGAGCGGTAAAATCGATGACGGTACAGATATCCGGCTGATTGTCGATATGATATGTTGTATGCTCGAAATCCGGCTTTGAAATGAGCGCTCTTCCTACATGCGTGTCCAGCTTTTTGTCGAGAATATGATACTCGAAATATCCGGAGCACACAAAGCAGATGCAGAATGCTCGGTTGTACTCAAGATCGGATGTGCTGCACCGGGTACAATTGCACTTGAAATCACGTATCCGGTAAAAGTCGGACTTGTGCAGGACGGTGATTATTGGTGCTTCCATGGTATAAAAGTACGGCTCTGCCTGGCAAAGTGTTGGCAGGCGACCCCACATTAGCAAGAATTCGCAGGTTCTCTACCTGAGAAAAACCTGCAGGCGCGCCTGTGCTACAACGTTGAGGCGGGGCTGGCCGGCAATAAACTTTGAAAGGTGGAGCGACGCCGCGGTCCGTTCTGTGATCATCTTCCCAAAGTCCAGGCGCATGAAAAGGAAGTACTCGTCGATAGCCAGGGCCTGTTGATATTGTGTGTTGATGCCCAACCATGCCTGGAGGGGCTCAAATTGCACGACTACCGGCAGCTCTACAGAGAGATTGCGGAGTTTCCCGTCTTTTTCAGGGTGCTCGATGTCGGGAATTCCCGATATGCTACTAGTGCTATTTGCTTCTTTGCCCGAAAACTGGTAGCGGACCTGCGGATAGAAGGCCACCTGCGGATCAATGACCCAAGTGAAAACGATGCCCGGCTTGTAAAGCCAGCTGCCCGCACCTCTGCCGAGGAGGTATTCGCCTGTGGGGGCGGAGATTTCCAGGAATGGAGAGATGCGACTGAATCCGATGGATTTGCCCGTGTAGAATGAAGTCATGTACCACATCTCGAAATCGCCGATTCCGGTTGTGTTTTCAAAGCCCTGATAATCTTCGTCGAAAATGCTGTGGACAAACGGAACGGACAGGCCGAACAGGTGTCTTTCATTGCGGAGGCCATATATGTAGCCCAGCCGGACTGCGTAAAGTCGTGCGGGTTGGTAAAAGAAATAGGACTCGACGTCGACCCTAATCCTGCTGTTCATATTTGCCGGATCGGCCGCTGCCGCAACGCCCATGGGATTCGGGGGCTGCGCGTCTATCCGGTTGGCTGTGGCGGCAAGGAGCATCAAAAGCATTCCACAACGGTATAACCTCCCCATAGGCAGTCGCGTTTCTACTCTATATAAATAAAGATAAGGAATTGCGGGCGGGAATAAAGGTGGTTTCGTGTGATGGGCGCCCGTGGGTGTAATTCCCGGATTCTCCAGCGACTTATTAGATACTCCACATATTCCTTCATATGTATTTCAAGCGTTTTGTTTTCCCCATCGTACTGATTGTAACAGGATGGAACACAGGGTTATGGGCACAGGCAACCAACCAGGAATGGCCCGCATATGGCGGCGATCCCGGAGGTATGCGTCATGCCGCGTCTTCGCAGATCAACACGAGCAACGTGAATCAGCTCAAAGTGGCCTGGACTTTCAACACGGGTGAACTGGAGCTTTACAAAGGAACAAACGCGGCAGAAAAAGCTGCGTTTGAAGCGACACCCATCATGGTTGACGGTACCCTCTACTTTAGCACGCCGTCCGGAAGGGTCTTTGCACTCGACGCATATTCAGGAACCAGGAAGTGGGAATTTGATCCAAAGGTCAACTTGAAATCAGACTTCTCGGAAGTCACTTCGCGTGGTGTATCGACATGGCCGGGTCCGGATCTCCCTAAGAACGCAGGCCCTCGCAGAATCTTTGCAGTGACCATCGATGGACGTCTTATTTGCCTTGACGCTGCCACGGGAAAACCGGTGAAGGAATTTGGAAAGAATGGTACGATCAACCTGCGCGAGGGCATTGGTGACATCAGTGTGACGTCGCCTCCCGCGATTATCGGAAACACCTTAATTACCGGATCATCGATGGGTGACAACCAACGGCTGGACTATGAAAAAGGAGTGGTCCGTGCATATGATGTGATGACCGGCAAACTGTTGTGGAGCTGGGATCCAATTCCGCGTGACCCATCGGACGCTGCACATGTTACGTGGCAGGGCGAGAAGGCGATGCTCACAGGGGCGGCGAATGCGTGGTCCATATTATCGACTGACCCCGAACGCAATCTCGTATTCATACCTACTACTTCACCCAGCCCCGACTATTACGGCGGTGAACGCAAAGGTCAAAACCTTTACGCCAATTCGGTAGTTGCGCTTAACGCTTCAACAGGAAAAGTAGTATGGCACTATCAAGTGGTGCACCACGATTTATGGGATTATGATATCGCAGCGCAACCCGCGCTGATTACCGTACAGCGCGATGGCCGCGATGTGCCCGCAGTTGCCGTCGGCACGAAGATGGGGCACATCTTTGTGCTGCATCGCGAAACCGGCGAACCTCTTTTTCCTGTAGAGGAAAGACCTGTGCCACAAAGTTCAATCCCGGGTGAGCAGGCAAGTCCTACACAACCATTCCCCGTCCTGCCCAAGCCGGTTGGCCCACGGCAAGTTACCGTTGACGATGCATGGGGATTGACAGAGGAAGATCGGGAGCGGGCGAGAAAGCGTATAGCTGCTCTTAAGAACGAAGGACCTTTCACCCCTCCAAGTTTTGAAGGAACCATGGTTGCGCCGTCGAATGCCGGGGGTATTCATTGGGGAGGTGTATCGTACGATCCCAACACGAACCTGTTGGTGACAAACATTAACCGCCTGGTTGCAGTCATACGCCTCGTGCCAAGGGAAAGGATTGAGGAAGAAGATGGCAAGCCGGGCTCTATGAGAGCTGAGACTGGATGGCAGAATGGCACGCCGTACGTTTTGAAACGCGACTACCTTATCGATTTTGAGAGCAAAACGATTTCCATGCAAACACAACCACCCTGGGGCACGCTTCTCGCAATCGATATGAACAGTGGCGAACTGAAATGGGAAGTGCCGCTGGGATTCATGTATGATCCGAGGGAATATCCGGACGCAATACACTGGGGCTCGCTGAACTTCGGCGGCGCGCTTACAACATCCGGTGGGCTCACGTTTGTAGCAGGAACGCACGACAACTTTTTCCGCGCATTCGAAACGAAGACCGGTAAATTGCTTTGGCAAGATCAACTTCCAGCAGGGGGACAGGCAACGCCTATGTCATATGTGCTCAACGGCAAGCAATTTGTCGTAATCGCTGCCGGTGGACATGGTAAACTGGGTACCAAACTCGGAGACGCTGTTGTGGCGTATGCGCTGCCATAGGTTGTGTAGAGTATCAGGTCAAGGGTAAAGCAAATACTTCTTGCGCATCTCTTTGTATTGACTTAACCCTGGTTCCCAGCTTGCGCGAATTTCTTCTTCCGGAACGCCGTCAATGATTTGTTGACGGAACAGTCCGGATCCGATGAGTTTTTCAATCGTGCCCATTTGATTGCTCAGGCTGGAGTCGAAAAACTTTTCTTTATGAGGATGGGCCTGATAGAGTTCAATGATCCATTGCAGGTTTATCTTTCCGCTTTTGCGGAGGAGGTCGGTGTCATAGTTTCTCAGGTCCAGTCCGTAGCACACCTGGTTCATAAAGAGAGGTGTCTCCGCCATCCCTTTGATGCTCACCGGAGTAAAATGGAAATCGTATTTGCCTTTTAGCTCCGGACTTCCCAGAACCGTGAAGGGAAAATACGTGCCTCTTCCGTGGTTCAGATAGGTGCCTTCGAACATACATGTCGAGGGATACAGAAGCACAGCCTGTTGTGTGTTGAGGTTGGGTGAAGGACTAACTGGTAGGGTGTACGGCATATCGTGAGCATAGTTGGCTACCGGAATAATCTTGAGACGACATTTTACCTGGTTCGTTAGCCAACCCTCGCCGTTAACCATCAGTGCAAACTCTCCGACGGTTAATCCGTGCGCCATGGGTATTGGGAACATGCCAATACCCGATTTGTATTTCATATCGAGTACCGGTCCGTCAATGAGATAGCCATTCGGATTGGGCCGGTCGAGAATGATAAGCTCCTTGTCATTTTCATGACAGGCCTCCATGAGTCGAGCCAGCGCATTGATGTTGGTGTAGAACCGGCATCCCACATCCTGCAGGTCGTAGATGACGACATCTACGTCAGCCAGATCCTCCGGTGCAGGTTTGTTTTTTCTTCCGTACAGTGAAACAATGGGGATCCCTGTTTCTGGATCGCGCTCGTCTTCCACCTTTACACCCGCACTAGCGTTTCCCCTGAAGCCGTGCTCCGGACCGAAAATGCGCACGATGTTTACGCCACGGCTTAACAGACTATCCACCAAGTGTGTATTACCAATAATTGAGGTTGGATTTGCCATGATGGCAACCCTCTTGCCCTCCAGATAGGGAAGGTATTTGTCTGTCTGGTCGGCACCTGGAAGGATTTGAGCGAATGAGGAAAGCAGTGTGAATGTGAGCGTAAGAGTGAGGAAGGAAATGAGGTACATAGATTTTTTCATGGACATAAAGGTATCAGAGGAGTTCCATTTCCTCCAGCCTTTTTCTGATGCGTTTATTTGTGTTCCAGAACTTTGCTTCCAGTTTTTTTGTGGCGCTTACAAATTCGGGACGATCCTTAACGGAATCGACAAGAGGGTCATCAGGGATGAGAAGGACCGGGTAGATGAAGTTATCTTCTTCCGTAAATAACTCAAGGTGTTTGATGGCCAGTTCTGTGTGTCCGACAGCTGTATAATACAATGCAAGGTTTATATTTTTGTACATCGACTTGTCGTTGAAGCAGGAGATTCGACCGGCTCATATTCATGGCGTCCGCTAGTTCAGAAACTCCGAACGCTTCATTCGACAGATTCTCCTGGATGATAGCGGTAACCCGGGATACAAAGTTATTTTCTGCCGGACGAGGGTCAGCCATAAGTCATGAGACGATAAACAAGCACAATTTTAGCGAAAAAGTCTCCCCGAACCATTGCCCGCAAAATATCGGCTGTTTTCGTGGTTTTGCATCATAGTTTATATCGATGCACCATAATTTATACTCATTTCCGCATGATTGATGGCATTGTGCGCATGGCTGTTTAGTCCCCGCCTCGTGTGCTTTCCACCTTTGGGTCATCGAAAATTTTAACCCTTAGCAATCATGAAAGCACACAAATTCAACGCGTTTGGCATCGCCACCCAGGTCATGTTAATCACCACTCTTTTAATAACAGCCTCCTGCAAGAGCGGAGGTGATTCGGGAGGACGTGACTCGTCCAACGTCGAACCTCCGGACCTGGACATCCACACCGCTGTCGTGACGGGCAACGAGGAAGCACTCCGGCAGCACATTCAGGCAGGCTCAAACCTAAACGACCGAGATCCTTTTGGTGGTTCAAGGTCGTGCTGGTAAATCCCCGACCTTATGAACTCTACACAATGACATGGCACGGCTTCTACCTCGGATTGCTGGCGTTTCTTTTCGGCTTTTGCTTTGCCCTTGCCGGGAGATCATTTACAGATATGATTGTGAAACGGAGATGGGTGTTTGCCGCGCTTGCTATTGTCTTGTTCGCAGTTCGTATGACGTATTTCAAAATGAATGCTCCGGGGTACCTCTTGGTAATCGAGTCCACCTGCTGGATACTTTCTGTGCTGGCATTTGCAAGCAAGTATCTCAATCGACCTGGTAAAGTGTTAAACTATCTGAGCCAGGCAGCTTATCCGGTGTACGTTCTGCACATGATATTCCTGTATCTGGGCTCCTCGCTGATATTTCCACTGGAGATTCCAGCGCCGGTCAAATTTATTTTGGTTTTGCTGTTTACAGTAGGGGGATGTTTTGGAGGGTATGAGGTCGTGAGAAGGACGATTGTGCTTAGGCCCCTCTTCGGAGGGCTGCGGCTGGGTTCAGCCCGATAGTTACGGTTCGGTTATTTTTCGCTACCTTTGCCCCCTTACTTTAAAATCCCTTAATGAAATCATTTGAAACCCTGGGCCTGTCCAGGGGATTGGCGGAGTCGGTAAAGCACATCGGCTTTGAAATACCCACTCCCATACAGGAAAACGCCATTCCTGTGCTCCTTGAAGGAAATCGTGACTTTGTAGGACTTGCTCAAACCGGAACCGGTAAAACGGCCGCATTCGGGCTTCCACTGATCGAACTGTGTGACCCTGACTCATGGGAAACGCAGGCCCTGATACTTGCACCCACTCGTGAACTGTGTGTTCAGATTGCAGGCGACCTTGAACGTTTTTCAGGATCTTATCGAAAGTTCAATTTGGTCGCTGTTTACGGTGGATCGAGCATTTCCGATCAGATTAAGAAAATCAAGAAAGGTGCCCAGATTATCGTCGCTACGCCCGGGCGGTTGATCGACCTGATCGGTCGCAAAGCAGTGCGTCTGGAAACCATCAGGTACGTGGTCCTGGATGAGGCCGACGAAATGCTGAACATGGGCTTCAAGGAAGATCTCGACGAGATCCTTTCCCACACGCCTTCCGATAAGAGCACCTGGCTCTTTTCCGCTACCATGCCGGCCGAAGTGAGACGTATTATGAAAAACTACATGTACGATCCTCACGAACTGACCATTGGCGAGAAAAATTCCGGGAACACTAACATTGAACATCAATTCATCCTTATTCGGGAAAAAGATCGCTACGCCGTCCTCAAGAGGCTGCTGGACTTTCATCCTGATGTGTTCGGCCTAATTTTCTGTCGGACTAGAGTGGACACGCAGCGTGTAGCCGATCAGCTGATCAAAGACGGATACAATGCCGATGCGTTGCATGGCGACTTAACCCAGCAGCAACGCGACAAAGTAATGAAAAGTTTTCGCCAAAGGGCCATCCGTGTTCTTGTCGCTACCGATGTGGCAGCGCGTGGAATCGATGTAGATGACATAACGCATGTCATCCACATGAATATTCCGGATGAAATTGAATTCTATACGCACCGAAGCGGAAGAACAGCGCGTGCCGGTAAGAAGGGAATATCAGTCGCCCTCGCTACTAAAGGTGAGCTCGGAAAGATCCGACAGATCGAAAAAATGATCAGGACGACGATCACAAGAGTTCCGATCCCATCGGGAGTTGATATATGCCGAAAGCGACTGCTTGCCTTGATGCGTCGTGTGCACGATGTGAAGGTTCAGGAATCTGCTATTGCTGGATTCCTGCCCGACGTGTATGAGGAATTGAAAGACCTAAGCCGCGAAGACATCATTAAGCGATTTGCTTCGATTGAGTTCAACCGCTTTCTCGATTACTACGGTAACGTCGAAGATCCCGATGCGGGCCTTGAAGGTGAAGGTCGTACAGAGCGATACGCTACGGGCTCAAGGATATTCATCAACCTGGGCAAGATGGACGGCCTCGATAAGGCGGGTCTCATCGAATTGATCGACGAGTGCTGCGGGCTTGGAAAGAAGGACATCGGCAAGATCGAACTGAAGGGTGCCTATTCCTTCTTTGAAATCGATACGGCCAATGTCACGATTGTCAGGGAAGGGTTCGGCGATGTTTCTTTCAGAGGCCGCGCCGTTCGCGTCGAAGTTACCGGCAAAAAACCTACCGATACAAAAAGGAAAAAGAAGGACAAGTATCGGAAAGGAGAGGTTTGGCGTTCCCGCAAAGGGGTAAAAGTCTAACCCTCCTATGTGCACTATGTAGCAAGAACTTTTTGAAACACATAGACAACATAGAAGCACATAGTACACATAGGCCAATTAGTAGACCTCGACGTTCGATAATGTCGGGCAAGCTTTCGCTTCTTCAATGGATACGCGGATGGCATTTGTTTCGACAGGATCCAATTGCAGAATTCTCTTGTATCCGATTGTCGTGCCCTCGGCTACCCGGATCCACTCATCGCCCTTGCGCACGGAGACACTAAAGCGCTTCACCCGTTGGCCGAGGCGGATGTATTCCTGCAGTACAACATAGGAAACCGTTTTGCGCTCACCCAACTCGATGTCGATCTGGCCTTGTGTCTGATTATCGTCCGTTGCCCAATACGTATCCTTGTCTCCATCGGTCACCTTGTCTGGCGCGTACAGATCGGACCGCCCGCGATAATGGTCTGCCGTAGCTTTGGCATTAGTGGCAAGGTTTATATTGAAGGTTTTATCAAGGAGTGCTCTCCATTCTTTAAGGACGGCAACATCGCGTTCATGGATAAGTCCTCGTGGGTCGGGAGGTACATTAAGCAATAATGTAGATCCCCTTCCAATGGAGGTCAGGTAAATCTCAAAAAGCTTTTCCGGCGTTTTTACTAGTGAGTCCTCACTTGCATGGTAAAACCAGCCCGGACGTATGGAAGTGTTTACTTCAGCGGGAATCCAGTGTGTGCCGTCCGGCGACCCGGTGTTTAACAGGTCGCCAATTCCGGGTTTCCCAGGATACAGCGTGTCCGGTGTGATCGTGTTCCAATTGGTTTCTCCGCCAATGCCTTGCTCATTTCCACACCACCGGATGCTGGGACCTGCATCGCTGAAGAAAAGGACGTCCGGTTGGAGGCTTCTGACAAGGTCCAGCGTCGTGGGCCAGTCGTAGTACGTTCTGCCATCAATGCGCCGAATCTCATGTTTACCCCCGTAATAGCCGTCGCCGCCGTTGGCTCCGTCAAACCACATTTCAAAAATGTCACCATAATTGGTGAAAAGTTCGCGGAGTTGCTCTCTATAATATTGAATGTACTCGGGCGTCCCGTAAGCGGGATGGTTGCGGTCCCACGGTGAAAGGTAGACACCGAACTTTAGCCCGTGGCGGCGGCATGCATCGGCGACTTCGCGAACGACATCCCCGTTTCCGCCCTTGTACGGACTGCTTTGTACATCGTGTTCCGTATGCGCACTTGGCCACAGGCAAAATCCATCGTGATGCTTACAGGTGAGTATGATTCCTTTGAAACCAGCATCCCTCAGGACAGTTGCCCATTGATCGGCATTAAGTTGCGTAGGATTAAAAATCTCTGGCTTTTCATTGCCAAGTCCCCACTCACGATCAGTAAAAGTATTGGTAGTAAAATGAATGAAGGCGTTCATTTCCATTTCGTGCCACCTTAACTGTGCTTCAGTGGGAACGGGAAGAACCGCCTCCGGAGGGGCGACGTGTGTACGACACGCAAAAAGTACCAGTGTCGCAAAAATTCCGACGGAGATTGTGCTTAATAATTTACTCATAGCATCCAAGATAAAGTAAGCCGAAATGCGAACCAATTTTACCGAAAACCATCCGCACACGGCGTGTTCCTCCCGTCAATGTAAAAAGCTTGAGTTTCGGCATTTATTTATTTATTTAGGTCGGCAACGATTGCATGGGCATGGATTTGTCCGCACTTGCGACGTGATGATGGAACACCGATATCTAACCAACTAGGATTATGAGAATTGTATTAACGTGCCTGCTGGCATGGATGGTAACCTTCAGCACTTTTGCTCAACAGGTTGCCCTCACCCGGGAACAAATTATCGCAATCACTCCCGAATGGAAGGGAGAACGCCTGCCCGATGGCCGCCCCAAGGTCTCGGATGATCACCTCCGACGGCTCAAAAACATTTCACTCGAAGAAGCGTGGGGCGTGCTTCGCAACAAGGGTTATCGCAACCAGTTTGAAGGTGACTGGATGATTCTGAAACCTGATCAGGTGATGACCGGACGCGCACTCACGGTTCAATACCTGCCGCGTCGCCCGGATTATGACGATCTGATCAGGGCCAAGGGAAAAGAAGAAAAGCGAATTGGCAATTTTAACTCGTGGCCCATCGACATGCTAACGCCTGGCGATATCTACGTCGCGGATGGTTACGGAAAAATCATTGACGGAACACTGATTGGCGACAATCTGGGTAACTCTATTTATGCCAAGTCCAAAAACGGTGTAATCTTCCACGGATCGGTCCGCGATGCGGAAGGTCTTGAAGAAATCGAGGGCTTTAACGCCTGGATCAGAGGTTATGATCCTTCTTTCATCCAGGAAATGATGCTGGGTGGAATAAACGTTCCTATCCGCATCGGCCGCGCTACTGTTCTTCCCGGAGATGCGATCCTTGCCAAGAAGGGCGGCGTCGTGTTCATCCCGGCACACCTGGTTGAGGAAGTCGTTATCAATGCCGAATTCATCGCCTTGCGAGATCAATTTGGTCACCAGCGACTGCGTGAAGGCAAATACACACCGGGCCAAATCGACGCACAATGGACTGACGAGATCAAGAACGATTTCCTGAAATGGCTTGATCAAAATCCCGATAAGCTTCCGATGTCACGCGCTGAGTTGGATGCGTTCATGAAGAATAGAACGTGGTAAGGAGATCAGTGTGAGAGTGATAGTGAGAGTGAGAAGTCGATCGGAATCGATTTGGAGAGCTGCTGTAGAGACGCATGGGGTGTGTCTCTTGAAAAAAAATCTTGCGCGTACGATGACTTTTATTAAATGAATCATCATTGCGATACAACGGACAGTGAAACCTACACCTAAAACGCACCTATGAAAACACCATCACAAAAGTTTCTCGAAAAGTTGGGGTTGAAGGATCCTGAGGAGAATGTAGTACAACCGGGAACTTCAGAAAATTCCGGACGGCGCGATAGCCAGGATAATGCTGGTCAGCCAGAAGCACCGGAGAACGGACGTCGCGAATTTTTCAAGAAGGCCGGCATAGGGGGTTTGGCACTGGGCGGATTTATGTTCAGCTCCATTGAAGACACCCTTGCCGAATCAACATCGAAAGTAAACCGCAACTCAGCGCCCTCCGATCTCAAGATTACGGACATGCGCTATGCTGTTGTCATGAATGGCGGTGGACGTTGTCCTGTGATCCGCATCGACACCAACCAGGGCATTTATGGACTGGGGGAAGTTCGCGACGGCGCTTCATGGCGCTATGCCATGTTCCTGAAGAGCCGTATCCTCGGCATGAATCCCTGCAATGTCGAGATGATTTTTAAGCGCATCAAGCAGTTCGGTTTTCACGCTCGCCAGGGTGGCGGTGTGTGCGCCGTAGAAATGGCCCTCTGGGATCTTGCCGGAAAGGCCTACAACGTGCCTTGCTACCAACTGCTTGGAGGAAAGTATCGCGACAAGGTTCGACTGTACGCCGATACACCGGAAGGAAGAAGTGAAGAGGAGTTTACGGCACGTGTTCAGAAGAGGATTTTCGAAGAAGGATACACCTTCCTGAAGATGGACTTTGGCATCGAACTGCTGAAGGACATTCCCGACACGGTAGTGAACAGCAATTTCTGGGACATCGGCCGTCAATGGTCGAATGAACCTATGTCATACGGTGCTGCGTTACACCCGCTGACACAAGTGCAGATTACGGATAAGGGATTGGACATTCTGATGCAGCGCATCGAGCGCGTAAGAAACAAAATCGGCTATACGATTCCGCTTGCGTCGGACCACTACGGTCACTTCGATCTCAACAACGCAATTCGACTTGGAAGGGCTTGCGAAAAGTATCGCCTTGCCTGGCTGGAAGACCTGATTCCCTGGATGCTCACCGATCAGTGGAAGAAAATTACGGATGCTCTGGAGACGCCTACCATTACAGGTGAAGACATCTACCTCAAGGAGGAATTCATCAAGCTCATTGACAATCACGCAGTAGACCTGGTGCATCCCGATCTGGCCACTTCGGGTGGCTTGCTGGAAACCAAGAAGATTGGCGACTATGCAGAGGAAAGAGGTATTGCTATGGCAATGCACTTTGCTGGGACACCGGTGTCGTTCATGGCGAACGTTCACTGTGCAGCCGCGACACAGAACTTTGTTGCCCTTGAACACCACTCGATAGACCTGGATTACTGGGAAAGCCTTGTGAAGAAGGTCGACAACAAGCCACTGATTGAAAAAGGCTTTGCGCTTGTACCCGAATCTCCGGGATTGGGTGTGGAACTGAATGAGGAAGTGGTCAAGAAGCACCTCGACCCTCAGCATAAACAGTATTTTGCACCCACACCTGAATGGGACGTTGATCGTTCGTGGGACAGGCTGTGGAGCTGACGTAAGTTCCATTCAAGATGCCTTGGTTGCCGGTCGGATACCGGCAGCCGAGGCGTTTTTATGTTTTTCCCGGGAATTCTTAGCCTTCAGATATGCAAAAAAAATCCTTAAACCTAGCATTCCTCATCGCAGCTATTGTGCTTGTCGCTTTCGTGATCATCACGCTGATGGGCAAGCATAATTTAGCCGGTTGGTTCCTTGTTTCATTCTTCATCCTGGTAGCCATCGGTTTCAGGAGATACCCTTTGCTGAAGGGATATTCCTATCCCATGGTAATCTTCGCCTCGGTGACGTTGGCGATGTATTTTCCGCAGCACTTCATTCGGGTCGGAGATTTTGAATTGAAGCGGCTCATCACCCCGCTCCTCCAAATCATTATGTTCGGCATGGGAACAACGTTGAGCCTTTGGGATTTTACGCGCGTGATCAAAATGCCAAAAGGGGTAATTATCGGTGTGCTTTGTCAATTTACCATCATGCCGTTCCTGGGTTGGGGGATTGCAAATATATTTCCTCTGAGGCCTGAGATAGCCGCAGGACTGATTCTCATTGGCAGTTGTCCGAGTGGTTTGGCATCGAATGTAATGTCTTACCTGGCAAAGGCTAACGTTGCGTTGTCTATCACGCTTACAGCAGTGGCCACCATTCTTGCACCCATCGTGACGCCGTTCTACATGAAAGTTCTGGCTGGGGAGTTAGTCGATATTAGCTACTGGAAGATGTTCATCGATATTGTAAAAGTTGTGATTCTTCCGATCGGAGTTGGGCTGATTTTCCATCACACGCTGCATAGCCGGTTCAAAGTACTTGAATCTATAATGCCAGTAGTTTCGATGGCCGGCATTGCAGTGATCCTCGTCGTGATCATTGCCATGGGCAGAGACGACTTGCTTCAGGTTGGCCTCGTGCTGGTAGTTGCCGTTTTCCTGCACAACATGTGTGGATATTTCCTCGGATACTGGGCAGGCAGGGCGTTGAGAATGCCAGAGCAGGATTGCAGGACTGTCGCCCTGGAGGTCGGTATGCAAAACGGAGGATTGGCTTCCAGCATAGCCGCGGATACACTCGGGAAAGCTGCTACAGTTGGACTGGCACCCGCCATATTCGGCTCGCTCATGAATATCACTGGCTCCACGCTCGCGCTGTGGTGGCGCTCAAAACCGTTGCCGGAGGAGAAAGAGGTAGAGGGGGCATCAGCGTGATTTGTTGAAGATAGTCTCTAAGTCATTCACCGCGAAGGCGCGGAGATTCGCAAATTTGTTCTTGGCGATTCTTTGCGCCTTCGCGGCAAAATTCTCAAAAAGTTTATCCAGACTCAACCAATGACCTATTCGTCAGACGGTGTTTTTCTGTTTCAGTGAAAATTAGCCGACAAATATGATTCCAGATTTTGTCTTGTAATAATCTCCAGCGGGAACAAATACGTCTGCGGTACTTTCTTATTAAACAACAAACGGTTCGCTAACTGACCTACGCCGGTGAACGCCTGCTGTCGCACGTTTTGATTGATGAGGAAGTCGATAATTCCTTTCTTCAGATAGTTGAGGTTCTGCTTCAGCAGATCATATGCTACCAGCCGGATGTCGTCCTTACCACGCTTTTCCAGCATGGAGGAGACGATGCTCGCTCCTCTTGAGGTCGTAACCAGTATTCCTTTGAGGTCGGGCCGCGACATCAACTCCGCGAGTTCGTTCTTCAGCGTTGGCTCATGCGTGTAGTTCAGGTCGAGGCTCAACACCTGAAATTGTCCGTGATTCAGGTTGTCGAAATATTCCTTGAAGCCTTTTTCTTTTTCAGACAAGTGTGTCGACCGGTGAATGTCGTCGTAAATGTGAAGGATGGCAAAGAGCGCCGGAGGGTGGCGATTTAGGTGCAACAGTTCCGCCGCGACGCGACCGCTCTGGTGCAGATCCTGGCCTATGAAACTTAAGGGACGTGCTTCAGGTACATTGTTGTTGAACACGACGAAAGGGATCTCGCGGGAATGGCACACCTCGAAGAACCGGGCAGCCTCTTCGTGAAAAATGGGTGCAGCCAGGATCCCATCCGGGTTGGCGTCGAGAACCATTTCCGATCGCGTTCGGAATGACGCCGTGTCGTACAGATCAAAAAAGAAAGGTTCCACCCGGACCCCGTATTGCTCCCATTCCTCGATAGCGTGTTGCACACCCTGGCCGGACATGCCCCAGTATTCGTCTTGTGAAGGATCGGGAATGAGAGCGGCAATAAAGTACGTCTTGTTGGAACCGAGCGTGCGTGCTATGAGGTTCGGTTTGTATCCTGTCTTTTCCAGGACCTCCATTACCTTTTCATAAGCAGCGCGGGAAACCTGACCGCGACTGTGAAGGACGCGGTCGACTGTACCGACGGAGACACCGGCCAGCTGCGCGATGTCCTTAATCCTGATGTTCTTGTTCATGAGAGGGCAGGTTTTGATACCGAGATATCCAATTCAATTCTACACATTTTTTCAATACGCGCCCGCGCCGCCTCCCGGTAAACCGCGGATTATGTGTTCTTCGGTGACACTTCACTAGAAAGAATTTCCTACTTTAAAACAGCCATCCGCTGTAAACCTACGGATGGAAGTACCTGACCTAAAACCACGACTATGAAGTTGCCGAAAAAGAAGCAAAGGACCCTGTCGCGACGGTCGGCCATTCAATCGTTCCTCGCACTGGCGGGCACAATGGCCCTTCCCGGAATATCCCGCGGAGAAGAGAACATCGCTCCCGAACGTAAGCGGGATAAGACACCCGTCAAGATTACCAGGCTGGAGACGTTCCTGGTAAAACCGCGCTGGATATTCTTTAGAATTCACACCGACGCGGGCGTTACAGGTCTGGGTGAACCGCTTCTCGAGGGCAGAGCGCTTACTATCCAAACCGCTATCAAGGAGATCGAGCCCTACCTGATCGGCAAAGACCCCCGCCAGGTGGTACACCACTGGCAGGCTATTTATCGCCACGCATTTTATCGCGGAGGTCCGATCCTTACCAGCGCGCTCAGTGGCATCGACCAGGCGCTTTGGGATATCAAAGGTAAGCTCCTCAACGTTCCGGTTTATGAACTCTTCGGTGGTCCTACGCGCGACCGCGTCCGTATCTACGGCCGCGCCTCCAACGCTGAGGAAATGAAAAAGCGCGTGGCAGAAGGGTATACCGTCATCAAGACTGGCGTGGCGAAGGAAAATCCTGCCCGTGCCGTAGAAAACCCCAGGTTCATACGGTACGCGGTCGAGAACTTCGCATCGCTCAGAGAAGCTGGTGGCGAAACGATGGACATCGGCATTGACTTCCACGGCGCTATACCACCGCAAACCGCAAAGATTCTCATCAAGGAGCTTGAACCCTATCAGCCGATGTTCATAGAAGAGCCGTGCCAAGCCCAGAATGTCGACGTCCTCGCCGACATCGCACGCAGCACACACCTCCCCATCGCCACGGGAGAACGCATTTTTACAAAATGGGGCTTCCGTGAAATCCTGGAAAAAGGAGCAGCCAGTATCCTGCAGCCCGACCTGTGTCATGCAGGTGGAATTACTGAAGCGCGCATCATCGCCGGCATGGCCGAAGCTTACTATGCTGTCATAGCCCCACACAATCCGATGAACAACACCTCGGCGCCCACGGAACGGAACAAAACATCGTATGCGGTCTTTTGTTTGAAAAAA
>QGUY01000536.1 GCA_003242315.1 Bacteroidota bacterium
ATCGTTGGGACGGCGACTCGCCGGGCGGATATGGTATGATGAAAAGAATCTTCAAACCTGCTGAACTTTGAGAAGTCCATTTTGCAAAATTAAACGTACATTTAATTTTTTTACGGGCAGGAATTTTTCATCTCCCTCCGTGACGAGTTTTTATGGCTCCTGAACACCGAATTGTAGTCGACGCCAGCAAGCGACGCTTTTCTCTGAACCTGAAAGAACTGCTGGATTATCGGGACCTGTTCCTGATTCTTGCCTATCGCGATCTTCGGATACGGTACGCGCAAACCTTTCTCGGTCTGGCCTGGGCGTTTCTTCAGCCTGCTGCGACGCTCCTCATCTTTACCGTCGTCTTCGGAAGGGCAGTTAAGGTAGATACTGGTGGTATTCCTTACCCGGTATTTGCTATCACCGGCATGACGGCCTGGACATACTTTGCCTTTGTGTTGAATCAGTCGGGCAACTCTATCGTCACCTCTCAGGAGATGGTGAAGAAAATATACTTTCCGCGACTCGTCATACCGCTTTCGAAAGCTGTTGTTGGCTTTGTGGATTTTCTCATGGCATTCGCGATACTTTTTGTCCTGATGGCCATCTACCGTGTTACGCCGTCTCCCAACATAGTGTTCCTTCCCGGCTTTATTCTTCTTACGGTTGTGTCTGCATTGGCTGCCGGCATTTGGCTCAGCGCACTCACCATCCGTTACCGGGATTTCCAACATGTAATACCGTTCCTGGTGCAGTTCGGTTTGTATGCCACGCCAATCGCTTATCCCAGCGAGACGATTATCGATAACCTGCCGCGGTGGGGAACCGTGCTGTATTACCTCAACCCCATGGCAGGTGTAGTGGAGGGATTTCGATGGTCGGTGCTGGGTGGGGCACCACCGAATGCTTTTGCTTATTTGTCGTTTGGCGTCATGGCAATCTTGTTTGTTACCGCGCTGATGTACTTCAGGCGGGTGGAACGCGTGATGGCAGACATCGTATGAGTTTCGACATTCCTCCTATCTTTGTACTATTTGAGCCCAAAGAAGTCTGGCACAATCTTCAGAAGGACCTCATTTACGGGTGAGCCCATTTTTTAGACTATGAGTGGAGGTACAGCCATAAAAGTTGAAAATCTCGGCAAGAAATTCATTATCGGCCACCGGCTGGAGGGCGACCTGCGCGGATCATTTTCGCAACGGCTGCGCCGGCTCATGGCTCGCGATGGCGGAGGTACCCGAGAGGAATTCTGGGCATTGAAGGATGTATCGTTCGAAATAAAAAAGGGTGAAGCGGTAGGCATTATAGGTCGCAACGGCGCAGGAAAGGGTACGTTGCTGAAGATTCTATCGCGCATTACAGATCCGAGTAAGGGGCGCTTTGAAATTAACGGACGCGTCTCATCGCTGCTGGAAGTGGGCACCGGCTTTCACCCGGAATTAACGGGCCGCGAGAATATTTACCTCAATGGTACCATCCTCGGAATGCGCCGTGCTGAGATCAGGAAGAAGTTCGATGCCATTGTTGATTTCAGCGGCGTCGAAAAATTCCTGGACACTCCTGTCAAACACTACAGCAGCGGTATGAAAGTGCGACTGGCTTTTTCTGTTGCCGCTCACCTGGAACCGGAAATCCTCATAATTGATGAAGTACTTGCTGTCGGAGACGCGGAATTCCAAAGGAAATGTCTCGGGAAGATGGACGAAGTGAGTAAGGGTGAA
>QGUY01000537.1 GCA_003242315.1 Bacteroidota bacterium
TTTCCTTCCTTACCCCAGCACTCCCCTCAAGCTTGGGCGCTCAACTGGAACCAACTTCTATCGTTCCGTGTCAACGTTCTCTGAGCCAAACCCTGCAAAATCCCCTTCGCGCCTCCGCGCCTCCGCGCCTTCGCGGTGAACCTCTGCGTCTTACTGTATCCCTCCGCGCCTTTCCCCAGCACTTATTCCCAAAAAATTAAATACTTTTCCCCCCGTGAACCGCCTTTTCGACATCCTTGCTTCCATCATCTTACTCCTCCTCACCTCCTGGCTATTCCTGGCCATCCTTACCCTATACACACTTACCCTTGAATTCCCCATCTTCTTCATCCAGCACCGTATTGGTCGCGATGAAAAAGTTTTCAAGATGATCAAGTTCCGTACGCTGAAGCCCGGGACGCTTCCCGCACGCGAACGACGGTTTTTGCTGGGTGATATTCTGAGATTCTTTTCGCTCGACGAACTTCCCCAGTTGTTCAATGTCCTCAAAGGCGATATGTCGCTCATTGGTCCGCGTCCTTTGCCTGTCGAATACCTCAATCGCATTCCACAACCCTACCGTCGCCGCCATGACGTCCGTCCCGGCATCACCGGATGGGCCCAGGTTAACGGACGGCACAGCATTCCATGGGAGGAAAAGTTTAAGCTCGACCTGTACTATGTCGACAACCGGTCAGTCTTGCTTGACATGAAAATCATCCTGAAGACACTCGCGCAACTACTCTCGTTCAGGAAGGATGTGTCGTTGGAAGAGCCGGAGTTGTAATTGGTGCTTTGCGCCTGCAACTTTTATTATCTTGCGTCATGAACATCATCCTCGTTGCCGGCGCTCGTCCCAACTTCATGAAGATCGCACCGATCATTGACGCAATAAAAGCTGCACAGGAGAGGGGAGAGGATATCGACTACACGCTGGTTCACACAGGACAACACTACGACGCCAAGATGAGCGAAGAATTCTTCGTGCAACTTGGCATACCGGAACCCGACATCAACCTTGGAGCGGGTGGTGGTACGCAGGCGGAACAGACCGCGGCGATCATGACGGGATTCGAACGGTACCTGGCGGACAAGAAAGCCGACGTTGTGCTCGTTGTCGGAGACGTGACGTCAACACTAGCATGCTCCATCGTCGCGAAAAAACTCCTGGTCCGCGTCGCGCACGTGGAGGGTGGCATCCGGTCGCGCGACATGACCATGCCGGAAGAGATCAACCGCATTGTAACCGACTCTATCTCGGACTACTTCTTTACTACCAGTCGCACCGCCAATGAAAACCTCAAAGCTGAAGGTAAGCGCGACGATCAGATCTTCTTCGTCGGCAATACAATGATCGACACGCTGATGAAGAACATGAGCCGCCTCCGAAAGCCGGCGCTGTGGGACGAGCATAACCTCGCGGCAGGTGCGTATTTCGTAATGACCTTGCACCGTCCTTCCAACGTGGACAAGCGTGAACAGCTTGCCGCCATCCTGCAAGCGGTGAGCAGTGCCGGCCTGCCGGTAGTTTTCCCGGTACATCCGCGCACAAGAAAGAATATGGAGGCGTTTGGGATTTCAAATCACGGGCTCATCATGGCAGAACCTATGGGCTATCTGGAATTCAACTACCTTGTGACTGTCTCTTAAAAACATTTAAACCTCCCCAGAATAGAAAAGGGGAGGGATTTGCAGGTACACATTAACAAGAAAAAAAAAAGA
>QGUY01000538.1 GCA_003242315.1 Bacteroidota bacterium
GTTTCCATCAGTCGGCGCCTCTTGTGTAACCAGGATACTCTTTACTTTCCGCACCCTGTCGTTAACAATTTCTCTCATACTCAGCACGTATCGTAGTCAGGCTAGTGGAACAATAATTTTACCGAAATCAGCAGAGGAAGTACTTCAGTGGCACAAAGGTAGGAAATTATATGGAACAAACTGTAACCCGGCCGCCGGGCGACTTTGGTGAAGAACAAGATGACCCACGCTATCAGCACCACGATGAATCCCCACATGAAGGCCGCGTAAACGGCCCCAGACATGCCTCCCGAAAGGAAATACACTACTTCGGCCACCGTGAGAATCCCGAATGAAACCAGCATCAGACGCATCCAATTCACTACCTGGAAGCCCAGATATTCCCCCAGCCCGAAGGTGCGCGACATCAGCATCACGAGGCCGATCTTCAGGCAGAACGCCACCAGCAAAATCGAACCGAGCCGCCCCCACTTGAGGACCGTTCCAAAATAAGTTTCCGCCTGATTGGCAAGCCCCAGCACATACCGGTCGCCCGAAGCGCGATAAAGGATCATCAGGTAAAAGGCAATCACAAGACTTGTAAAGACGTAAAAAAGTATATTGGTCGTGCTTGCGATCCTCGTGTATAACTGGACTTCCTCACCTTCCTGCGCAGCAAACACCCGTCGTGTGAAGAAGAAAGCAATGGGCACCTTGGTAAGCTGCGTTACCACGATAAGCAAAATGAACAGCAGTATGATGCCCGAAACCACGAAGTCGCGAAAGTACGTGCGCGGACGCACGATCTCTTCCGGTCCCGCCGCCGGCTTCACACCAGGCAACACAAGCGATACGTTCAGGTTCTCAGGGTAGATGTGCGAAGCGTAAACACCAAAATGGAGTACGCGGCCCGGAAAACGATCGGCAAGACTATCGACATCATACATAACGTTGCGCACATTACCGGACGCAACAAGTTTACCGTTGACGAAAACCGCCTTTACATGCCGACCGCTGATGCGCACGTGCGCGTTCCGGTGTGACGCAGCATCCAGCGTAAAGTACACGATGTCCTCGTCTGCATCGCGCTCGCGCTCATAGGGCCGGTATGCGCCATCATCAAAAATCGTCCACTCTGAGGTGAGGTCCTGTGTGACATATCCTTCCTGGGCCCATACAGAGGACACCACGGCGCTCAAGACCGCAACGAGGAAAAAACAGGGACTGCGAAAAGGCATAAAGCTGAAAATATCACCATATGGTGCATAATCTGCAATGGCATGTAGGAAACCTGATGTAGTTTTGCAAAAAAACCATGGCCGGTATCTACATGCACATCCCCTTTTGCAGGAAGGCATGTCACTACTGCGATTTCCATTTCTCGACCAGCCGCGACCGGCAACGCGAAATGATCGATGCCATCTGCCGTGAACTCATCCTCCAGAAAGAATACTTGGCGCAGCAGCCCATTCATACCCTGTACTTCGGCGGCGGAACGCCCTCACTGCTCACCGCTGATGAACTGTCAGCCCTGACCAGCACCGTCAAATTACACTATGCATTGCAGCCCGGTGCCGAGGTGACGCTGGAAGCGAATCCCGACGACCTCACGGAGGATACGCTCTCCGTGCTCCGACAGGCGGGTGTCAACCGGTTGAGTATCGGCGTTCAGTCCTTCAACGACGCGATATTGGAATCCCTTAACCGGAGTCATGATGCCC
>QGUY01000539.1 GCA_003242315.1 Bacteroidota bacterium
GTGCAAGGCGACTGGCGAAAGGCAGTCGGTGCCCTTCTCACATGTGTGTACCAGGCGACAAGGTTTTCGTCGGCCCAGACCTTCGAGGCGGCACGCGAACTTGCACAATCGATAGGCGCGCAGTTTCACCATTGGAGTATCGACGACGAAGTACAAAGTTATCGGGCAAAAGTTGAAGCTGCCCTGGGACGCAGCCTCACCTGGCAAAGCGATGACATCGCCTTACAAAACATTCAGGCACGAGCACGTTCACCCGTAGTTTGGTTGCTCGCCAACGTCAGGGGCGCGATTCTCCTTACAACGTCGAACCGCAGTGAAGGCGATGTCGGATACGCAACGATGGATGGCGATACGAGTGGAAGTCTCGCGCCGATTGCCGGTCTATCGAAAGTTTTTCTTCTGCAATGGCTGAAGTGGGCTGAAACGCACCTCGGCCATACCGGCCTCCGACGCATCAATAGCCTTGAGCCCACCGCGGAGTTGCGTCCTCCCGAGCGAAACCAGACCGACGAGGGTGACCTTATGCCCTACACCGTGCTGGCGCATATAGAGGCGCTGGCGATTCGGGATCGTAAAGCCCCCAGAGAGGTGTTTGAGGCAATGAAGGGCCAATACGATCACGATCAGCTCAAGGGCTACATCAGGAAATTTTTCAGACTGTGGGCCATCAATCAATGGAAACGGGAACGCTTCGCGCCCTCATTCCATCTGGACGACATGAACGTCGATCCCCGCACCTGGTGCCGGTTCCCGATCTTGTCAAGCGGTTTTCGCGAAGAACTCGAGGCGCTCTGAGCTGAAGGCCACACGAACCTTGAATTATTCATACTTTTGAATTATGACAGTACCCGTTTATCTGATCTGGAACGGTGATCCGGAGATCTTTTCAATAACACTTGGCCAAAGCGAAATTACGCTGCGATGGTATGGATTGCTATTCGCCCTGGGCTTTGTAATCAGCCAACAGATACTTTATTACATATACCGTAAGGAAGGAAAACCTGAAAGCGACGTTGATGTCCTTACCGTATACATGGTAGTGGCAACCATTGTCGGCGCGCGTCTGGGGCACGTGCTGTTTTATGAACCCGAACTCTACCTGAGCGACCCCGTTCGCATTTTAAAGGTGTGGGAAGGAGGACTTGCGAGTCATGGTGCCGCTATCGCAATACTGATTGCGCTTTGGTTGTATGCCAGAAAAAAGAAACCGGGGCAGAGTTACCTTCAGGTTGTGGATCGTATTGTGATACTGGTGGCCATGACCGGCGCCCTCATCCGCGTGGGAAACTTCTTTAATTCCGAAATCATCGGGAAGCCGACACACAACAGCTCCGGCATTGTATTCGCCCGTGGCGTCACAGAATCGCTGGAACAGTCGGGGCGTGTACAACATGTCGCCTATGTCGGCGTTGATTCAGCATTGAACGAAAATGGATACGTTCCTGTAAAAATGTTGGTAGACTTTGTTGGTGGTACGGCCAGTGATCCAATGGGAACGAATACGACACTCAACCGCATTTCAGCGTACCAGGTCGCCCGCGAACATATCGACGTCACCTCCGAGTTTCTTCCCAGGCTTGTACCCAATGACAACGGCAGTCTTTCGGCTGTCGTCTTCATGTACATGATACCTCGCCACCCTGCACAACTGTACGAGGCCGCAGGGTATGTATTGCTGTTCATCGGACTCTTCATGAT
>QGUY01000239.1 GCA_003242315.1 Bacteroidota bacterium
GTTTGTCACTGACAGCGGCTTGCCGGAATGTTGCCATCTTGTACAAGGATCTTCCGGGCCTTGACCCTGAGGCCATCCAATCGTCCGGCGACTTCCGGGCTGGCTATGAAAACTCGTCACTTCCGACGACGAGGAATTACAATCTAACTCTTAACGTAAGGTTCTAAAGCTATGAAAGCGATAAAGCACTATATCCTTGCGGCGGCCGCCCTGATGTTTGCGGGGGCTTGCGACCAGGATTTTGTTGAAATCAATACCGATCCCTACGCGGTGAACGAAATCGATCCTGCACTCCTGTTTGCCGGAGCGCAGCGATCACACCTCGGAACCTGGGAAGCGGAGCATACCATTGTGCAGCATTTTGTAAACCCCTATAACCAGGGGGCTACGCTAGGCTTCAACTTTAATCAGGACATCGACGGTGTAAACAACCCGAAGTGGGACCAATCTTATCCGTCAGTGCTCAGGAGCATGATCCATGCTATTGATCTGCTCGGCGAGGGAACAGACCGTGTCAACCTGTTGAGTATGATCAGGATCTGGAAAGCCCAGGTGTTTATGGGGCTCGTGGATAACTATGGCGACGTGCCGTACTTCGAAGCGGGAAGAGCAGTGGGTGACCTCATCTACACCCCCAAGTACGATGACGATGCTGTTATCTATGCCGACCTGGAGAAGGAGCTTCGGGAAGCCATTGCAAGCCTGGATCCCAATGCCGACTTCGTTCCTGAAGATCTTTTTTACGGAATAAACTCGCCAAAGGCAATAAACAACGCGACAACCCAGGTAGAGAAATGGAGAAAACTGGGGTACTCTTTGCTGCTGCGTTTGGGAATGCGGTACTCGAAGATCGATGAGGCGAAGGCCGCGGCTATTGTACAGGATGCCGTTGATGGTGGGGTCATGACGTCAAACGACGACAATGCCTATGTTAAGTACGATGGCACGTTGTATGTCCACGCCGTAAACAATAACCTGAGAAACTTCTCACAGTTTAACTACGCGGCCGAACCGTTTGTGGATCAACTCAAGAATACCAACGATCCCCGCGGAAAATGGATAGTCGCGAACTTTGCCGATCCGGGTGCCGTCGCCGCTGACAACAATCCGGATACTGACCTTTCGAATCAGTTCGGCGTTCCGATCGGTGTGACAAACACGCAAATATCTGACCCGGAGGGCCCTTATCGCGGTTCACGCGCCGGTGGTTTGAATTATTCCCAGTTTAACATCTGGACCATAGCCTCTCCGGCAGCGCCGGAATTCTGGGTCACCTACGCGCAAACATCGCTTTTGATGGCCGAAGCCGCTTACAGAGGCTGGATCGACGGAGACCCTCAGGAGTATTATGAGAACGCCATTCGCGCGGACATGGCGGTGTATCCTTTGTATCCTGGCGTGGAACCAATTCCTGACACGGACGTTGATGCATACCTTGCGCATCCGGATGTAGCCTACAACGATGGAGATGCGCTCAAACTAATCAACACCCAGTACTGGATTGTGAACATCAGGAACGGCACCGAAGCATTCGCAAACTTCAGAAGGAGTGGTTACCCGGAATTGAGTCCTAACCTGTTCAACAATAACCTGAATGGAGGATTCGCAAGGCGGATGTCGTATCCCGACAGAGAAGCATCTGCGAATGCAGAGAACTACGCGAAAGCCCCTGCAGCCATGGGCGGCGACAATCTAACATCCAGAGTCTTCTGGGATGTAGAAAACTAATCGGTGTTTCGTATAATCAAGGGTGAAAGGGGCGACGATAAGTTGCCCTTTTCTGTTTTTGAACCACGTAGGACATAGGGCACATAGGGGGCAGATAGTGTTGGGCGGCCTTCGACAGGCTCAGGCACCAGCCTCCGACAAGCTCAGGCACCAACCTTCGACATGCTCAGGCACCTGCGAGTTTATGTGTAGAGACGTTGCATGCAACGTCTCTACATTATTTATTAATTACATAGTCTCTACATTAGTTACACATCCGATAATATTGATTTGAATATACGGTTGCGATTGAGACCAGGAGATGCACGCCGTGCGTCTCTGCATAATGCCGCCACCGATCACTGATTATCCCCATAAAGCGTCTCTTCCGAATACAACACACGTTCCCCAACAACCCTTGCCGCGGACGTATAGGGATGCTCCGAGGCTTTGCCTATGGCTGTGATGTGTTGAACGTTCCATCCTTTGGCTTTGAGATAGTCGGATACAAGCGCGCGGTGACAACGCCACCATACGGCTTCAGCGCACATGTAGGCGGTAGGCCCTCTGCGGGCAATAGATTCCAATTCCTTAGTTGCGTTTGTGAATTCGTCGGTTTCCATGTAGTCCGCATATCCCCGAAACGCACTGTTGCGCCAGCGATTGTTCTTTGAATTCTTCTGCACCGACCTTCTGCCTCCGAGACTTTCCAGGTGGACATAGCCAATCCCGACGTTTGATAACGCTTCGGCTAACGGCTCCTTGTTGAAATGCGGAAACCTTCGCGATCCGGGATAATGACGAATATCCACCAACGTTCGGATGCCAAATGATTGCAGCATCGCAATGAATGTGGCAATGTCGTGGGTCGAATGTCCAATAGTGTATACAGTGTTTTGTGCAGGAGGATCCATAACAAAAACAACAGCGTTGAGGATACAAAAATTCGGGATTAGGGAAGAGGCAGGTGCAGATGCAGAGGCAGGCGGGTATTCGGAATTAGAAATGAATGGGAAATAATGGGTAATATCGCGTCAGCCAATGCATACACTATGAGGGCAGTAGTAATCACGCAGCCGGGCGACAGTAGTGTTCTCAAAGTTATGGACCGCCCGACACCAACCTTTGGGGATGACGAGGTACTGGTTCATGTAGCAGCTGCGGGAGTGAATCGTCCGGACATCTTCCAGCGCAAGGGCAGGTATCCGGCGCCGAAGGGTGTGCCGGCGGACATACCCGGACTTGAAATTGCAGGTGAGATCGTCGAGATAGGTCGTAACGTCACGTCATGGAAAGCAGGAGACAAGGTATGCGCCATCGTGGCCGGCGGAGGATACGCTGAATACTGCGCCGTACCTGCGGGTCAGTGTCTTCCCGTGCCTGCGGGACTCAGCCTCGTTGAGGCCGCCTCTCTTCCCGAGACTTTCTTCACTGTATGGAGTAATGTGTTCGACAGAGGACGCTTTGTGCGGGGTGAGTCCGTTCTTGTTCACGGCGGAACCAGCGGTATCGGTGTCGCGGCCATCCAGATGATTAACGCAATGGGCGGTACCGTGTACGTGACTGCAGGCACCGATGAAAAGTGCAGGTACTGCGAAGCACTTGGCGCGACCCATGGAATCAACTACAAAACAGAAAGCTTTCGTGACGTGATTCTGAAGTTAACCAACGGTCGCGGCGTGGATATTATTCTCGATATGATAGGAGGGCCTTATACCGAACCCAATCTCGAATGTCTTGCCGAAGAAGGAAGACTCGTGCTGATCAACTATATGAAAGGCGATGAGACAACTATTCACTTGTCCCACGTCTTGCGCAAGCGTCTTACCATCACAGGGTCAACACTGCGTGCGCGAAGTGCGAAATTCAAAGCCGCCATTGCAGAAAAGCTACGGGAAAATATCTGGCCGCTACTGGAAAGCGGAACCATAAAACCAATAGTGTATGAGGTCTTTCCTATGGACCAAGCCCCGGCGGCGCATGATTTGATGCAGAGTAGTCAGCACATGGGGAAGATTGTTCTACAGTGGACAGTTGGCGATGGGCGGTAAGCAGTAATACGCAGTAGGACCGTATGCAGTAATCGGCAGTCGGGCAGTAGGCCGCATATTTCTTAGGATAATGGAGGAATGACTGTTGATGTCGGGATATGTAGAGACGTAGCATGGTATGTCTCTACCGTACCCCAACTATCACAGATATATCCCAACAAACGGATATCTTCTTTGCGTCCTTCGCGTCTTCGCGCCATTGCGGTGAAGATCTAATACGGCAGCTTTGGTATTTGAGACCAGGTTCCTGATCACCGAACACCAATTACTTCTTTTTTGCAAGAAACCCATTCACATCCAGCCAGTGAATATACTGATCGAACCAGCGATTACTCGTTCGATTGGGATTTCCCAGTCCAAAGCCGTGACCACCGTTTTGGTATAAGTGAAACTCCACAGGCTTGCCTGCCTTGTACCACGATTCAATGACGCCGAACTGCCCATTGAATAGGAAATCATCTGTGGCAATCACACTGAACATCGGCGGTGCATTCTTTGGAACTTCGACAGGACCCATGCCTCCGTAAATCGGAGCGATGAAGTCAAGGTCCATCTTCTTCGAGTTAAGCGTCGCGTACATCGTCAAACCAGCACCTGCTGAGAAGCCCATCATGCCTAACCGGGCCGTGTCGACACCCCATTCCTTGGCGCGCTTGACGATCAAGTCGAAAGCAGCTTCGGCATCCTCAAGCTGGTTGGATAAACTGAAGCGCGGAGGACGAGGCCGTTCCTGCTCCGCGGAGCCGGCAGGTCGGGGTGTGGCGGATGCAAAAGTGCGGTTTTGGGTTTCTGCAAACTCCTCCAGCGACTCAGGAGTAGGGAAGAGGCGGTATTTGAGAACAAACGCTGCAATGCCCCGGTCTGCCAGCGCCTGGGCGACTTCCCAACCTTCGTTGCCCATCGACAACCACCTGAATCCTCCCCCCGGCGCTACGATGACTGCAGCGCCCGTGGCTACTTCCGGCTTGGGAAGGAAGGGCGTCAGCGTGGCCATCGAAACGTTTCGCGCCATCGGGTCACCCCATTGTCGAAACCATGTTTCGGGCAAAGTCTGACCCTCAACACCACCCGTGTTGAGCGGAATGGCGTTGGGTTCCGGAGGAGCTTCAAGGGGATAGATTGTGCCATCCTGAGCAATGGCTACTGCCGACGCAGTCACCAAGCAGCCCACCAGCGCTGCACGGGTTAGTTTAGAAATGGTGAACATGGTAGTTGAGTTGAGTTAACAACCCAATATAGGATTATAATTGTAGTTTTCACACTTAATTTTATCTGATTGGTGGATCAGTTGGCGGTCATGAAGCACATCTGGGATGGCCTTATGATCAAGGAGGCCGTATGGCAGTCTTGAACCAGAGGCCATGTGAGACCTCCGCACGTGGAATGTAGAGACGTAGCATGCTACGCCTCTACTATACCCTATGTCAAATCACCGTATGTCGTTCAACGCCGCATTGGCGCAAAATAACAACCGATTGGCGCCAAATGGTAATCACCGCCGCACGGATGCCTCCTACCTTTGACCCATACAAAAACAATACAGCTATGGGATCACTGAGTAACATTCTAAAACTAAACGCGATCAGTTCTGGTGCAACCGGACTGCTGCTTGTATCGTTCCCCAGATCGCTCGCAACCCTCATGGGTGTGCCCGGTACGCTGCCGTTGGTTCTTGTCGGACTCTTCCTGCTGGTGTTTGGAATCTTTGTCTTTGGCGTCAGCGTAACGAAACCCATTCGCCCATCAAGCGTTAAAGTAGTGATTTGGCTGGATGCCTCTTGGGTAGTGATGAGTGCTGTCGCGCTGGTCTTCCTTGTACCCATTCTCTCAACTATAGGCATTGCCATTGTTGCCGGGGTGGCTGTGTGGGTTGCGGGGATGGTGTACCTTCAAACGAAAGGCCTTCAGCAGCTTGCTCAGAATCAGACTTCATGAATGCCTGGTATTTGATGCGATGGGGCCTTTAACTTTGTGACGAGATGCAGGAGTTTAAAAAGCAATTTACACTGGCCATGCTGGCTTACGCGTCTGCAAGGGATATCGACCCAGGGTTGGCCTGCAGACGGTCGGGGTTTGATCTGGACGACTTCCGCAATAACCCGGATGCCGGCATTTCCGCTCCGCAAATCGAGAACCTTTGGAGAGATCTGGTCACTACGTCCAACGACCCGTTGTTTGGCCTGCACCTGGCCGGATCGATGCAACTGGCGGCGTTGGGCGTAGTGGGAC
>QGUY01000540.1 GCA_003242315.1 Bacteroidota bacterium
GCCTTCCTCGTTGAGTTGAGAAAGAAGCTTCATTACTTCTTCACCGTTAGCAGAGTCGAGGTTACCCGTGGGCTCGTCGGCCAGGATCACACGGGGCTTTGCTACAATGGCGCGTGCAATAGCGACACGTTGCTGCTGACCACCGGAAAGTTGCTGCGGAAAGTGATTTCTACGGTGCATGATGTTCATGCGCTCCAGCACTTCTTCCACTCTCTGCTTTCTTTCAGATGACGGTACCTTCAGGTACAGCAAGGGAAGCTCTACGTTTTCGAAGACCGTAAGTTCATCGATCAGGTTAAAGCTTTGGAAGACGAAACCAATGGAACCTTTTCTCAGTTGTGCGCGCTGCCGCTCGGAGTAGCGGGCTACCTCATGGTCGCCAAAGTAGTATTCGCCGGCCGTGGGATTGTCGAGAAGACCGACGATGTTCAGCAGCGTCGATTTACCGCATCCAGAAGGTCCCATGATGGCGACGAACTCGCCTTCCTTAATCTCGAGATTAATGTTATTGAGGGCGGTGGTCTCCACTTCTTCAGTGGTGTATACCTTTTCCAGGTTGACAAGCTTGATCATGGCTGTATTTTGTTTGTTAGAGGAATTCATTCGATTATCAATAAAGGATTAATACTTCATTATTGCCGAAGGTCTCGTACGAAGAAGTGATGACCTTTTCGCCCGGTTCAAGCCCTTCCAGTACTTCGTAGTGCTCCGTATTCTTTCGGCCAAGCTTAATGTTTCTTTTTACTGCCTGGTCTCCGGACTTATCGAGTACGTAAACCCAGTTACCACCGGTATCCTTGTAAAATCCGCCAACGGGAAGCAGGAGTTCTTCGGACGACTGACCGAGTTCTATTCGCAGTCGCAACGACTGACCACGTCTCAAACCCGGAGGTGTTTCGCCAACGAACAGCATGTCCACTTCAAATCGTCCCGCCTGAATCGTCGGATAGATATACGTGATCTCCAGTTCATATTCTTTTCCAGCTACCGGCACGGTGGCATGCAGCCCCTGCGATATACGCGGCAAGTAAATTTCATCGATCGGCACACGTACCTTGTAGCTTCCTACTACGTCGACCTGACCGAGGCTTTGACCGGGAGCCACCACCTGTCCAACTTCAAGTTGAGGGCGCGACAACTGCCCATCGATAGGTGCGCGAATGATCAGGTTATCCAGAATCTTCCCTACCCCTTCAAGGCTTTCCTTCATCCGCTCTTCGGCTGCGTTCAGTTCGCGCAGCTGACGTATCCGGGAGATTGAGTCGAGCTTGTACGCCTCATATGTAATCTTTCGGCGTTCCAGGTTATAAAAGTAGTTCGCCTCTGTCTGCTCGAACTCCTGTTTCGATATCAGCTTCTTCGCATAGAGCTCCTTCTGGCGCTCGTACTGCGGGCCATAAATGGCCAGCTGGTTATCGATGAGGGCCAGCTGATTTTGCTGCTCCAGGTCGTTCCGGGTTATATTCAGACGCGTGTCGCGAATACGGGTAATACTTTCGTTAAACGCTGCTTCCTGGCTTAAGACTGACAATTCGCGGTCAAGGTTGCTTAACTCCAGGATAACATCTCCTTTTTTTAGCATCTGTCCGCTTTCGGCCACTACCCTCTTGATCGTTCCGCCTTCCACGGCGTCGAGAACTACCGTCCGGCTGGGCTCAACTATACCTGTCTGAGGGATGAACTCCTGGAATA
>QGUY01000240.1 GCA_003242315.1 Bacteroidota bacterium
CTTTTTATAGAGGTGTACGCGACTCATACCCAGCTCATGGCTAAGAGTTTCCACCGTGAAGTCAGGATCGGCAATATGCTCTTCCACGAACTTGACAGCCTTTTCGATGAGCTTTTCGTCTAGTGAAGAGATTTTTATTTCGCTCGCCTTGACTTCGATCTTGTTGCCGAGCGCCTGACGCATCACCCGACGCCGCTCCAGGAGGTTCCGGATGCGGCTTTGCAGGATCTCAAAGCTGAAAGGCTTGGTGACGTAATCGTCCGCTCCAAGATCAAAGCCCTCCCGAATCTGCTCTTCAGCAGCACGAGCCGTCAGCAAAATCAAGGGAATGTGCGACGTGCGCTTGTCCTCCCTGATCTTCCGGCAGAACGCCATGCCATCCATTTCGGGCATCATCACATCGCTCACGATCAGGTCAGGAATATGGGCGCACGCCTGATGCCACCCCTCAAGACCATTGGCGGCCTCGATCACGTGGTATGATATGTTCAAATTGTCCTTGAGGTAAAACCGGAAGTCTTCATTGTCCTCCACAAGCAACAGCACAGGCTTTCTTCTACTCTTGGGAGGTTCTGTGGGAGCAGCAGCCGATGTGACCACCGACGTACCTGACTCTTCAATCGGCTCAAAACTATCCACCGCCGCGACATCGCGCACCGGAAGCGTTACGGTAAAGCAACTTCCTTTATCGGGTTCGCTTTGAACAGATATGGTTCCTCCATGAAGGCGAACAAATTCACGCGCGATGGAGAGACCGATTCCTGAACCCTGGTTGACCAGGTTGCCGGGTGTATCACTTTGGAAGAACCGCTCGAAGATGCGTTCCTGGTCGGCAGGGGCAATGCCTATACCTGTGTCCAGAACCTGGATGCGCACATTCGGCACAGGCGACCGGGGATCGAAATCGATCTTCACCGACACTTGTCCCCCTTCACGGGTAAACTTAAAGGCATTCGAGATCAGGTTGAATAAAATCCGTTCGACTTTGTTGCGATCGAAAAGCGTATCGAGGCGCTGCAATGAGCTCTCGAAGGAAAATTTTATGTTCTTCTTCTCGGAAAGATCGGAGAAGGAAAACGCCACGTCGCGGCAGAACCTGACGAGATCACCACGTTCGGGATTCAGCCTGATTTCCTGTACCTCCATCTTCCGGAAGTCCATAAGCTGATTCACCAAATTCAGCAACCTGCGCGCATTCCTATGGACGAGTTGAAGTTGTCCCTTTTCAGCAGGATCCCTGGAATGCTTCATAAGCCGCTCTATCGGCGCCAGAATCAGCGTCAGTGGCGTACGAAACTCGTGGCTAATGTTCGTGAAGAATTTAATCTTCAGCATGTCGAGCTCGTGAATGCGTCGAGCCTCTTCCCGCTCCTGTTGTACTTTCACTTTTATCCGTTCGCGCTGGAGGATAAGCCTTCGCGTGAGCATGAGCGCTCCCAGGATGACGAAAAGGTAAATACCCAACGCAATCTTGGTCTTCCAGAATGGTGGCAGCACCGTAATGGCGAGACTGACACCTTCCTCATTCCAGACGCCATCGTTATTGGCAGCGATGACGCGGAACACGTAGTCGCCAGGGTCAAGGTTCGTGTAGGTAACTCTTCGTGCCGTTCCGTCCGTTGTCAACCAGTCTTTGTTAAAGCCTTCAAGCTTATACTTGTACTGATTCTTGATTGGATGGAAGAAGCTGAGCGCCGCAAACTCGAGCGAGAAGACATTCTGATCGTGACGCAGCGTGATGCTTTCAGTGCGGGTAATAGGCTTTTCGAGAATCACCCGACCGTTCATCACTTCACCCACATTTACGCTTCGGTTGAATATCTGCAGATCGAGGAGCACAACCGGCGGCTTGGTCGTGTTCTGCACGATGCGATCCGGCTCAAACATGTTTATGCCGTTGGATCCTCCGAACAGCAACATACCATCACGCGTGCGCAGCGCACTGCGGTGATTGAATTGCTTTCCCTGTAATCCGTCAAGCTCGTCGTAATTCTTGAATCCAACTGTAAGACTCCGAAACCCTCGCGGCATGCTGACCTCAACGCGGGAAATTCCGTTAGGCGTGCTCACCCAAAGGGTTCCCGTTTGATCTTCGAGTATTGCCACGATGGCATTATGCGGCAGTCCGTCCTCAAGACGGAAGTACTTGAACCGATTTGTTTCCTGATCATACACATTCAATCCATCCAGTGTGCCAATCCAGATCAATCCGCGACTATCCTGGAACAGATCTGTGATGCTGTTGTTGCTCAGGCCACCCGGCTCATCAGATGCAAGGATGTGAGTGAATACCTCCTCACCTTTACGTCTGAATGAAATGCCATATCCAGTGCCCACCCACAGTGTCTCGTCATCATCGACAAGCAGTGCGGGCACATAGCCGGTATGTATGCCATCTACTGCAGAGTAGCGCCGAAATTTCTGAGTCTTGCGATCGAAACGGTTCAGCCCGCCTACCAGCGTGCCAACCCACACGTCGTTGTTGGCATCTTCGACAATTGACCATCCGTTGTCATCGGAGATGGATTCGCGATCCAGCGGATCATGTCGATAGTGAATAAATCTCCTACCGTCAAAGCGATCGATTCCTCCGAAGTAAGTTCCGATCCACACTTCATCACGGTGGTCCACCATGAGACTCACGATCACGTCATTACCCAGGCTGTTAGGATCAGCAGGGTCATGCACGTAGCGCGTGTAGGTATCCGTTGCCCGTGAATAGCGGATGAGACCGCCTCCATTGGTGCCAATCCAAATGTTGCCCTTACTATCCTCAACCAGAGCATTCACATCATCATATGGAAGGGTACGACCATCCGTGTCACGATGTCGCAGCAACCTGAACTTTGTGAGGTTTTCGTGGTAGTAGCTGACGCCCTGTTTGAAGGTGCCCACCCAGAGGATGTTCTCGTAGTCAATGTAAATCGTGTTGATGCTGTTCTGACTAAGGCTGCGATCATCACCAGGATCGTGCATCACATAGCGAACAGACCAGTTTTTCTTGTCAATAAGATTGATGCCGCCATGGTCGCTGCCAACCCAGATGAGCCCGTTGTTCCCTATGGCCAGATTGCGGACGATGTCGCTGTTAAGCCTGGTATTGCCGGGGCTTCTTCTTGTGATCTGTCGCAGCTTCATGGTCCTGGTATCCATGAAGTAAACGCCCAGGTTCGCGTTGGCCACGAATATCCACAAGTCGCCGTCGTTGTCTACGCGAAGGTTAAAGTCGAGATACTCCGACGTTGTAGGTCGCAATAGCTCTGTGTTGGTATATCTGATGCTGAAGTTGCGTGCGTCAAGAGCGACGATCGTACCACTGCGGAAGATGACCCAGACTTCCCCGGAGTTCTTGTCGACAGCAAGAGACGAGAGCACGTCGTCATCGCGATACAACACGCGCACAGCCTTGCCGGCTCGCGGATCGTATCGATAGAGGCCGGCCTGCTCGTGAACGAACCACCATGCGCCAAACGGATCGCCAACAATGTCGAGGATCCTGCCCCCTGGTATGCCGTAGCCTTCCAGGAATCGGTCCGGATTGCGATCGAAATTCCCTTTTTCAGGATTGTATACGCACACGCCGAAGTAGGTGGTCACCCAGATGCGACCATCGGGGTCCTCGAATAATTTATTGACGTAATTGTTTACCAGCGATGTTGAATCGTTGGCCCGGTTGACGAATACCTTTATTGAATATCCATCGAAACGGTTAAGACCTGACGCCGTGCCCGCCCACAGGAAGCCTTTGCGATCACGGTGAAAGCAATTGACCTGGTTGTGGGATAGCCCCTGGTTTACGTTGAGCCGAAGGAAACGATACTCGTCACCGGGCTGTGCACGCACAAAAAATGGGCTTAAAACCAGGAAAACGATGAAGACTCGGCAGATCATACCCCTACTTGATCTCGGAGAGAACCGTAATTTACATTTTTATTCCCTCTTATGCATCAGGGGGCCGGACTTTAGAGTGGGATTTTTACGCAACAATTCACACCACCTTGTCGATGGGAATGCGGTCATGCCCATCGCGAAGCGACTTTTTCAACTGTGTAGGTGTGAATCCGGTAATCTTTTTGAACTGTCCTGAAAGGTGCGCTACGCTGCTGTATCCCAGGCGGTCTGCAATCTCGCTGAGGGTATGCTCTTCATAGAAGAGAAGCTCCTTCGCCTTTTCGATTTTCTGTCTGATAATATAGTGTTCGAGCGTCACGCCTTCCACCGAAGAAAACAAACTGCTGATGTAATTATATTCGTGATGGAGTGCTTCTGAAATAATTGCCGACCAATTTGTCTTAAGATCAAGACGCTCACTGTGATGAATGCGTGCGATCACAACGTTCTTCACCGCTTCGATTAGCCGCGATTTCCTGTCACTTATCCGTTCGAAACCTGATGCTTTCAGCAATTCATCTACGCGCTGGAGCGCTTCTTCTCCCGGGTTCTCGTCGCGAATCGTTACGCGGCCCAGGGCGACCTGTTCCGGAGGAAGGCCGGCCTGCTCAAACGCAGCACGCACCGCCTCAATACACCTTCCGCAAACCATGTTCTTTATATACAGGTCCATATGCACCCCAATCAACACGAAAGTCCGGAATGAAGTTTTGGTTTACACCCGGGACTATTCCGAAATCGTTCCCGAAAATAATTGGACCCGGCAAACATATCAAAGCGACTGGTCGGATAGTATATTGCGGCCCGAGCGACTACCTCGCGGGGAATGCGTATTAGCAGACATTATTCAGCGGCGATCTCGGCTTTTGTGATCTGGGGATTTTTTCCGATACCACTCCGGTGGATTCAGTCGTATCCCGCAAGTGAAATCCTCTTCTTTCGCATCCTGCTTTCCCTGATCGTACTTGTGCTGATCCTCGGAACTGCGCGGCGGAAGGCATTACTGGATGATGTCAGGCTGTTCCGCGAATTCAACCTGAACCAACGTCGAAAGGCTGTGATGATTACGCTCGCGGGCGCCCTTCTGCTAGGTGTTAATTGGCTGTTATTCATCTATATTGTCAACAGCGTCAATGTCAAGACGGCCTCCTTCACGTACTTGATTTGTCCCGTCATAACAGCCGTGTTGGGTAGTGTTATACTGAAGGAACGCCTCACATCGCTACAGTGGTTTGCTGTGGCGTTGTGCGCGGCAAGTTGCGTACTCATCGGGTTGAATTCGGCGCCAGAGCTCGTCTATAGTCTGCTCACCGCGCTCACCTATGCGCTTTACCTCATCTCCCAGCGGAGTCTTCAGGGTTTCGACCGTCTCACGATTCTTGGACTCCAGGTATTGATCACCTTTCTTGGTTTGGTCGCATTATATCCCTACCTCGTGGATGGTGCGCCAACCGAATCATGGTTCTACATTGTCGTCGGCATCATCGCGGTATTTTTCACGGTCATTCCCCTCTTCCTTAATCTGTTTGCGCTGAATGCCATCAACGCTGCCACCATTGGCATTCTGATGTACATCAACCCTCTGCTCAATTTTATCCTTGCCATCGCGCTGTACAAGGAGACCGTTACTGTTCTACAGGCGTGCGGTTACGGGATTATTCTCGCAGGATTGTTGTTATTTAATTATAGTAACTTTCAAAAAGTCCGGGCTCTGGTCCGGACACCGTAAGTTTTACTGAGATTATGGCAACATGTCCTACCGGAAAGCGCGCATATCTTTCCGAAGAGATCGCCGTTGAGGTGCTCATCGGGGCATGGGTTCATTACGATCGATCCCGCGGTGACGGACCTGTCGCCATCTACCGATGCGACGACTGCGGACAGTACCACCTCACTTCCAAAGGGCCTATGCACGAAACACTGAAAAAATATCTGGCCGACGGCACAATCAGCCGCATGTCACAGGCGGAGGAGTGGATGCAGCGGTTGAAGAGAAAGGGGAGTTGATTAGTGACTAGTGATTTTCGATTTGTGATTTGTGATTTGTTAACCGTAAAGCGGCCACAGGCCTGTT
>QGUY01000241.1 GCA_003242315.1 Bacteroidota bacterium
GGCTACTACGGGGCAAATGATTTCTTTCCGTTGGACATGATGAGTACTGGACTCACGACATGTTCAACAATGTTATGGCCGCTCGCGATGCCGGAGTCAACCTGCTGTTCCTCAGCGGCAATTCGGTGGATGGAACCGTTTACCTCGAGCCTTCAACGGACGGAAGACCGAATCGCGTAACGGGGAGGTTGCCGGAACGCGAGTTCAGGAAGGAGCAGGACCTAATGGGATCTACGTCATACGGCGTTGGATACACCTCGTTTGTCGTGAAGCAACCTGATCATTGGATGTTTGAAGGAACAGGCATGAAGCTCAATGATTCGATTCCGGATCTTATCGGCTGGGAGTACCATGGGATTCCGACTGGAAATATGGATGGCCTGGTTGTCGTCGCCCAAAACACGATTCCGCCGAATCAGTTCACATCGGATTCACCTGCTGATCATGCCGCCACCTTCTACACGACGCCGAAAGGAAATTTCGTGTTCAATGCTGGAACATGTTTCTGGAGCATACCCCTCTCGACGCCTCCGGGCTATCAGCAGCCTGTATGTAATCTAGGGCAGAACGGATACCGCGTCATCGATTACACGGAGACTGATCGCGAGCGTGTGCGGAGAATAACGAAGAATAACGAAGAATTTGTTGGACAAGGTGAGTAAGGTGACTCAGTAACTCAATAGGGTTACTTAATTCGCCTATACTCAAAAGCTTGGTTGGAGAGGTCGAAGTCGATGTGTTCCAGCAGCAGTCTGTCGTCAGCGATGAGGGGGATAAGAAATTTCATGATTACAATGTTTAACACAACCGATTCCACAATTTAGAGAAGCATGGCTGAATCGCGTTTCATGTACGGGATCTTACCCGTTGAAGCCAGAAGTTATTGTGTGTTGGGCATGATTCAAATTTTGCGCTCAGAGAGCCATGCAACGTATTCGGGCAATTTTACGCCAAGATAGTAAGGCAAATTTGCAAGGAGAAAGTCTTTCTTTGCTCGTGTCGTTACAGTTTCAACAGAGAGCGCGTTGGGACTCATGCGAATACCATACGTGTGGCTACACCGGTTGATGAATTCATGAAGGGATCTTAACCTTCCGCTGGCACCGGACTTTATTTCTACAGGTATGATGTGACGTTGGTGTTGTATCACAAGGTCGACTTCAGAAGTTGTGCCTCTCTCCTCGCGAACCCAGAAGTGAGGCTTGTAGGACGGTTGATCATGAATCGCGATTAACTCCTGTGTGATCAGATGTTGAATAATCTTGCCTCTGTAAAAATCATTCAGGTCACTAATCCCAATCATTTGTCCCTGTAAGCCTACGGCGTGATTGAGTAACCCTGTGTCGAGTACTTGAAGCCTGGGTCTTTTCTTAATGTCTGTGACAATTGGAGGCGTAAGCGAGGTTGTTGGATAGATGAGTTGTATTACCCTTGCCATGTCGAGCGCACGCATTGCCTCGCCAACTTCCCTGGACCGATAGTTCGATTGACCGAATCCCCCAAATTTGATTCGGTCCCTTTCGTAGGGTGCTGTTGCAAGGATGTGCCTGATGACTTTTCGTTCGGTATCATTTTTCGCATACTTTTCTGCATCATCCTTGTAAGCCTGCCACAATTGATCGTATATGGGAGTAACCGCGGCGATGTTTTTTGTTTTTGCGTACTCTTTCAGTACGGCAGGCATCCCGCCGATAATCGCGTAATCGTGAAAAAGATTCAGAAGTGTTTCGTGTGCAAAGGCAGGAACAGGAATTTTTTGTAGCTGGTCCAGCGCAACGTCTTGTCCCATCGCCATGAGAAACTCTTCAAAATCCATCGGATGGAGGCATAGATACTCTATCCGACCGACGGGAAAGTTGGCTACGTCTTTCAGAGAAAATTCAAGGAGGGATCCCGCTGCTATCACAAATAGATCAGGACGTTCTTCATGGAAGTAGCGAAGCATTTGTATTGCCTTTGGCGATTCCTGTATTTCATCCAGGAACAAGAGCGTTTCGCCATCCTTTGCAGCCACGTTTTTCTGCAGATAAATGGCATTCAGGATGTCGGAGACGGAATCGGTCTTTTCAAAGATTGCCCTGTCCGCCTCCCGCTCAAGGTTGAGACTGAGGAAGGTTTTGAATTCACCGGCAAAGGTGTTTACCAGTGTGGTCTTTCCCACCTGCCGCGCTCCGCGAAGGAGGAGCGGCTTTCTGTCCTGCCGCGCCTTCCAGCTGCGTAGCTTTGCGAGGGCTTTCCTCCCAAAGTTTAACATTGTTGTAACAAATTATAGGTAAATTTATACAATATTTGTAACAAATTATAGGTAAATTGATACAAGAATTGTATAGAATTATAGGTAAATACTGTCTGGATCTGTAACAAATTAGGGGTAAATCATGTGCCTACCTAACGATTTTCAGGTGCCAGCTGTATTTAAATTATTCCATACCTTAATGTTCTGTAAACCAAACCTTCAGAACCTTGAACGCCTGCTCACCACTTACCCCTCTCAGTCTCTTGCTTTCTGCTGCCCTGCTGGTCTCCTGTGGCCGAAGTTCTACCCATGAATCGGACTGGGAGGAGTATCTCGGCGGTCCGGACCGCAATCACTATTCGTCGCTGACGCAAATCAATCCCGACAACGTGACGCAGCTGCAGGTGGCGTGGGAATTCCATACCGGTGACAGCGGACAAATGCAGTGCAATCCGATCATCATAGACGGCAGGCTCTACGCGGCAACAGCCAAAGGAATTCCATTCGCCCTCGATGCGGCAACAGGAAAGGAGCTTTGGCGCATACCCGATACGACCAGGCGTGGTCAAATCCTACGCGGCGTAACGTATTGGGAGAGCGGGGATGACAAGCGAATACTTTTCACACGTGGAGAGTGGCTTTATGCGGTTAATGCGGTGACGGGAGAGATAATAACGTCCTTCGGTGATGGTGGCAAAACGAGTCTGAAAGCAGGACTGGGAGAGTCGGCAAAGCAAAAACACGTGGAGTCGCGAACACCAGGCACTGTATACGAAAACCTGATCATCATGCCGCTGAGTTTGTCGGAGGGCTCCGACGCGGCGCCGGGACACATCCAGGCCTTCGACATCGTCACAGGTAAACTTGCCTGGGTATTCAAGACGATACCCGGACCCGGTGAGTTCGGCTACGACACATGGCCGGAAACCGTTTATGAAAATGCGAGAGTGGGCGCGGCAAACAACTGGGCAGGAATGGCTGTCGATCGTAAGCGTGGCATTGTATACGTACCTACCGGGTCAGCCGCGTTCGACTTCTACGGAGGTGATAGGATTGGAAGCAACCTGTTCGCAAACACGTTGCTTGCCTTAAACGCAAAGACAGGAGAACGGATCTGGCATTTTCAGTTTGTTCATCATGATATCTTCGATCGCGACGCGCCTGCACCGCCAAACCTTCTTACCGTGACCCACAACGGAAAGAAAATAGATGCTGTCGCCCAGGTAACAAAGCAGGGATATGTTTTTCTCTTCAACCGGGAAACGGGAGAGCCGCTGTTCCCGATCGAAGAAGTTCCCGCACCTCCTTCTGATGTGCCGGGTGAAAAGGCTTGGCCAACTCAGCCCCGTCCGGTAAAGCCGCTTCCCTATGCGCGACAAACACTGACGGAAAACGACCTCAATCCTTATTCCGCACATCGCGATTCGTTGCTGACGCTATTTAGAAACAGCCGTTACGAAGGTCCCTTTACACCACTGGCTAAGAACGGAAGTATTGTCTTTCCAGGGCTTGACGGTGGGGCAGAGTGGGGGGGCGCCGCAGTTGATCCCGAAGGCGTTATTTATATTAACAGCAATGAGGCATCGTGGCTCATCTCGCTTGACAAGGCAAAGCCTCGTGAGGCAGCTTTGACAGGCGCACAGCTTTACACGAGCTTTTGCTCAGCGTGCCATGGTGCTAACCGACGCGGCAACCCGGCAAGTGGATATCCATCACTACATGATATTGATAAAAGGCTTACACGAGACGTAGTGTCTGACATAATCGAGAAGGGAAAGGGACGGATGGCCGGATTCCCCGCCATCACACGGGCACAAAGGGATGACATCGTCGCGTTTCTGTTTGGTGAAAAGCAAGCATCGCAGCCTGCAGCTGCCAACGTTCGGACAGAAATAGTTGGAGAAGAACCCGTCGAGTACAAAATATCCGGCTATACAAAATATCTCGACGCCGACGGCTATCCTGCCATTGCCCCGCCGTGGGGAACACTCAACGCGATCGACCTGAATACCGGAGAGTACGTCTGGAAAATTACCTATGGAGAGTATCCCGAATTATTGGAAAAGGGAATTCCACTCACCGGCTCGGAGAGTTATGGCGGACCTGTTGTCACAGCGAGCGGACTGCTCTTTATCGCCGGAACGAAGGACCAGAAATTCAGAGCTTACAGGAAGAAAACAGGTGAACTTCTCTGGGAAACGATATTACCCGCCGCGGCGTTTGCCACGCCGGCAACCTATGAAGTCAACGGCAAGCAGTACATCGTCCTCGCATGTGGAGGTACAAAGAACGGCGCGCCAAAGGGCGATAGCTATGTTGCGTTTGCGCTGCCGTGAATTGGGCAACATAGGATTTGAACCACATAGGAGATAGGGAACCGGGGAGGCACATAGAAAGGGGTCTGAGCGCGAATTTTTCCCAAGACACTAGCGATAGCCGGGCAGGAAATTGTAAGTCACTCCAATGTTCAGGCCGAGGCCGTAGGGCTTGATGTAGAACGGTGCGTTTAGGCTCTCATTAATGTAGAATGAATAATTCAGCGTGGGCTGAAGTACTCCACGGAGGCGGGTTTGCGCAGGATATTGTAACCGATAGTACAAATTGTAAAAAACGTATGCCGTCGGATTGGTCATCGCTTCTGCAGGTTCAGGACGAGCCTTGTTCAGTGCCCTGTGAAATTCAATGCCTGTACCGGCGGTGTGAAGGAATTTCGCGTTCCGTATTTGATAATTAATTCCAACTTGAACGCCCAGATTCCGAACGTTGTGATCAAATGACTTATGAACGTAGGTGAACTCGGGCGTAATGATAATCTCCCCGTTCGGTCCCTGCGTTGTTTCATTTCCCTCAACGACCTTTTGCGTGTAGCCAATCGTCTGATTACGCTGAAAATATACAAGCCCGCCAAATACTTTGAATCGTTCGCCAATCGGACGTTCAACACCTAACTCTGCTCTTACTCCCAGACGTTCTGTTGAAAACGCCGCCAGTCTGTCTATACTTTCAATGATCAGATTGTCATTGGCATTTGGTTCAATCCGATTGTAGGCCATCGTAGGCATGATGGTAAAGTACAGGTTGAGCGGTTGTTTTTTATGTTCCTCTTCATTGGTGTCAGGTTGAGCTTGTTCCGGCGGATCGGAATTCTTATCGGACATAGGATTCCGAGTGATGATCGATTGAGGCTTCTCGACGGTTTCGCGCGCTGTTAAGATACTTAAAGAATCTGCGGATAATTCGCCGACTTTCTCATCGGTAGCTGTTCCGTCATTGCTGTTGGAAGATGTGGGTTCAGCTGTACGCTCAGTGGTTGGAAGCTGCGACAGCGACTCTTCTTGGCGCTGCGAAGTGCCTGGGACGATTGAAGTACTCTTTTCCGGCATGTCCCTGAAAGTATTATCCCGTATACGCTCTTCGTTTTTAGGATTAGTTCTCCAATCCAGACGTGATTCAGAGGCCGAAGGATGGGTCGGGGCCCCGCCCCGAGTGAAGAAGTATACACCGGTTGGTACTATCAATGCCAACGCGATCCACAATAGCCAACGTCTCTGTGGAGTAGCTTTGCTGGTTTCTATTTGCGAGGCCACGGACTTCCAAAGACGGGGATCCGGCTCTTCCATATACGCTTTTAGCCTCCTTCGCAATTCATCGTCAAACAACTCATTCATAGCTTTCATATTTCAGGACACCGAATTGTTTCAGCTTATTTCGAAGTGCTTGCTTGGCTC
>QGUY01000541.1 GCA_003242315.1 Bacteroidota bacterium
GAATTTGGCTTTCTCAGGCAGCAGAAACTTCATAAAGTCACGCTCAATATCGGTCCCTTTCTTTGTGTATGTTCTTGTGACCGGATTGAAATAGGATGCGCCGTCCTTTAAATGATCATCCGTAATTACATCGGTAAGTTTGAGGTAATTCCATACCTCACTGGAATGCCCTTCATTGAAATAGACCTTTGCGAATTCCATTATCAGGCTTGACATTCGGCTGACGCGATCTTCATTTGACACATCTTCAAACTGAACCATGCCGGACTTTTTAGCCGGAACCCCCGCGTATACCTGGTTTTCTTCCATGTCTTTAGTAACAACTGATCCTACCAGTGCCATTGATTTCGGGTGGGCCGTGATAGGACTGACAATGCAGTGCCCGACAATCCACACATCATCCATTAGGGTAAGGGGCTTGGTTTTATTCCACTTGCACCCCGCTAGTGTGTCCCCGTACTTGATGTGCGTCCAGAGCTGGGAGTGCGCGCCGATGCCTACGTTATTACCTATGGTTACCTTGCCGGTTGCGTCGATGATTGTGAACTGGCCGCACCAGAAATTGTGGCCTATTTTGCATGATGACTTGCCGTGAATGTTCGTATCATGATGAATCTTACCGTAGTCTCCAATCTCGAACTCATCACACATGATGACTACCCGCTCACCAATGAAGCAGTTGTCTCCGATTTTGATTGACTTGCCTTTTCCGTTTACACCTTGAATTCTTGCAGACGGAGAGATAAAGACGTTCTTGCCTATATCTACCTTGTCGAAATAAATCATGTGCTTATGCCATCCCTCGTTTCCGAAAGGCCATTGCTCGACTAAATGTGTGCCTCCTGTTGGCATATCAAATCACAGTTGGTATATTCTTAAACACTGAAAAGGTTCTCAAATCCCTGTATCCTTCTGGTTCAGGTAAATCAGGGTTATTATCCGGGAGTTGTTGTAGTAGTGCCAGTCCGCGTGCGGCTTGTTCAGGAGTCATATACATATTCCATCCCATGAACGTAATGTCATCGTCTTTATAGGGCATCGGTCCTCTGCCTTCGTATCTTGCGCGCTTGAGCCATGTTGCTGCGCCCACGCTGTCTGTCAGAATCATCCCTCCTTTACCAATCGGAAGATGTTTACGAATGTGAAATGACAGGCACTGGAATTGTCCTGGGCGATACATTCCGCGTCTTAGTCTTCGGGCTGAGTCCCATACCGGAAGTGGGCTTAACCGGTACTCCCCTGTCCAATTATTCATGCGCGGATCAAACGAAATGTCATATCCGGCGTGCCATATTGCCATCGGGACCGACAGGTAAGTTTCAGAGGGGATAATTACTCTGCGCGGTTTTTCTTTGCCTGCCCATTCAAGCCATTTGAGGCAAAGGAATATCGCGTTAGTGCATGAGTCGCACGCTACAGCCCAAGGCGCGCCGGTATATTCGGCTATGGCCTTCTCGAATTGTTCAACTACTGCGAATGGGTTCATAACCAAAACTCAGTATGAAGCCAGTCGTCACTATCATGCAAAAACCCTGACACATCGGCTGTAAGCCTGTTTGTCCGTACTGAATCGATGTGCTTTATCACATCATCTGTTGTCTCGAATGGCAGGCAGAATGGTGCTTTGTGATTCGACACCGTTAGCCTTCCCATATGCGCCATTTCTATCGCTGTTGTGAATCCGGCC
>QGUY01000015.1 GCA_003242315.1 Bacteroidota bacterium
CATGGGGCGACCCATGGGTTTGGAACGAAGGCCGAAGTGGTCACTCCGTTGAGTATGGATCTCAACGGCAATGGCATCACGGTGTCCAATGAGGTATGGCAGGCGATGAAGCCGCACATTCCGACCGAGAACGGAAAGCCGGTGCACCCGATAAGCGCGGCGGCGCTGCAGCCCGTGCTTGAGAAGTTCCGCAACGAAGGCCGCCCTTTCAGAATGGGTATGGTCTTTCCTGTATCGACACACAATTATGAACTGCGATACTGGCTGGCGGCCGCCGGAATATCACCAGGCTACTACACGGAGAGTGACATCACCGGAACAACCGATGCCGATGTCCTGCTATCCGTTACGCCACCTCCGCAGATGCCGGCAACGCTAGAGGCGGGTACGATTAACGGCTATTGTGTGGGTGAACCATGGAATCAGCAGGCAGTATTCAAGGGCATTGGCGTGCCTGTCATCACTGATTACGAAATCTGGAAGAACAATCCCGAGAAGGTATTCGGGGTCAGCAAGGCATGGGCTGATCGACATCCAAATACGCTTATCGCGATTACGAAGGCTCTGATAAGAGCGTGCAAATGGCTCGATGAAAACGAAATGGCGAATCGGGCGGAAGCGGTGGCCATCCTCGCCCGCCCTGAATACGCGGGCGCCGATCCTGAAGTGATCGCGAACAGCATGACAGGAACTTTCGAATATGAAAAGGGCGACAAACGCTCGCTGCCCGACTTTAATGTTTTCTTCCGCTTCCATGCTACTTATCCATACTACAGCGACTGCATCTGGTACCTCACGCAAATGAGAAGATGGGGTCAGATCACAACCAGCCACAGCAATGAATGGTATTTTGAGACGGCCCGCAAGGTGTACCTGCCGGAAGTGTGGTTGGAAGCTGCAAGGCGACTTGAACAGGAAGGTCACCTGACAAAGGAGGAGATACCTGAAACAGACGGATTCAAACCAGCCACTGGCGATTTCATCGATGGGATCATTTACGATGGAAGGGATCCGGTTGGCTATCTGAACAAGTTTTCAGTCGGATTAAAAGACAACCTATGACACCTATGAAAAGCATCAGCCCGGTATTGAAAAAATACACTCCGCCAGCGCTGGCCATTGCCTTGTTTCTTATGGCGTGGTCCTTTGGCGCAAAGCAAATCGAAACGAGCCTTGGTCAGGTCCCCGGCCCGGCTATGGTGTTAGATCAGGCTCGTATCCTGTGGCAGGAGCACGTCGCGGAAAGACAGAAGGCCAGGGAGTTTTACGAGCGTCAGAAGGATCGGAGGGCAGCAATGCTCGAAGTGAATCCGAGTGCAACAGTTGCAGCTGTTTCCTATACAGGGAAGCCCACGTATGTCGATCAAATACTTACCAGTCTCAAAACAGTCTTTATGGGCTTTGTAATCGCCTCGCTTGTTGCTTTGCCCATCGGAATAATTTGCGGTTTGAGTAAGACGGTGATGCGGGCGTTGAATCCCCTGATACAGGTCTTCAAGCCTGTTTCGCCGCTGGCATGGCTTCCGATTGTTACGATGGTTGTGAGCGCCGTGTACGTTACGAACAGCGCATGGCTGCCAAAATCGTTTCTCATTTCGGCGATCACGGTATCATTGTGTTCATTGTGGGCGACGCTTATCAACACTGCGATGGGCGTTGCATCAGTGAATCCCGATTACATCAATGTCGCCAGGGTACTGCAGCTTTCTCCGTTGAAGAAGACCTTCAAGGTTCTTCTTCCAGCGACACTTCCGCTGATCTTCACCGGCCTCAGAATCTCGTTAGGTGTAGGGTGGATGGTGCTCATCGCCTCTGAAATGCTCGCTCAGAATCCCGGTCTTGGAAAATTCATTTGGGATGAATTCCAAAACGGGAGCAGCCAGTCGCTGGCAAAGATCATGGTGGCAGTTTTCACTATCGGTCTTATCGGTTTTGTGCTGGACCGGATTATGGTTGAACTGCAGAAGAGGGTGAGTTTCGAAAGAGTACATGCTTAACCACACGACTATGCTACTTGAATTGAAGGAAGTTAACATCGGATTCGGTGAAGGTGCGAAACGGATTGATGTGCTTAGCAACATCAACCTGGCGGTGAAGGAAGGAGAGTCGATAGCGATTGTAGGTTTTACGGGAAGCGGAAAGACAACCCTGATAAAACTTATGGCCGGATTGCTCATGCCTGATGCCGGTCAGGTGCTTTTCAAAGACCAGCCCGTTACCGGTCCGGGACGTGAGCGCGGCATTGTTTTTCAAAACTACTCTCTGCTTCCGTGGCTTACTGTACTCCGCAATGTTATGCTTGCCGTTGACGAAGTGTACCCTGCGTGGCCAAAGAAGGAGCGGCTCGCGCATGCACAGCGGTATATCGAAATGGTCAACCTGCGACATGCCGTCAGCAAGCGACCCGCTGAGTTGTCTGGCGGGATGCGACAACGCGTTTCACTGGCCCGTACACTGGCGATGAATCCTGAAGTGCTGCTGATGGATGAACCATTGGGGGCGCTGGATGCCATTACGCGCTCGTCGCTTCAGCAGGAGATCATAAAAATCAGGAACGCGAGCAAGACTACAACACTTTTGATTACAAATGATGTTGACGAAGCCATACTTATGGCTGACCGGGTCATTCCGCTAAACCCCGGCCCGAACGCTACGCTGGGGCCATCGTTCAGGGTTGACATCGACAGACGCGCAGATAGAACATCATTGAATAGCAATCCCGCATTCATCAGGCTGCGCAATGAGGTGATTGAGTATTTGTTGGACAAGCGATCCGAAGTTGGGACGCGGAACACCGGCAAGTTTATGCTACCGAATCTGTCGCCGGTATTGCCGCAGTCGGTCTTTGGAAGTACGAGAAGCAAGGCAGCGTGAGGTAATCAGTCAAAGTTGAAGTTATGATCATTGAAAAACCGATTGTATCCGAGATACCAGGCACCGCGAAAACTGAGCAACGGGCGATGGCATTAGACGTGAGGAAGCTTACCAAGATATATCCCACGCCCAATGGAGAATACGTCGTGCTCCGGGATCTCGACTTACAGGTGTGGAAGGAGGAATTCGTTTCGATCATCGGGCATTCGGGTTGCGGAAAGTCTACGCTGCTGATGATGATTGCTGGTCTGACGAGCATTTCAGGCGGAGAGATTTTGCTTGAGGATCGACGCATCGAGGAACCTGGTCCCGACAGGGGCATAGTGTTTCAGTCACCGAGCCTCTTTCCCTGGATGACGGCGTTGGAAAATGTGATGCTTGGTGTGAACCAGGTTTTTCCGCACGCAACAAAAGCCCAGCGGTTCGAAATCGCCGCATACTACCTTGATAAAGTGGGCCTGGGTGACGCCCTTGACAGGAAGGCGTCCGCTCTTTCCCAGGGAATGCAGCAACGCGTGGGGATCGCACGAGCATTCGCGCTAAAACCAAAAGTCCTTTTGCTTGATGAACCATTCGGGATGCTCGACTCCCTGACGAGAACCGAACTGCAGGATGTACTGCTGGAGGTCTGGAGCAAAGAAAAAACCACAGCCATTATGATCACTCACGATGTCGATGAGTCAATATTTCTATCCGATCGCGTAATCATGATGACATCGGGACCTGCAGCAATCATAGGAGATGAGCTTGATATCAGGATTGAGCGACCTCGTTTACGGAAGGATGTTCTTGAGCGCTCGAGTTATTACGAGTACCGGAGGCATTTGATCAATTTTCTTGAGCATTAAGGTACAGGCCGCAAAGCAACAAAGATACGTGAATAAGGCAACCGTGACGAGTTACAAATCCACTTGCTCCTATTGTGGGGTAGGGTGTGGTATTGTGGTGCGAAAAGATCGCAAGGGGCGGATTACGGTAGAAGGCGACGAGGATCATCCTGTCAACAAAGGTATGCTGTGCTCAAAGGGCATGAATCTCCACTACGTTGTTCAGGACCGGAGCGACAGGCTCATGTATCCGGAGATGCGTTGGAGCAGGCATCATCCGTACGAGCGCGTGAGTTGGTCCGAAGCGATGAAACGTGCTGCCGCAGTATTTCGCTCCATAATCGCACACCATGGCCCCGATGCCGTCGCTTTCTATGTTTCTGGCCAATGTCTTACTGAAGAATATTATGTAGCCAATAAACTCGTGAAGGGCTACCTGGGCACTAACAACATCGACACCAATTCTAGGCTGTGCATGAGCAGTGCAGTGGCGGCCTATGCGAGAATGCTGGGTGAAGATTCCGTACCTGTGGCTTATGAGGATATTGAGCTTGCCGATTGTTTCCTTATCGCAGGTGCCAACCCCGCGTGGTGTCATCCAATTCTGTTTAGGCGACTTGAAAAACACAAGCAAAGCAATCCCCACGTTAAAATTATTGTAGCAGATCCGAGAAAAACAGAAAGCACATCCATCGCCGACCTGCACCTCCCCATTATACCGGGTACCGACGTATGGCTTTACAACGCGATAGCGCGCGTGCTGATTGAAAACGGAGACGTCGATTACAAGTTTATCGCGAATCATACCTCGGGATTTGAATCTTTCCGCGATGTTGTGTTTGCAACGCCGCTGGAAGAAGCTTCCCGGATCTGTGGTATCCCGGTTGAAGACATTAAAACAGCCGCATCATGGATAGGCGCAGCGCAAGGCTTTCTCACACTGTGGGCCATGGGCCTCAATCAAAGTGCAGTGGGTGTCAAGAAGAACTTATCGCTGATCAGCCTCAACTTGCTCACAGGTCACATTGGAAAGCCTGGTTCAGGACCCTTTTCGCTTACAGGTCAGCCCAACGCAATGGGTGGTCGCGAGGTAGGCGGTCTGGCCACAGCACTTGCCGCACATCGCTCAATCACGAACCCTGCGCATCGCGAGGAGGTGGCAAAGTTCTGGGGAGTCCAGTCAATTTCTGACAAGCCAGGTCTTACCGCTACCGAAATGGTCACAGCGCTGGAAGAAGGCAGACTTAAAGCGGTGTGGATTGTGTGCACGAATCCAATGGTGAGTTTGCCTGACCTAAACCGTGCTTCGGCTGCGTTGCGGAAAGCACGGTTCGTTGTCGTACAGGACATCTCACGGAAATCGGACACGTTGGAATTTGCCGATCTCATTCTCCCTGCAGCTGGGCACATGGAGAAGGAAGGCACGATGACGAACTCGGAGCGTCGTATTACCCATCTGCCCAAGATCGTGGATCCCCCGGGCGAGGCGCTTCCTGATGCAGAAATACTGTGCATGTTTGCGAGGGCTATGGGATTTGCGGGCTTCGATTATTCATCCCCGGCTGAAATCTACGCCGAGCACGCCGCACTGACGCGCGGAACGAACCTCGACATCAGCGGTGTCAGCTATGAACGCTTGAAAGCTTCCGGCTCACTCCAATGGCCTGTGCCTTCTCCGGAACATCCCGGCACTCCAAGATTGTTCGTCAATGGAAAATTCCACACACCTGACGGCCGGGCGCGCTTTTCGGATCTTATGCCATCCAGAGAGGATATCGCAGTCGCTACCAACCCGCAATTCCCGCTCATCCTGACAACGGGTCGTATTCGGGATCAATGGCACACGATGACAAAAACGGGGAAGGTAAACAAGTTGCGTCAGCACATAAATGGGCCGTTTCTTCAAATGCATCCCGAAGATGCGGCTGCCCGCGGTGTCGAAGAGGGTGATATTGTTACGATAGAAAATGAATGGGGAAAAGCGCGCGTCAGGGCAAATGTAACGGATAGTATCCGGAAAGGAGTGGTGTTCCTTCCTATGCACTGGGGAAAGATATTGACGTCGGAACTCGTCCGCGCAAACAACCTCACATCGCCACGGGTTGATCCGATTTCCAGGGAACCCGACTTCAAGTTCTCGTCGGTTGAAGTAAGAAAATATCGACGTCAGCCTGAAAAGATCGTCGTGGTAGGTGCTGGTGCCGCCGCTTATCGTTTCATTATGAGTCACCGCGCGCTTAACACAGGTGACGAGATTCATATTTTTTCACGGGAAGAAGACAGTTTCTACAACCGGGTACTCTTACCTGAATATATCAGTGGCGCGCTTCCGTGGCCACGACTTCAGAAGTTGAGTAATGCAGAGCTGGAAAAACTAAATGTCATTCTCCATGCTGGTACCGAAATCATCGGGATTAACCGACATCGCAAGACCGTTGTAGATCAGAACGGCCGATCGTACCGATATGACAAGCTAATCCTGGCAACGGGAAGCAGAGCCAATGTACCCAAGGAAGCGCCCATGCATCTTCCGGGAGTTTTCACGATGAGAACACGGCGCGATGCGGACGCGCTAAAAAAACGCATTCGTCCCGGCGGAGAAGTTCTCGTGATCGGTGGAGGCCTGCTGGGATTGGAGCTGGCATCTGCTCTGCGCGAGTGCGATTTGGATGTCTCCATTGTTCACCTCGGGAGCCGGTTCATGGAACGCCAGATCGATGCCCTCGCGGGAGAATTGCTTCTCGACTTTGTAGAGGAAAAGGGAATCCGGGTTCACCTGAACGATGAAGTGCAACACATTGACCTTGTCGGAACGCATGGCACGCTGCTGGCAAGTCTCAAGAGCGGGAAAAGGATTACCGCTGATAGTATTATTTATGCTGTAGGTACCAGACCAAATGTTGAGTTTGTTACCGACTCAGGATTGGAACTGGGTCGCGGACTCATCGTAAATGATTACATGCAAACCAGCGATCCGGACATATTCGCAATCGGAGAAATTGCTGAACATGACGGCAAGCTGTACGGCATCACTTCTGCGGCTGAAAAGCAGGCGGACGTGGTGGCAGCCTATCTCAATGGCGATCTGGTAACGAGGTTTGAAGGTGCTGTTTTCATGAACATCCTGAAATTCTCCGATCTCGATCTATGCTCGATCGGTACACCGGAGACACCCGCGGGAGGAAGCGGATACGAAGAAATTTTGTTTATCGATCGGGCCATGCGCTACTACAAAAAATGCATTGTAAAGGATGATCGTCTTGTGGGTGCAATACTTATCGGCGACAAGTCGGAGTTTGCAGAATTTAAATCACTCATTGAAAGTCGTATTGAACTATCGGATCGTCGTTTGAAATTGTTGCGATCGGGAAAGACACAGGATCCTGTTGTTGGAAGACTGGTATGCTCGTGCAACCAGGTGGGTGAAGGCAACTTACTCCGCCTGATTCAATCGGGGTGCTCTACCCTGGAGGAGGTATGCAAGGCATCAGGCGCAGGTTACGGATGTGGAAGTTGCAAACCGGAGGTCCAGCGCATAGTACAGGCCGCTGCCGTAAACGTTTGAAACGTCATGCATAACTGCAATGCTTTCGGCTTCGAAAAAAATATTCAATTTTGACAGGACCATGACCTGAATATGGAGACAAGGAAGCGCGACTTGATCCGGGCATTCGTCAGGGGAGGGATACTCTCGCCAGCGGATCTGCTGCGCATCATTGGATTGTCCAGGAAGCTGGGCAACCGTTATATCATGTTCGGCTCACGTCAGGATATCATGTTCCCCTCCAACGGCGCGGACATTAATTTTCTCACGAATGCGTTCCGCGCCATCGGCATCGACTTTGAAGTAGGAAGCGATCAGTCCGAATATCAGAACATAGTCAGTTCTTATGCAGCCGTACATCTTACCGAGACAACGCCCTGGGTCAAGGAGGATACCTATCATTTTGTCATTGATAATTTCGATTTCCGGCCAAAGCTGAAAATCAACATCGTCGATCCGGCGCAAAGTATCGTACCGCTATTTACAGGTGAACTCAACTTCATTGCCTCGCGGGAGGAAAACTTTTGGTATTTATACCTACGCAACGGCAATCGCGTGGAGTGTTGGCCCACCATGATCTTCACTCAGGACATCGCAAAAATCGCGAGGATTCTTGAAGAGTTGGTTCTGACTTTCACGAACGCGTCAGTGGATGAGCTGTTTACGCTCGTTCAGGCGAGGGGATGCATAACTTCCCGGCCGATTCGTGAAGTACTTGTTTACCCGGACAACATCATGCCGTATTACGAAGGTCTCAACGCGATGTTGAACAACCTGTATTCGCTGGGATTATACTGGAGAAACAACAGGTATGATGCCGATTTTATGAGCGCCGCATGTCGTCTCTGTCAGGAAACCAATATCCCAAAAATCAACATAATTCCCTGGAAGGCCTTTGTAATCAAAGGAATTAAGTCGGCCGACCGAATTCGGTGGGAAAAGTTGATGGGAAAATTTGGGATCAACGAGCGGCACTCCTCGCTGGAGCTGAACTGGCATCTGCCGGTAATTGACAACGAGGCGCTTGAACTGAAACGTTTCCTCGTTCGCGAACTCGACCAACAGGATATCAGCACGCATGGGCTTACGTTCACGATCAAGACCAAACGCGACATGTTTTTCTTTACATCGATCGTGATCGAGAAAAACAACGCGATTGAAAATGCCGAGCGCTATAATATTCTGTACGCGCGTGATTTCAACCCAAACAATATCGTCTACCAGGTGTATGCGCATAATGTGCCTAAGGAGGTTATTCCGGCACTGCTTATAGAGTTGAGCAAGTTGTATTTCCGTCAGCTGAATCCTGAGCGCGAGCCGGTCTCCCCCGGTGCGAAGGTTACTGCTCAGTATGGTGTATCCACCAGCTATCAGTGTACCAACTGCCTTACGATATACGACAAGAACTACGGTGATCCATTCGCAAACATCCCACCGGGTGTTCCATTCGAAGACTTACCGGAAACCTACACGTGCCACGTTTGTGATAGTCCGAAGAGGGAATTTCGCGCTATCACCCCGACACACCACATGCCCTCTCGACCATCCTCTTCGAGCCTATGAACAACGGCGTCCGTTGGTGCAGATCCGCAGGACGGATGGTGAGGATACGCTGCTGTCCATCGGTCGCTGCGCCGCCGGCTTGTTCAGCCAGGAAGGCGAGGGCATTGCATTCATACATCAGTCGCAGTTTGCCGCCCGGGTCTTTTTTGGTTGAAGGGTAGATGTAGATTCCTCCCTTAAGCAAGTTGCGATGGAAATCGGCTACCAGCGAGCCGATATAACGCGCGCGGTAGTTGTTGTCCTTGCAATACTGAATGTACTTCTTAACCTGCTCCGGGAAATGGTTCGCCATGCCTTCGTTTATGGAGTAGGTTGTACCGTCTTCCGGGATGGTCATATCAGGGTGTGAAAGAACATATTCCCCAAGGGTTGGTTCGAGTGTGAAGCCGTTAACACCATGCCCGGTGGTGTATACCAGCATCGTTGATGAACCATACAAAATGTATCCGGCCGCTACCTGTTCCTCGCCTGTCTGCAGGATGTCTTCGTCTGTGATTGGGCTGCCTATTGGAGTTTTTCTGCGGTAGATGGAGAAAATTGTACCGATAGAAACATTTACGTCGATGTTTGAAGATCCATCAAGAGGATCGATGGCGATGACATACTTGCCGTCATTTTGCAGGTCAGTATAAGATTCTGTTTCCTCGGAAATGATAGCGCAAGCTTCTCCGCCCTTGGTTAATGCACGGGTGAACCGAATATTGGCAAGGACATCCAGTTTTTGTTGTTGTTCACCGGTTGTGTTTGTAGATCCCACGGGTCCCATGATGTCGATGAGGCCGGCTTTGTTTACTTCGCGGTTAACTACCTTGGAAGCCAGAGCCAGGTCGCGGAGGAGTTGCGACAGTTCACCGCTGGCGTACTGAAATTGACCCTGGTTGTTCTTGATGAATCGATCGAGGGCGGTTCCGATGGGGTGCGCTATTCTGGATTGTTCCATATTTGTTGAATTCCTGTTAACGGCTGATCTTTGCCACACGATAATACATAATTCCCGCCAATGCGCGCGCCACATTCGTTTACATGAGAGTCTTCAAGTTTGGAGGGGCATCGCTCAAGGACCCGCCGTCTATTCGCAATATGATCGACATTGTCCGTAAACACGGACAACCGCCACTGCTTATCGTTGTATCGGCCATGGGCAAGACCACTAATGCGATAGAGCAAGTATTCGATCACTATCGCAGGACAGGCAATGCTGGTCCGGCTTTCGATGAGCTTCGCGATTACCACCATCGCATTATGCGCGAACTCTTCGAACCGGGCAACAGCGTTTTTGGCGCTGTTGATTTGCTGTTCGACAGAGCGCTGCAGACATTGCAGGATCCTCATCCGTATGACGCGGGTTATGATCAGATCATAGCATACGGAGAGCTGATCTCTTCCACTATCATACATCACCTCGCATTGCAGGACGGACTCCCCGCGATATGGATGGACGCGAGAAATTTCATTTCAACCGATGAAACGTTTCGGGAAGGAAAGGTCGATTGGGAGTTGACACAAAAGAAGGTCAGCGAACTCAAGCCCGTTCTGGCTGACAAGATCGTTCTAACTCAGGGCTTTATTGGAAAAGCTCCATCCGGATTGACCACTACGCTGGGCCGGGAAGGTTCGGACTACAGTGCCGCTATCTTCGCTTCATTGCTGGGTGCGCGTTCTGTCACCATCTGGAAGGATGTTCCGGGCGTCATGAGTGCTGACCCGAAACGGTTACCCGATCCCGTTGTCTTTTCCGAACTGCCATACCAGGAAGCCGCCGAGATGACGTACTATGGCGCGTCGGTCATTCACCCCAAGACCATAAAGCCGCTGGCCAACGCCAGGATTCCCCTGTATGTAAAAAGCTTTGACGATCCTTCCCTTCCGGGGACGGTGATACACGAGTGTCGCATACCGCGACTTCCTCCATTGGTCGTCTTTAAGGACAACCAATGCCTCATTTCCTGCAAGGTGACGGATTACACGTTCATCAGTGAGGAACAGATCAGCATGATCTTTCAGCACCTTTCGTCACTGGACATACGCATTAACGTCATGCAGAATTCGGCGATATCCTTTTCATTTTGCATTGACTTTCGGGAATCGCGGGTATCTGCGCTCATCAAGGAGTTGCAAAAGAATTTTGAAGTGTATTACAACGCAGGATTAACGCTGATCACCGTAAAGAACTACGACGCCGAAAGTTTTGAAAAATACAGGAAGCTGGATGGTGTGTTGCTGGAGCAAGTCTCGCGCTCGACGTTGCAGGTGTTAGTGCGATCGAATCCCCGCTAGGGTTATTCCTTACTCTCCTGCTCGTCCTTCTTCTCCTCCGCCTCTTCCCGCAGTACTTCGGGCGCATACTGCAACAGTATCCCATACCACTTCACGAGCTTCTTGATATCGGAGACGTACACGCGCGATTCGTCGTAGCTGGGTAGGATGGACTTGATGAAGGCCTTGAGTTCTTCGGGGTCGGAGTTGGCGTCAACACCAGGATCGTCGCCGAAATCGGCATATATTTTTTTCAGGACATCTCCCAGGGGAACAGTTCCCTCTTTGTCGGTGGTGTAGATTGAAATCTCATGCAGCAGCGAGACTCTATGATGGGAGGTGGCCACCATACGTGCTTTCTTTTCGTCGAGGGACTCGAGGATTATGGCCGACTTGGTTGGCGCCAGGACCTTAAACAATCCCCCTTTTCCGGAAATGCTTGCGATCTGCGATAATGTCATACTTAAATCCGGTTGGGTCGCAAACTAAACATATCGATTTGAAAAATCCTTGCCTGCATTCGCATATTTGTGCGGGGGAATCTCACTCCTTGTTGTTAATCGCGCGGTCGATAATACCCAGGAGTTCTTCGCGCCCGGTCTTACGTACTGAAGATGTGACCACGAAGGGAGGCAATTCTTCCCAGATCTCCAGCAGGTCTTTCTGGATAGCGGCGCGGTTGGTTGCAAGCTCATTGGATGATAGTTTGTCGGCCTTGGTCAGCACCAGGCACATGGGGATACCTGCGCCACCGGCCCACCTGATAAAGTCTGCGTCGATGCGCTGAAGAGGAAGACGCGCATCAAGGAGGACGAAGAGGGCATAAAGGTTCTCGCGCTTCAAGAGGTACTGTTCGGTCATTGATCCCCATCCTTTCTTCGTTTGCTTGCTCACCGAAGCATACCCATAGCCGGGGAGGTCGACCAGGTACCACGCATCGTCGATCAGGAAGTGATTGATCGTTCGCGTCTTTCCGGGACGTTGCGAGGTCTTAGCCAGGTTCTTGCGTTGACCAAGCATGTTGATCAGCGAAGACTTGCCCGTGTTGGAACGCCCGATAAAGGCAAACTCAGGCTTATCCGGCTTCGGGCACTTGCTGACATGGTCGGTGCTGGCAACAAATACTGCCTTCCGGATTTCCATCGATAATGGTATGTGATTATTAAAGTAATGATTGAACCCCAAAATACTAATAATGTAAGGTTCGGAGGGTTTACGCAATATAAAAGTGCGGCCAAATCGTCAGTTTTTTCTATATTGGCACCTAGCGTACCTTTTTTTGATATAATTTTATTGTTAAATATTTTTTGACAATGTACAGTATCGTTAGAGTACTGGTTTTTTTGACTCTGTTTTTTGCTTTTTTCTCCACATCCTTTGCCCAGGAACAGGACCCCGAGCAGGCAAGACAATACGTTGAAGTGGCCGAGGGCATGATTGAAGGGTCAATGGCTTACGATGACGTGCGGGAAATTATGGTTCGGGCGGCCGATCTCGATACTACTTTTCTCAGAGCAAACTTTGAAGCCGGTGAATTGCACATGCGCACCATTGGCAAGGATCTCGCGGTGAAATACTTTTTGCGTGTTTATCGGCAGGATCCGAATTACCGTTTCGATATCGAATACTGGATCGGGAGGAGCTACCAGATGGGGCTCAACTTCGATAAGGCGATCGAGTTTTACAACCTGTACAAGCAACGACTCGCATCGAAACCCAATTATCAGGGGAGAGACAAGGTCGACCTGGCCGCGGTGGAGCGCGCGATCTATGAATGTCAGAACGGAAAGGAGTTCGTCGCCAATCCCGGTAATTATTCCATCGTCAATATTGGCCGGGAAATCAACTCGGAGTATGAAGACTATGCACCTGTATTGAACGGCGATGAAACGGAGATCATTTTTACCTCACGTCGGAGAGAGGACAACCTCAACGAAAACGTGTACGAAGATAACAAACCTTATGAGGACATCTTTATTTCCAGGAAGGTAGGTGACACCTGGGAACGGGCCAGAAATATCGGCCCAGTCGTGAACACACCATACCATAACTCCAACCTCGCACTTTCCAAGGACGGTAACACCCTTTTCATTTACAACGACGACAACGGAGGGGACATTTACTATAGCGAACGGGATGCCAGCGGTAACTGGGGTCCCCCGGTCCCACTACCGGGTATCATCAATTCCAGCTTTAACGAAAAATCCATTTCCATTTCCTCCGACGAGCGGACGCTGTACTTTGCAAGCGACCGACCCGGTGGATTTGGTGGTATCGACATCTACCGCGCTACACTTGACAGCAAAGGACAATGGACGAACGTGCGGAACCTCGGTCCGAAGATCAATACCGAGTATGATGAGGAGGGACCGTTCATTGACCAGGACAACGTCACGCTGTACTTCAGTAGCAAGGGCCACAAGGGAATGGGTGGCCACGATATTTTTAAGTCGGTGTTCGATCCGGAAACCAATGAATGGAGTGATCCGGAAAACCTGGGTTATCCCATTAATACGCCTGATGACGACGTGTACTTCGTTGCCTCCGCGGATGGCAAGCGCGCCTATTACTCGTCCGTGCGCGAAGACGGTATGGGGTATACCGACATCTACATGATCATAATTCCAGAAGGGTTGAAAGACACTGAGCCCATCGTGGCAGCTGCTGATACGACCACCAAAGAGCCTATCAAGCCTGTGACCGAGGAGCCTGTGCAAAGAGATCCCGTAACAGTTCCGGATAAGCCGGCGGCAACGGTGCCGCTTCATTATGTTGTCGCTGTCGTGGATGCCGAAACGCAGTCGCCGCTTAACGCCAGGGTGCGCCTCCAGGGACTTCGTGATAATGTCATTGTCCCCTCGAAAAATGCGGGAGACGGTGTGACGGACTTCGCTGTGGCTGGTCCCCAGGAAAAGCAATACAGGTTGTCAGTAGAGTTGGACGGATATGTGTTCGTCAATGAAACAGTTACACTGCCCGGCGCAGGCACCGAGCCGCGAACCATCAACCGAACAGTGGCCCTTCGCAAGCTCGCAGTTGGTGTAAGCGGCGTGCTGAGGAATATTTATTTTGATTTCGACAAGTGGTCGTTCAAGAGTGAATCGTACAACGAGCTGAATAAGCTTGAACGTATGATGCAGCAGAATCCAAACATCCGTGTCGAGATATCCGGGCACACCGACAACATTGGCACGAAGGCTTATAATATGTACCTGTCCAGAAAGCGCGCGGAGGCCGTGAAGGATTTCCTGACCAGCAAGGGCATTGATGCACGACGGATCAAGGCTACAGGTTATGGTGAAACGCGACCTCTGGCGAGCAACGACGACGAGCGCGAGGGCAGGGAGTTGAACCGTAGGGTGGAATTCCTGGTAATAGGCGACTAGCCCGCCTCATTCTGTCTGAAAAGTAGTAACTTCCCGCCCTGGCTTACGCGGGAAATGATGTCGGTAGTTCCATACAAGCACGAATCCACTGGAAAAAAGGAGCAGGTAGCCCGGATGTTCGATAGCATCAGCGGCCGGTACGACTTTCTCAATCACCTGCTGAGCCTCGGAATAGACCGTAGTTGGCGCAGAAAAGCGATTCGAATGCTGCGTGACAGCCAGCCCAGATACATCCTCGATGTGGCGACGGGCACAGGAGATTTCGCGATACAGGCGCTTTCGCTCAATCCGGTCAAGATCGTCGGCATCGACATTTCAGAAGGAATGCTCAGCAAAGGCCGGACTAAACTGGCGGAAAGGAATTTGGGCGAAAGAATTGAACTCTTGAAGGGTGATTCTGAAAATATTCCGTTTGAGGAAAATAAGTTTGATGCCGTAACCGTTGCTTTTGGGGTGAGAAACTTTGAAAACCTGGAAAGGGGCCTTCAGGAAATCCATCGTGTGCTCAGGCCGGGAGGACAGGTGGTCATACTCGAATTCTCAAAACCCCGGATGTTTCCGTTTAGGCAGATTTTTAATTTTTATTTCCGGTTCATCCTGCCCCGGATCGGGAGTCTGGTTTCGAAGGACCGTTCAGCGTACCGGTACCTGCCCGAATCAGTCAGGGAGTTTCCTGACGGTGATCGGTTCATAGCCATACTTCAGAAAGTGGGATTTAACCATACCACATGCAAGGAACTTACATTTGGAATAAGCTCCGTATACAGCGCCCGAAAGTAGCATGCCTGATCATGGCCATTATGGTGTCCGTTGGATGCTTCGGCCAAAGCCAGGGTAAGAAGTGGGTGAGAAAGAACAATCCTAATTACGACGAACGCAAATTTTCGTACGGCTTTCTTATCGGGCTTCATTCGTCCATGCCGCAGATTGAGTATTCGAATCAATTTGTGACGCCGGCCTTTGATACGCTATACGCCGTACACCCGGATTGGTCTGCAGGTTTTTCCCTGGGCTTCATTGTCAACTACAGAGCTGCGGAGTTTCTTGACCTGCGGCTCACTCCCAAGGTTGGCTTCTATGAACACAAATTCCGGTATGTCTTTACCAACGCGCCCGCAGTGGAGCAGCTCGCCGAAACCACCATGGTGGAAATACCGGTCCTGGCCAAATATAAGTCCGTTCGTCGTGGCAACCTACGCATGTACATGATCGGCGGCGTCACACCATCTATTGAAGCTTCAGGCAAGAAAGATCTTGAGTCATCAACCGAGGCCATCGAACTTGAACGATTCAACCTCAGCCTTGAGGCAGGTTTCGGCTTTGATCTTTATTACCCCCTCTTTAAATTCTCGCCTGAAATACGCTACGCGCGTGGCGTATTGGATATGCTCGGTAACCGCACGAATCAATTTGGACAGCCGCTTCAGCGTGTTACCGTGAATACAGTGACGTTGTACCTTCTCTTCCAGTAAAGAATGGACAAAAGAACAGCCCTTATCACCGGAGCTACTTCCGGCATTGGCGAGGCGACAGCCCGCATCCTGGCCAAGAATTCCTTTAACCTGATTCTCTGCGGACGGCGAAAAGACCGCCTTGAATCGCTCCATTCTGAACTAGCTCAACAGACGGACGTTCACACGCTGTCCTTCGACGTTCGCGATCGCAAGGCAACGGAGGATGCGCTCGCGTCCCTTGAGGGCAAGTGGAAGACTGTTGATGTGTTGGTCAATAATGCAGGCAATGCGCATGGACTCGATCCCATTCAGTCAGGAAATGTTGACGACTGGGATGCGATGATGGACATCAACGTTAGAGGACTGCTTTACGTCTCGCGTGCTATCCTTCCCGGAATGGTAGAACGAAAAAGGGGCCATGTCATAAACATTGGATCTATCGCCGGACAGGAAGTATATCCTAAGGGAGCAGTCTACTGCGCCAGCAAATTTGCTGTAGACGCGATCACGAAGGGTATGCGCCTGGATCTCAATGAAGCTGGCATTAAAGTCACCGTTGTAAGTCCCGGTATGGTTGAGACCGAGTTCTCACTCGTGCGCTTTAAGGGAGACGCTGATCGCGCGAAAGCTGTTTACGCAGGCCTTAAACCGCTCACCGCCGATGACATCGCTGAAGTAATCCGTTATATCCTACACCTCCCGGATCACGTTGTACTCACCGATGTTACCATTCTGCCGCGTGCTCAGGCCAGCGCCACGGTGGTACATAGAGGAGGGTGGTGATGAGTGATCGATGATAGGTAATCGGTAATCGGTGGTTGAGATTGATCTGCCTTTTGGTAGGTTCAGGACTGCACCTAACCAGCAACACTTTGTAAAGACTCACTGCCAACTACAGACCGCCAACTACTGACTCCCGATACCTATCGGGATACTTACTACTTACTACTTACTGCCAACTGCCTCCCGATCGCTGTCGGGATGCCAACTGCCGACTATCGTTTAAAACCCAACGCGCTTCCACCACAGTTTGTAGACGATCCATCGAAGGTATACTGAATGTAGTAGATTCCTGTAGTGTTGCAGGGGTAGGCGATAGCGCTGATGTACTGTCCGTTTACTTTGCTGGTTGCTACCTTATTCCGGTTGGAGTCGAAGAGGCTCACGACGATACCGTCAGTGCCCTCACCTTCCGAGCAGATGTTTATCATGTATTGAGTTCCCTTTGTGAACACGTAGGAGTATTCGACAAAGTCTTTTGAACCCTTTTCGATCTTATAGCTTTTTAGGAAGTTGAAGCCAGCCGCCAGTTTCGGAATGCATTGGTTGCTGTAGGCCTCAGCGTTGCATTGACCGATCACCTCCAGAATGCTTAGGGTAAACAGCGACAAAACACAAAAGACAATCTTTTTCATACTAAACGTCCTATAATTAGCTAATAATCTTATTTCGTATAGAATCTGTGAGGTTACCGATGTTGGTGATATCTTCTGATGTAATTTCGATGGAACTTGAACTGTTGTCCTTGATGACCATTACCCCATCCACAACCTCGAAGGTCGACTCTTTGTAAATGTAAGTAATTTTCACATTGTCGTAAGCCCGCTTGAGCGCTTCAAGGTCCGTCAGCAAGCTCGCCATGTTTTCATCCTGATCCTTATAGAAGGATAGCAGAAGAATAATGTTTTCCAGGATGATCTTCTGACCACCGATGGTCTCCCGGAGCTGCTGGTTGTCCAGATTGTTTTGCGCCACAGCGCAGACAATGTGAAGCGCCTCGATCCAGCCACCGGTGAGCAAGAGTACGCTGAGGTTGGCTCGGTTCTGGCTCTGTAGGTAAGCGTTAATGGAGTTGAAGTTCTGTGTCGTGATCAGGAGCAGCGAATCCAGGTTACGGCTGTTCGCGGCCAGGCGCCCAATGGTTTCCACATCGAAGAATTGCCCTATGTTGAGACCATCAGCCAACGATTTGATGGACGAAATATACTTCAGTCCATCCTGGTTCTGCTCATATATATTAGTATATCCCAGATCAGTACCGTAAACCCCAAGATTCAGCGCCCTCTTATAGTTGGTGTTGTATTTAGAGAGGTTATTGGGGTTGTTCAGAATTCCCGCGTCATATTTTCTCCCGCTTTCCTTCAGGAGCACGGAAATTTCCAGTGGGCTGGGTATGCGCTGGAGGATGTCGCCAATGGCTTCCTCCGAAATCGTTGGTGTGTCTGACGCCGCTGAGTCGAGCGCCTGCATGAAATCCTGCTCGTCCGTCTTCTTATCTGAGGAACCACAGGCCCAGAGAAAGAGCAAGCTGATCAGACCTAGGGATACTATTCTCATAGTTTTAAAGTTAGTCTCCATATTCTTAAAAATTTTGCAATCCCGGCAAAAATGTTACCCGCCTGCTTTATTCTTTGCTGACATACCGAAACGGGTCAGTGACGCGACACCCTTTCGAAGCAGCTCGAAGTACAGCGTCACGTATAGCACGACCGACATACCCCAGATGACAATGACATTGAACCAGTAGGTGTCGATCATGGTCCCGAAAAAGTTCTTCGTCGGGGCGAAGAAGTGCGCCCGATAGTCCAGTATGCCCGAAGGTTGCGGGTCCAGGAAAACGGGGTTGATCTGTTGAATCAACTCTCCGTTATGTTCTATGATGCGTTCCTTTACCTTGATATTCTTAACGAGGTCCGCGAGACTCTCATTGAAGTAGGCATTCTTGTATTCGTTCAGATCGATGGGATCGTCCTTGCGATTTTCATCCTCATACATCTTCCTCTCGCGGAACGCCGTGGCTTTGTTGAATGCCTCTTGATAAAACTTCTCGTAACCGGCGAAATAGGCTTCCAGTTGTTGATTCAACGCGGGTGTAAAGTCGTTTGCTGTCCACCGCTTGTTCAGTTCCAGACCGTCGAGGCCTTTCTTATAGTATTGTTCCCCGACGAGTGCACGACGAATGATGTCAAGATCCTTCTCGATTATCCAGGTGATCGAGTCGTTTTGAGGCGGTACCTGTGCCGCTATAAACTTGCGCTTGGCGTCGAGCTCCTTGACCAGATAAGACGACTTAAAGTCTGCCTGCGCCTCAATTTTCTCCAGGTCGTAATAATTCTTTTCGAATGAGTTGTTCCTGAAATTATAGACGGCCATCGCCTCATAGGCCCATCGCGATGCCATCATGTCAGCGACAACCGGCACCTTGCCACGCGTGCTGATGACATGGTGCAGCTTGTCAAAATTGAAGAGCAAGCCGCTGAGGACCATCTGCGGAATCAGCAGCAGCGGAATCATGACGTAAACGGTGACCGCAGAATTGAAAGCGGAGGAAATATTCAATCCCAACACATTGGCAAAGCACGATGTCGTGAACAGCACAAGCCAGAAGGGCAGGAGCATCGTCCACTCGATCTTGAGGATGATATTGCCTACAATCACGAACGAAAGCGTCTGGATAGCCGACAGCGTGAACAGGATCAGCAGCTTTGACATGAGGTAGCTGTTCCAGCTCAGGTTAAGGAATGATTCGCGCTTCAGTATTTTTCGATCGCGAATGATTTCTTCCGCGCTCACCGTGAGCCCCATGAATAGCGCCACGATGATGCTCATCAGCAGGAACGCTGGGAAATTTTCGTTGAACCGGAACACATAAGAGTTGCCGTCCGGTGCGCTGCGGTATTTGGTGATCATCGCCAGGATGAACGCAAGCAGCGGCGCCTCCAGCAGATTGATCATCAGGTATTGCTTATTGCTGATCTTCGCCAGCGTGTCTCGCGCTGTAAATATGGCCGTTTGCACGAGCCGGTTCGGGAGCTGCAAAGAGTGTGGCGGCTCCTCGCGGACGTCTTCCACACGATGGATGCGGAATCGCTCCTTGTACCAGTCGTGCCACTGAGTCGGCGAAATTTTTCTTTTGTTCGTAGGCTGGCCGTACTCATCGACCACCTTTGCTTCGATGATGTTGAATATCTGTTCAGGGTTGACGTTACCGCAGGTCTCGCATTGTCCCCGGTTAGCGTCAACCTGGAGTGTCGATTTCTTAAAGTATGTGACCGCCTCCACCGGGGGGCCGTAATATGCCGGATAGCCGCCCGTGTCCATGATGATCATTTTGTCGAACATCTTGTAGATATCCGACGACGGCTGGTGGATGACAACAAAGATGAGCTTGCCTTTAAGCGACAATTCCTTGAGCAAGTCAATGACGTTTTCCGAATCCCGCGATGAAAGTCCCGATGTCGGTTCGTCAAGGAAAAGGATGGCAGGTTCGCGGATAAGCTCGAGTGCAATGTTGAGACGCTTGCGTTGTCCACCGCTTATGGTCTTGTCAAGGACGTTGCCAACCCGGAGATCTTTTCGCTGGTCGAGCCCCAGGCTTTCAAGCATCTCCATGGTGCGCTTGTGCAGTTCCTCTTCGCTCAAGCCGGCAAAGCAAAGCTTGGCGTTGTAGTACAGGTTGTCGTAAACAGTGAGTTCTTCAATCAGCAGGTCGTCCTGTGAAACGTATCCAATGACGCCATGAATCTTGTCTTTTTCCTTGTGAAGGTCGAATCCATTGATGAGTATTTGTCCTTTTGTGGGCACAACAAGACCTGCAAGCACGTTGAGGAGTGTGGTCTTTCCTGCACCACTTGCCCCCATAATACCAATGAGTTTGCCGGGGCCTTCTGATATGACTACGTTTCTGAGACCTATCGTACCGTTGGGAAAAACGAGCTCGTCGATAGTCGCGTTGAACGACAGTCGTGTGGTTTTGAGTTCCTCGTTGAAATTGGCGACAATGTCGCTGTAATACAGCGCATCACCACCCTGTGTCTTAATGGTGCTGCCGTGCGAGAACAGGTATACCCGATTGGGTTGCATCGGGAATCCGTTCAGCGTTGTGGATTCTTCACCGAGATATTTTGTAAAGTACATGTCCACGCTTCGTACGCGCATGAAGATGAGCATGCCGCCGATGTGGCCGTGCAGATGTTTTGATTTACTCTCGGTAGTTGTGGTTTCTGAAGAATCTACCTTTAGAATATCGGCAAAGTCGACACTTTCGCCGCTTTCCTCGCGTACGAACGCTTCAATAAGCTGGTACTCGTCCTTTCCGATATTGAAAACCTCCGATACGGTGTTGATGATCTCCATCCGCTGGGAGGTGAAATTCTTGTCCTGGCTCACCAGCTCAAGCAGCTTGATGAGCACGACGACCTTTTGTTTCTGGGTGAGTGTCTTGTTGATTTTCCGACAGATGCCGAGGGTCTTAACGGAGTCGCGCACGGACGTAAGCTTTCCCTTGCCTTCGTCTTCGCGGCCGTAACCGGAGTACTGGTCGTACAGTGCCAGGTATTCCTTCACGGAATCCTGGTCAAGCTCCGTCTTGAAAAAGTTGATTACAAACTGGCGCTCGCGTTCTGTAACACCGCTATCCTGTTTGGTGATAATGGCAAAAAGTTGCGTAAGCGCCTTGAGTATTTCCTCACTCATCCGTCAGGTAATTAAAAAATGCCGGACTCGCTTTCTAAAAAGAAACGGCCGGTGTTAAAGCCAAAACAATAGGGCCTTTTCTTAGTAAGTCTTGAACTCGAATGGTATTTCCACGAGTTCAGAAAATTCCTGCCCAGCTTCTTCCATGTCTTCGTCGTCTTCGTGGAAGTACCAAATGATCTTCATCCCTTTAATATCCTCCAACGCTGACAGTATATCCAGAATCAGCTTAGACGAAGCTGTATTGAAGTACTCGAGCTTGAACACAAATTCAGTTGTAGGATTGGGCGACTCGCCGTACCGTTGAATCCAATCCAGGATCGGACGATAGAACTCAGCCGAATCCTCAGGCAGCGACCTTCCGGAGATCTCAAATATCCCATTGCCCTTGTCCAGCATGATCTTGGGCGTATCTTCCGTTCCTTCGAGGTTCAAGATTTCCATGATATATCGATTTTTATTGTGGTTCGAGTTTAGTTTTCAGTTTCCCTTGGTACATTGACCTTGAGGCAAAAAAAGTTGTAATCCGGAGACATCTCCGGAAATTCGTATTGCAACTTCTCACCCGACTTGCGAGCCATGTCTACAAAACCTAGTCCGGCGCCACCTTTGTCAGAAATGGTTGTGTTCTTGATAATCTCCTTGTACAGTTCCTTCAACCCTTCCTTGTCCAGACTGTTGATATGCTCAAGAGCCTTTTTCAGCGCCGGCACGTTTTCTTTCTTGATCGGATTGCCTGCCATGATGGAGTACCTGTCCTTCTCCTTGCCGATCAGAAAAATGGCTGTGTGCGTGTGCACATTGCCCTGAACGAGCTCATCGCTGTGCTTGACGATATTCTGCAGAGCTTCCACCATTACGTTGAAGACCTTTCGTTTGATGCTGGACTCTTCACCCGTCGAATCCAGATTACGCTCGGCCATTGCCAGAATTGATTTGGTAGTCTCCTGTGTGAATTCACCCTGATATACCAGAATCAGATTCTGTGACATCATGGTTCGGTGCAGGTCATAGATGAAATTCATGCGTCAAAGGATATTAGTAGTTGCAAGATATTAAGTTTTGTAAAATCTATCGTTCAAGCGGTTCAAAATCAGCCGGTTCACTAAAATTTAATCCCGATCAGCAACACGTCGTCTGTCTGCTTCTGATCACCACGCCATGCTTCCCATTCCCGGTCAAAGATTTCCATGACTTCCTTCATCGGCTTGTCATGTACCTGCATAATCGTTTCGCGAACCCGACGCGGTCCGAACTTGCGGCCTTCAGGACCACCGAACTGGTCAGGATAGCCGTCAGAGCTGAAGTAAATGGAATCTCCCTTATTCAGCTTGATCTTGTGATTCGTGAAGTTCGTCTGATTCTTGAATATGCCTCCGCCAATAGGGAACTTGTTCCCTTTGATTTCTTCGATCTCACCACCACGGGCGACATACAATGGCCTGTGCGCGCCGGCGTATTCCACCTGACGTGACGCCAGGTTGATCTTGCACAGCGCGATGTCCATACCATCCTTCGTTGTTGCATCTTCATCCTGCCGCAACGTGGTAGTAACACCTTCGTCGAGAAGATCCAGTATTTTTCCTGGTTCGGTAACCTTGCGGCTGCGAACAATGTCGTTCAGGAGGAAGTATCCGATCAATGAGAGAAGGGCGCCCGGCACGCCGTGTCCTGTACAGTCGACAGCGGCAATGAAGATATCATCCTTGATTTGTACATACCACGGGAAGTCGCCACTAACCACGTCGCGCGGCTTATAAAGAATGAACGAGTCGGGTAACGCCCTGTTAATTACGCGCGTGCTCGGAAGTATCGCATTTTGAATACGCTTAGCGTAGTTGATACTTTCGGTGATCTTCTTGTTTTTGTTCTGAATCTCGAGCTCGATCATCTTACGCTCGGTGATGTCGTGCGATACAACGAGCACGGACTCAAGCTTTTCGGATTCGTCATATTCGGGAATGGCATTCACCTGCATTACACGCTGACCGATGCGGGAAGGGAACTCCATTTCCGTCGCTACCTTGTTGTTCGTAGCATTGACCTGTTCAACAATCTCAAGCCACTTTTCGAGCACGGACTTGTCGAGGTCGGTCTCGTTGATCTTTCGGTTGATGAACGCCTCGGGACCACTTCCACTGTACGTCTCGATGACGGGGTTGATGTATGATATCGCATCCTGTTCCAGGCGCGCGATAAGGTCTGGCGAATTCTCCGAAAGCGCCTGCATCTTGCTTCGCATCCGCTGTTCCTGCTCTGCCCTCCTGCGTTCGGTAATGTCGCGCGAGTTGAGGATAAAGCCGTGGATCGCGGGGTTGGACATACAGTTCGTACCCGTCGACTCGATCCAGATGTAGTTGCCTTCCTTGGTGCGGTACTCGTATTGTACGGTGACCTTTTCGTCGGGATTTTCGGCCATCTTCCGGAACAGCCCGCGGAAAACATCCTGGTAATCCGGATGCACGAGATCTACGTCGCTCTTGCCGATCAATTCCTTTTGTCCGTAACCGAGGATCAGCTCGACGGAGGGCGAGATGTATCGGATGGTCTCGTCTTCCTCGTAGATGGTGATGACTTCCGACGCGTTCTCCAGGAGGAGCTGCATACGCTTCTGCGTGCGGTTTACTTCCTCGATCTGTTCTTCGAGGCGGTCGTTGGTCCGCTGCAATTCCTCCTGCGTAGCCTGCATTTCTTCGGCGTTCTGACGCAACACCTCCTGCTTTTCCTTAAGCTCATTACTCATTGCCTGCGATTCCTCCAGGAGTCTTCGAGTGCGTTCGTTGACCTTGATGTTGAAGATCGTCCGCGCCAGAATCAAGCTGAGTTCTTTCACGAAGTTCACCTGCGATGAGTCGAACTTACGGAAGCCCGCAAATTCAAGGACACCGTATACTTCTTCGTTCGTGATCAGCGGCACGATGAGCAGACATGTCGGACGCTGGTCGCCCAGAATCCCCGATGTAATCGTCATGTATTCTTTCGGGATTTCTGTGCGGAGTATGGTATCCTTTTCGGCAACAGCCTGGCCAACGAGCCCTTCCGCAAACTTGAACCGCTTTTGCAGGTATTTCTTCCGGCCATAGGCAAAGCTTGCGCGAAGATCGATCGTGACGGGGTCGTCTTCTTCGTTTACGACATAGAAGGCGCCCTGTATGGCGTTGATCTTTTCGAGGATAAACTTGATAACGTCTTCTCCAAGAGGATCAAGGGTGTCGTGAAGCCTCAGGATTTCACTGATCTCTGCTACACCCCTAACGATCCAGTTGCGTTCTTTGTCACGACGCTCGTTCTCGATGAGGTTCTTTCTCATGTTGATGAGCGCCATGCCGAGAACGTCGTTGTCGGTAACAGGCTTAAACTCAGTATCGTATTTACCTTCCCCGATACGCTGCGCGAATTCGGCGTTGTTTTTCAGGGTTTGTACCAGGTCGTCAACCTTGGTGGCCATTTGACCAAACTCATCGGACGAGTGGCGCTCTTCCCGTTCAGGAAGGATACCATCAGCAACGAGCGCGAGTTTACGTTGCATGCTGCTCAAAGGCTGCATCATTGATCGACCGATAACCATTGACAGCAGTACGGCAAATGCTACAACGCACAAGCCCGCATACACCAACGTCCGGATGAGCTGTCCTGCGTCGCCCTCAGCTTCGTTAAGGTTCATAGTGGTGACCACTACCCAATTCACTGGAGTGATTAGGCGGGCCGCCTGTAGTGACGGTGTACCTTTGAAGTCGCGCGCCGTAGCGTTCGCCGTTCCTGATGAGATCGCGCGAAGAATAACTCCTGCCGCTTCGGTCTTTTCGTTGACGATTTGAAGCGCGCCTTTAGGATCGGTACGTGGCGTGCTGGCCAGCATAATATCGCGTGTTATTGGGTCCTGGCGGGCCAGTACAACATCACCTGTTCTACCCAGTCCGCGATAGTCGCTGAGTATCCTGTAAGGCCGGGTGAGGTCGATCTTGGCGATAATCAGGTCGCCGTTCTGTGAAGCCGTGATGGGTGCTGCAGCGTACGTGACAAGACGGTTGCTGCTGTCGCGAACAACCGTTCCGAAGTAGATTTCCTGTTTGCCGCGAAGAAGTAGTGCGCCGTCTGGCGGGGCAAAATTTCCTGATGAAAGCCTGGCATCTGTTGATGCGAGGATGGAACCAGAACTCGTTGTGAGATAAAGTTCGTCAAAGCCGAAGGCGGCTTTTTGCCTTTGCAGGAAATCGCCAAGTCCTTCTTCGGATGGCTCGGGCATTAAGGGACTCATGCCCCCGTCATTCGACACCTGGGTATACAGTGCCATTACATCCGTCGACTCGGTTTGAGGAGTCAGTTCGCTGGACTCCTGGATAATTCTGAGTCCGGCTTCGGCGCGTTCAAAGAATGCGGAAAAATAGGCGGCGCGGCTGTCAGCAATAGCATTTAGGCTTGTTACGAATTTCTCGCGATTCGCGGTGACGTTATAATCGTAGGTAAAAAAGCCGATGGCCGCCACTGCCGCGAGGGAAATGGCGAGTATTGCCAGCGTGAATTTTGTGCGAATTTTGATGTTTCGTAGCATGACAGTAGTGCCCTATTCCGGCATTTTTTCTATGAGTAATGCAGCTGCCTGTTCCACATAAGTGCGCTCGTCTTGCCCGAAAGCGGTGAACGAAGCGATCTCAATAACACCCTTCACTTCGCGACCCTTAAGTACCGGCACAATGAGCAGGTACCTCGGCGACGCAGTGCCAAGACCCGATACAATTTTGATGTAACCCTCGGGAATGTCGTCGACATACAGCGTCCGACCTTCCGCGGCCGATTGTCCGACAAGTCCTTCTCCAAAGTCGTACGCCACTTCGGAGCTTTCACCCACAGCAAGCGCATAACCGGCGGTCAGCCGTACCTTGCGAATGCCTTCCGACTCGAAGGATTCATAGTAGGCACCCTGTCCGGCTGACAACTGGTCGCAGATGATCTGCAAGAACTGCTGATACAATTGCCTTTTGGACTCACCTGCGGTCAGTGAAGCGACAGCGTCCAGTGATATCGTGCTATTGGTGCTTTCAGACGCGGACGTTGCGGACGTATCACTCGTTTCTTCGTTTTTCGTTTTGTAAACAATGATTTCTTCACGCCCGGTAAGCGAGAAGTACAGCGCGGCGCCGCCCGTTATGAGCGTAACGGCAACAATGAGGTATGTTCTGGTCAACACGCCTTCATGCCCTGATGTGAGGCCCAGGTCAGTGGGAAGCGAATAGAGCATGTAAGCACACACCAGCGCCGCCGCGAAAAATGCGGTAGCGAGGATAGCGCCAAGGCGATGAGTTTTTTTCAATGACCGTATCATCGGTAGTGCATTTCTAGTTCACATAAGAATTCAATGATCTGGTCGACTTTCAGGACATGGTCGATCTGCGTTGCCGACATTGCCGCCTTCGGCATGGTTTCAATCATGCATTCAGACGGATCCTGAACTATCGTCAGCCCTTTCCGCTCTTTGATGGAACGCATTCCCATCGCGCCATCTTTATTTGCTCCTGAGAGCAGTATGCCAATGAGTTTCTCCTTGTACACATAGGCACATGTGACCAGCGTGATATCGATCGCCGGCCTGGAATTATTCACCATCTCTTCCGTCGAAAGCGCGAAGTAATTCCCAAGCTCAACAGACAAGTGGTAGTTGGCTGGCGCCAGGTATACGCCGCCTTTTTTAATCGCTTCCTTATCATGAGGTTCCGTGACCTGGACGACGCTCTTGAGTGAAAGCGCTTCGACGAACCCGTGGCGAACATGTTTAAGTCGGTGCAGGCACATGATAATGGGCAAAGGAAAGTTCTTGGGCAGGTGGGACAATATCTTGACCACCCCCTGGAAGCTGCCAGCTGAACCCCCTATAACAACGGCCTTGTAGCTGTTATTTAAGTTGTACTTGTTCATGTCCCTGACCAACTTCGCCCTAGTCCTTTATTTTCTTATATATTTTCTCTTCCGTGTTCACCACGATGAACCGGTTTGCATAGTCACACCAGATCAGCGACTCTTTTGAACCTATCGCCAGGTATCCGTATTTAAAGAGGCTTTCATGAAACTTCTTCAGTACCTCGTTTTGCAACGACTGGTTGAAGTAGATCATGACGTTCCGACACAGGATGAGATCGAACTTGTTGAACGGCTCACCCAATACAAGGTCGTGACGACGAAAGCTCACATTCTTCATCAAGGAAGGATGAAAAAAGCTTGAACGGTTTAAAACCAGTAAA
>QGUY01000542.1 GCA_003242315.1 Bacteroidota bacterium
CGGCGGCGACGACATGCGTCGGAGACGCCATCTTCGTATCGATGGCCACACTTGCATTGCCATACGGACCATACACTGCAGGATCCGTTACGGCAAACAGTCCAACCACCGGCGTGTTCGCGGCACTTGCCAGGTGCATGATCCCGCTGTCGGCACCGATGAAAACATCCGTGTTGGCAATCACAGCAGCGATCTCGCGAACGTCGCGACTGTAAAACGACGGAACAGCAAAGTCAACCTGTGATACATTCTCCGCCGGCAGGATTTCAATGATGGTATCGTATCGGTGCTGAAGGGCAGCGAGCATCTCATGCCACCATGTCCGCGAAAGGCACTTGTCTCTTGTGGCGTAGGTAAAGATGCTGATTACGGGTCTTGCCTCTGGAACAAGCGTCCGCAATAGTCGCCGGCCGCGTTCACACTCCTGGGTAGTAAGGCGCAGGTTGAGAAGCGGTATGGGGGAAGTCATGCGGGAAACGGTGGCCGCGCTGTCCAGGTAATTTCTAAGGCTATACACCGGATGCTTTGCATTGTGTTGATGGTCCGGGTAAGAACTCTTGACGTATGCCGGCACGTCGCCAAACGTTTTGAACCGGGCACGTGCTATTTTGGTAGAAAGCCGGCCGGACGAAGAATGATACGCCGCGCTGATAACCAAATCGTACCTGCGGAACAGCATCCGTATCCATCCGAGGATGTATTGTGGAAGGTAGATAAAAGGTTTCGATGGCAATGAGATGATGGTGTCGATGCTACGGTATTCTGAAAAAAGGTGACGCGCCAGGGTTCCCTTTACAAACAGGTCAATCCTGGCAAAGGGAAACGTCGCCTCAATGTCCTGCAGCAAGGGTGAAATCAAAAGGAGATTTCCCAGCCTATGATTGGGTCGCGTGACCAGGACGCGGCGGACTTCCGTTCGGACGATGGTACCGTTCGGTCGACTCTTCGTGCCGATGTATCGGGTAAGGCTCCAGACGACAGCCCGCCGTATGTCATTAATTCTTCTGCTTAGGTTCATAGGTAAGGTAACAACTGAATAACGCTCGGCGCGGCAACGCAATTGCACTCTTTGCCAGTACCTTAACCGGCAAGTAAGGGTTGCATGCGCTTACTTCGAAGGATAGAGGAAATTTGAATGCCAGAGCAGTCTCACTGCTCCTGGCGCTAGAAAAATTGAATGAACAAAGGCGGATGTGGCACTATTGCCACACATACGTTGCAACCGCACCCGAGGGTAGTGATGCTGACGCAGCGTAGTCGCCTAGGTGTATGTTGAAAGCCGTTTCGGAGTCGTTGTCGTTAAGGACGATGAGCACCATCTTGCCTTCCGGGGTCAAATAGGCAACGTTGTGCAGGTTGTTCACAATGTTGCTGTGAACTCTGACAGAACCCGGAGGGACAAACTTTGATGCATGCCCGATGATGTAGTATGAAACGTTGCGGGCAACTGCACCGGTTAGACTGTTTATGGTCAATGCGCCCTGGCAAAGCGTGCAACCTCCATCGTCGGTGTGCGGCTCAAAGTTTTCGTCAGCAGCGAGATTCCATTCCAGCACCGTTCGGCTCCAGTTTCGGGGTGCACCAACGATGAGATTCTTTACGTGCCAGCGAAGATCTCCGCCGAAGTCACCTTCACCGCTCGTCCACTGTTCCGTGAAGTAGATGTTCTTGTCCGGGTG
>QGUY01000543.1 GCA_003242315.1 Bacteroidota bacterium
TTTCTGAGCTCCGCTATCGGTACAATCTTTTCAAATTTCCCGTCGAACTCAAAATCCTGCAGCGTCTGTGGAAATACAGGCAACCGGAACTGGAAGGATTCCTGATGGAATAACGATGCGGAGGGTACTCAAACGACTGGCGGGCATAGTGCTTATTCCGTTCACAAGATGGTACCTGTCGAAAGAGCGTCCTTACAACAAAGCAGGATTACAACTGCGCGTCTTACCCGGCGTGTTCCACCCGGGACTTTTCTCAAGCACGACCCTTCTGCTTGAATTCCTCGATGAACAGGATTTGAAGGACAATACATTGCTGGAGCTGGGCTGTGGGACGGGATTGTTGTCCATTGCAGCAGCAAGAAAAGGTGCAAGGGTGACGGCCTCGGACATAAATCCTGCGGCGATCGAAAACACTCGCATAAATGCTGACGAAAATAACGTCCATCTCGAAATGGTCATTTCAGACTTGTTCACGGATTTGCCTTCCTCGTCGTTCGATTGGATTCTTATCAATCCTCCCTACTACGCGAAAAAACCTGTCAACGACGCCGACCTGGCGTGGTATTGCGGAGAGAATTTCGAATACTTTGAGAAGCTGTTCACGCAACTCAAGTTCTATCGAGACAGCAAGATCATTATGGTGCTCACCCTTGAATGCGACCTTCAGCGGATACAAGCTATCGCAGATAAAAACGGATTCAGACTGGAAGGCATCCGTGAAAAGAAAAGTCTTTTTGATGGCAAGAACTTGTTGTACCAGATTCGACCAAAAAATTAGCGGGTGTCCCGACCATCTGTCGGCCTCGTGATCTCGACCATACGCTCCACGATAAAAAGCCAGCAAAGGATATAGTAGGGCAGAATAAGACGCGTCGTCAAATCCGGGAAGAAGACATACCGCGCTGCAAACGCGATAGTAGTCACGACAAACAAAAACTGAGGACGATTTAGCTCGGACACACTCAGGCCGTTCCGGTAGAACAACACAACAAAACTGATGCCCGCAATAGCCACATGACTTGTCTTGATCGTTTTCAATCCCTGCACAGCATCACCCATCAAAACTATCGGATTCCATTTCCTCGCGAGGCCACCGTAAAATTGCTCGAAGCCGTTGTTGTATTCCGCGTACGTCAGGATAAACCAGGTATAAGCCAAGAGAATGGCTATCACGGAAATGGAAATCAGAGCAACACCTTTGCCCTTTCCAACCTCGTAGTCTCTCACGATCAATGAAACTAGCAGAACTGTTGCGACGATTGCGTTATCCAGTCGCACCAGCACCGCTATCACAACCAGGAGCATAAACCAATATACGTTAGCGCCATAGAGATACACTAGAAATGCTCCAAGCAAAGCGAGCGCGTTCAGCGCATCCGGCGTTGAAAGCCGGGCAGCCTCAAGCACAGGAGGCATACATAGTATTGAAAGTCCCAGGACCGCCGCAGCCCACAACGGAAAGCTTCGGCAGAAGCGATAGAACAACAGCAATGCCAACGCAAAAACCCCAAGTACAGATGGCAAAACGGTTGCCTTCATTAACGGAACACCCATCGAATAGAAAACGTCGCACAGTAGCGTGTACAGTGGCTTGACCCTGAAGTATGAAAGAAACTGGTAAAAACGTTCCGAATTCCGCAATACTTCACTGCGAAGCTGATGCGTTGTGTCTACC
>QGUY01000242.1 GCA_003242315.1 Bacteroidota bacterium
TTCGAGGTTGATCGTTTGTACCGACTTGCCCTTTCCTTTACCCTTGGAAACCTCTACCTCTACTTCCGGACTTTCCGCAGTGGAGACATACACCAGGCGTGAACCAATCGACTCAGTGATGAAAATGAATTCCTTATCGACAGTGGTGGTCTCTATCTCGAACCGCTTCACCATGTGCTGCTTGCTTTCGCCGTCAACATATATGGCGGTCACGACCCGATCAGGATGGAATTTTTCCACCAGCATCGTACGCTCAGATTCGTATCGATTCGTCAGGTCGTAGTTCGTGATGCGGTACGACCCGTTCCGCATGAAGGCGATAATCTTGTCCTCGCCATCGAATTTTCCGAGATACTTGCCGCGGCCATCCTTGTTCAGGCGACCAGCCGCATCGTCATACCAGAGGTCAAGCTTGCTGAGCGTGGAACTTCCCGGCTTGAGAAACTCGACTTTCCGAACAGGGTACTTTGTCACCGTGTTACCACGACTACCCCGACCCTTTACTTCAAGCTCGGCAAAGTCGAATTCAAATACCTTTTTCCGCGCTGTGCTCGACTGCGAAAGCTTTATGAGTACCGTCTCCGCTTCCCCATTCGGATTGCCGGAAACGTAGTGGATCTTCGAATTTTGGTGTGGCGTTGCTATGTCATATTCCTTATCACGCGTAACACCAGGCATTGCAAATCGCTTGGCGAAGGTCTTGCCGGTTGCACCATCCGTGTATATGACGTTGTAGACCATCCGATCGTCGCCCTTCTTCCAGACGCCGGCGTACAGGATATCCTTACCCATAAACACCTTCTCCTGGATACGGGAAACCCGCGCCTTCCCATCCTTGCGGATTACGATAATGTCGTCCAGCTCGGAGCAGTCGCAGATGTACTCGTCGCGACGCAGCCCCCAGCCTGCAAAGCCGTCTGCCCTATTCACGTAGAGCTTCTGGTTGGTAGCAATAACTTCCGCTGCTGCAATGGATTGGAAGCTCTTAATTTCAGTACGGCGCTCACGACCCTTCCCGTACTTCTCGAGCAGGTTGTTGAAATACGCGATGGCGTAGTCGGTCAGATGACGGAGATTATGCTGGGTGGTCTTGAGTTGATTTTCGAGGTCCTTCAGCATTTCGTCCGCCTTGAACGAGTCGTACTTCGAAATACGTTTGATCTTGATCTCGGTCAGTTTAACGATGTCGTCAGTCGTTATCTCCCGATAAAATTGCTTTTTGTAGGGCTTCAGGCCTTTATCGATCGTTTCAATGACCTCTTCCCAGGTCTCGCATTCCTCGATATTTCGATAAATCCGTTTCTCGATAAAAATCTTCTCCAGGGAGGAAAACAGAATTTTTTCCTGCAATTCCCCTTTGAGAATCTGAAGCTCCTGTTTGAGAAGATTCAGGGTATAATTCGTATTGTACTTCAGAATCTCATTTACCCCCATGAACCGCGGCTTGTCCTCAACGATCACGCACGCGTTAGGGGAAATGGAAACTTCGCAATCAGTAAATGCATACAGAGCGTCTATTGCAATTTCCGGCGACTGTCCCGACTGCAAATTGATCACAATCTCAACATCCTTCGCCGTGTTGTCCACCACCTGCCGAATCTTGATCTTACCCTTCTCACTCGCTTTTACGATCGATTCGATTAAAGACGTAGTTGTGGTAGTATATGGTATTTCTCTGATTACGAGTGTTTTCTTATCCAGTATTTCAATTTTCGCACGAACTCTAATCCTACCTCCCCGTTGACCTTGATTGTATTCTGAGAAGTCGGCGATACCGCCTGTTGGGAAGTCGGGGTAGATCTTTGGATTCTTTCCTTTGAGGATGTCTATCGACGCTTTGATCAGCTCACAGAAGTTGTGGGGCATAATCTTGGTCGACAAGCCCACGGCGATACCTTCCACGCCCTGCGCCAACAGCAACGGAAACTTCACCGGTAGGGTGACCGGCTCCTTTTTGCGGCCATCGTACGACAGTTGCCATTTGGTTGTCTGGGGATTGTATACAACCTCGTGCGCAAACTTCGACAGCCGCGCTTCGATGTACCGTGGCGCTGCGGCGCTGTCTCCTGTACGGACATCACCCCAGTTACCCTGAGTATCAAACAACAGTTCCTTCTGGCCGATGTTCACGATAGCCTCCCCTATGGCCATGTCACCGTGGGGGTGATACTGCATCGTGCTCCCGATGATGTTCGCCACCTTGTTAAAGCGGCCGTCGTCCATCTCCCAGATCGCGTGCATAATGCGCCGCTGTACGGGCTTGAAACCATCTTCAATCCGGGGCACGGCGCGTTCCAGGATGACGTACGATGCGTAGTCAAGAAACCAGTTCTCGTATAAACTGTCCAGGGCAATGACCTCATGAGGCGCTTCGCCACTCCCATTAACGGATGGCGCAGGCTCTGTTTTCTTTGTCCTGGGTTTATCGGTTTGCTTTTTCTTGCTCATGGTTTATTGCGTTAGGTCCGGTGTTACTGGCCGGAACCAGCCTCAATTTGTCTCAAATGGTGGCGCATATGCGACAGGTAATCTTCTGCGATGAACTTAAGGTCGTGTACCTCCTTCACGCCCTTGCTGGTATCGCACATCCTGCTGTACATGGTTGAGTCCATCACGGTGAGTACGCGACTCACATGTCGGTTCAAAGCCTGCCACAAGGTTAGCAAGTCCTCACGGGGATAGTCGCGATACTGCGCCAAACGCACCCACTCATCCTGGTTGTAGACGATGTGCGGTACGTCTTCATACTGTGAACGAATGAAGCGCTGGAGGTTGTTCTGAGCGGAATCAACCAGGTGACCAAGAATTTCCACCGGGCTCCACTTCGCGGGATTCGGCTTGCGATAGAAAATCTCGTCGGGAATCGCCCTGATGTATGCGGCGGCCGCGTCAACCGTTTTGATGATTTCTTCAGCAATGAACTTCATGCCTCTTCAGGAACGGGTTCCTCCTCCACGACATCAAGCTCGATCCTCAGCCGGTCGATAATGAAATCCTGGCGTGTCTGCGAGTTCTTGCCCATGTAGAACTCCAGAATATCGCGCAGGTGGCTGTCCTTCGTCAGAATCACTGGCTGCAGCCTGATGTTCTCGCCGATAAACGATCCAAACTCCTCGGGCGAAATCTCACCAAGTCCCTTGAAGCGGGTAATTTCAGGGCGACCACCCAGCTTGGCAATGGCCTGCCTGCGCTCTTCTTCGCTGTAACAGTAGATCGTTTCCTTCCTGTTACGAACCCGGAAGAGGGGCGTTTCCAGGATGAACACGTGGCCGGCCTTCACCAGGTCAGGGAAAAACTGCAGGAAGAAGGTGAGCAGCAGCAGGCGGATGTGCATGCCGTCAACATCAGCATCGGTCGCAATGATCACCTTGTTGTAGCGGAGTCCATCCAGCCCGTCTTCAATGTTCAGCGCGTGCTGCAGCAGGTTGAACTCTTCGTTCTCGTAAACAACCTTTTTGGTCAGTCCGAAACAGTTGAGGGGCTTGCCCCGCAAACTGAATACCGCCTGGGTTTCTACGTTACGCGACTTTGTTATCGATCCGCTGGCCGAATCTCCTTCTGTGATGAAGATCATCGACTCCTGCCCCTTAGGCTCCTTCTCGTCGTTGAAGTGGTATCGGCAATCGCGCAGCTTACGGTTGTGGAGGTTAGCCTTCTTCGCCCGCTCATTTGCGAGTTTCTTGATGCCCGCGATCTCCTTGCGCTCGCGTTCCGACTGCATAATCCGCTTCAATAGTGCGTCGGCAGTCTCGGCATTCTTGTGAAGGTAGATTTCAAGTTCTCGGGCTACAAAGTCGCCGACATAATTCCGGATCGTCGGACCATCCGGGGCCATGTTGATGGACCCGAGCTTAGTTTTCGTCTGCGATTCGAAGACAGGCTCCTGCACGCGCAGCGAAATGGCGCCGATAATGGACGCCCGGATGTCCGAAGCGTCGAAGTCTTTCTTATAAAATTCCCGGACGGCCCGCACAATACCCTCACGAAAGGCAGCGAGGTGTGTACCGCCCTGGGTAGTGTTTTGCCCGTTCACGAAGGAGTAATATTCCTCGCCGTATTGGTTGCCGTGGGTCAGCGCAATCTCGATATCGTTGCCCTTGATGTGAATGATGGGATATCGAATTTCCTCGGCATCGACTTTTTGTTTCAGCAGGTCGAGGAGACCGTCCTTTGAATAGAACTTCCTCCCGTTGTAGTTGATGGTGAGACCTGCATTCAGGAACGCGTAGTTCCACATGAGGTCGTCGAGATACTCCGGGATGAAGTGGTAGTTCTTGAACATCGTTCCGTCCGGCTCGAACTCCACCAGCGTCCCGTTTTTCTCGGTGGTCTTGACGATTTTCGATTCCGATACCAGAATACCCTTCTTGAATTCGGCCATCTTGCTCTGGCCGTCGCGAAAAGCCTGGACCTTGAACCGGGCGGAAAGCGCGTTCACGGCTTTCGTACCGACGCCGTTCAGCCCGACGGACTTCTGAAAAGCACCAGAATCGTATTTCGCACCCGTGTTGATCTTGGAGACCACATCGACGACCTTTCCCAGGGGAATTCCGCGACCATAATCGCGAACGGTCACCTTCGAGTCGGTGATCGTTACATCGATCACCTTTCCGTACCCCATCATGTGCTCGTCGATGGAATTGTCGATGGTTTCCTTCACGAGGACATAGATCCCATCGTCCTTGGAGGAGCCGTCGCCAAGTTTTCCGATATACATACCGGGACGTAGCCGGATGTGCTCCCGCCAGTCGAGCGACTTAATACTGGCCTCCGTATATTCAAACAGGGATGAACCTTTCTCCGCAGCCTTGGCCATAAAAATTAAGGTTGTTCAACAAAAAAATGCGATAGCGCCTGAATAACGGCATTTTCAGCCGCATTTTCACCATTTCGCACGCGTTCGCACCTACAAATATTTATCAATAATCAACAAATAAACCGCTGATTATCAGCTATTAGTTCAGGGGCAGTAAAACTTCAGGATTTACCAGCAAGTCGCTTGTAGCTAACGTAAAGTGGCCACGCGAAACTCCACAACAGGAGAAGTCCTATGCTGCCATACATAACGGGTTGGAGCCTGGAGTAGTCGTATTCCTCACCGCTGTTGTACAGGGCGACGAAGCCAATACCTACCATGAAAAAGATATTGAAGGTGATGACAAGGCCGTAGAACCACGACTTAAAATCTTCGCTGCGCACCATGATCCGCGCTATGATGAACACCAGCACGTTGATGATGGTCAACAAGGCGAGTACCATGTAGAAAAACGTTTCGCGGCTGATCCGGAAGCTGCCCTCTACTGTCTCTTGTACCACAACCTCTTCCCGCATGGAGGCATATCCGTATAACAAGGCCGCCGTGACGGCAAGAAGGGATAGAAACCAGACGCTCCTGAAAATTCTGAGTACTACCATGGAGAGGGCAGTTGCTGCCTGACGATTGGGACAAAATTCGGGATTAATTCGGAATTAAGTAATGGACTTTGGAGGAATTCTCTGAGGGGAAAAATCGTATTTTAGCAAATCGTCCACAAACACCATGGACCTCAATCCCATTGTACTGTCCGTGCCGCTTTTCTTCATCCTCATCGGTGTGGAGTTGCTGATCGAGCGGTTTACGAAAAAGCGGCTGTACCAGCTACAGGACTCTATTGCCAACATCAGTTGTGGAATTACCCAGCAGCTGACGGGGCTGTTCCTGAAGGTGTTTGCCGTGGGCGCGTACCAATTTACTTACGAAAAGGCGGCGCTTTTTAGCCCGGATCCCAATACGTGGTGGTACTGGATAAGCCTGTTCCTGTTGGTCGACCTGGCTTATTACTGGGCGCACCGCATGAGTCATGAAATTAACCTCTTCTGGGGCGGTCATGTGGTCCACCATCAGAGTGAAGAATACAACCT
>QGUY01000243.1 GCA_003242315.1 Bacteroidota bacterium
GAGACGCCCCCAAGGGGGAGACGCCCCCAAGGGGGAGACGCCCAGGTTGGGCGTCTCTACTATATTTCTACGATTAAGAATGCGTTATATCCGACACGGCCACAGCAGACCCTCAACTATGTCGCTAACAACCTAACGTCGATCAGAAACGTGTGGCAGAGACGCCCTACCAGGGCGTCTCCTCAATTCTGTTGTGGGCATATCTGTTATATGTTATGGGCGTATCAGTTACGCTCATCGTTCTTCAATCCCCGCTACTCCGTGAATAGAATTCGTCGTCTTTCCATTTGGCCGGATTGTTTCGTATGTATTTGGTGATACGGTGGAATTCGTTCGCGTCGCGGATGATGTGGTCGTGGAAACGAGACTGCCATTCAAAGTGCACCATGGTCTTCCTGATCTCCATAGTGCACTTTCGTTTGAATTGGTTAATGATTACGCTGAGGGTACCGGGTTTCCAGCGCCGGTTTTTGTCATTGTTAGGAAGGGGTGGCGGTGGTGAATGTTCCGACGAATGGCTATGCGTTTGGATACGGGGTACGCCAAGATTTGAGACGACCGGGTTCGGTATGATGCCCATGCTGGGTGCGACGCCAAAGTTGGGTGAGACGCCCAGGTTGGGCGTCTCTACTATATTCCTACGATCGAGTGTGTGGAAATCAGAAGCCGTTACCACACGCAATCGATTTGATGGAACATATCTTACCCACGATTGCGCGTCGTTGTCCGGACGATCGATTATCACAATACCATGCATGTGATTGGGCATAACGACAAATTCACCTAGTTCCACGTATGGAAAATGGCCCGGGATTTCCCCCCAACGTTCATACACAATCCTTCCTGCGTCGGACAACCTAACGTGCGGTTTGGGAATCGCGACGACATCACCGAAAACACATTCCATATATTTCACACAAATGGTGATGTAATACGCACCATTCCACCCATAGTCCCACCACGACGCTCGGGCGGATGTGATTCGATAGTAATTGTCAAATCTCTCGATCATATCGTCATTCGTTCCAACGGGGTGGTCTTGCACTACGACCATTTCCCTAACACAAAACTTCGGTCAAGGTCTTGTCGCAGGGACGCCAGGGTTGGGATTGGAGACACCCAGGATGGGGGACACGCCAACGTGGGGAGACGCTCACCATGGGGAAACGCCCACCACGAGGAGACGCCCACTAAGGGGGAGACGCCCAGGTTGGGCGTCTCTACTATATTCCTTCGATTAAAACGCGTTATATCTGACACAGCCACAGCAGACCCTGAACTATGTCGCTAACAACCTAACTTCGATCAGAAACGTGCAGTAGAGACGCCCTACCAGGGCGTCTTTAATACCAGGGCGTCTCACCCGCTATGGTGTCTCACCCTCCATCGCGTCTCGCCCGGGCATCTTCCCTGCCAGGGTGTCTCAGTCAATCGCACCCAATATTCTAACAAAATCTCAAAAAACAAATAGGCATACCGTGATTATACAGACAAAAATCTGACAGGTTGTGTCAATTTAAGCCTCAAAAAACATGTCGCGGCTAATCGGAATCAATAGGCTTACTGACAAAGATTTCCAGCAATCTATGAACGTGTGCGTATCTAATGCTTTCATATCAATCAACTAGTATAAATTCCTACCCCGAAGCAACACGCCTCAAATCAACAACGAATCCTTACCAACCTGTGTCAAACTAGCAGCAGGTACCCATTTCCGCCCTCTCACGGAGAATCGCGTCTTTCAGTTGCTTGTAGGAGTTTGAGAATCTCAGCATATTTCCCTGCACCAAACTATATTTACCGGAAACCACGATCCCTATGAAAATCCTTTCCACCGCTCTGGCCCTTCTGCTTAGTTCTGGCCTCTTGTTTGCGCAACAGAAACCCACCACCTACGTCATCGTACACGGCGCGTGGGGTGGCAGTTGGGCGTTTAAGGAAGTAGATTCCATGATGACCGCCGCAGGACATGTCGTCTACCGCCCTTCGCTGACAGGGCAGGGCGAACGGGTACACCTGGCATCACCCGAGGTTTCGCTTTCCACGCATATCAACGACGTCGTGAACCAAATCCTGTTCGAACGCCTCACGGATGTCGTGCTTGTCGGCCACAGCTATGGCGGAATGGTCATCACCGGCGTTGCCGAACGCATTCCGGAAAGGATTCGAAAACTGGTATACCTCGACGCGATCCTGCCCAACGACGGAGAAAGCGTCATGACTGCGATGGCCGGTGGCAGCGAGTGGATAAAGAGTATGGAAAAGGATGGTATGATCGTACCTGCGTGGGTACGCCCCGAACAACCGTATCCCAAAGACGTCCCGCAGTCGCTGAAGACATTTACCGAGCCGGTGTCGCGAAAAAATCCAGCGGCCAAATCCCTGCCTGCTGTCTACATCCTCACCATTGATCCAGGGAAGACCGCTGCAGAAGATGACTTCGCATCTTTTGCCAAACGCGCGCAGGATCGCCGCTACAAGTACATCGAGATGATCGCGGACCACAATCCACAGTGGTCCAAACCCCGCGAGTTGGCTGATGTGTTGGTAGAAGCCGGCAAGTAGAAGCATCGCTGAATATTCACCCGTTCCTGCGCCGCTTGCTGCGCCTGCGTGCTCCATACACAATTCGCACAACAGAAGCGACTCCCCACTACCTTTTCTTGAAGCACTTCAAAAAATAAATCTCTGTGTAACTCCGTGTCCTCTGAGTCTCTTTCGTGAAGTGAGGCTGCAAAATACCCCTCCTTTCCTGTAACCTTCCCCTCCCCCGCTCATCCAATAGTCGACTATTCTAAAACAAATTCATCATGAAAAATCCAGAGATATTTTGGAGTGGAATCATTTTGTCAAGCTTGCTGTGCATCACAACCTCATTCGCGCAGAATGCACAAACACTTTCTGACGCGGAAGTTGCCTCCGTAGCCGTCGTAGCCAACCAGATTGACATTGCGTACGCGGAGATCGCCAAAGAAAAATCAAAAGATGCCGAGATTCTCAAGTTTGCCGAAACAATGATCAACGATCACAACGCGGTGATCAAACAAGCCTCAGACCTCGTGAAGAAATTAGGCGTTACGCCCAAAGACAACGATGTCAGCAAGAAGCTGTTATCGGACGCCGACGCTACGAAGAAAACGCTTCGTTCAAAGTCAGGATCCGAATTCAACAAGGCTTACATCGACAACGAAGTTGCGTATCACAAAGCGGTAATTGAGGCGGTTGAGGGTCTTCTTATTCCCGAGGCAGAAAATGCTGAACTGAAGGCATTGTTGCAGAATGTCGTGCCCGCACTCAAGACCCACCTCGCCCACGCCGAAATGGTTCAAAAGTCGCTCAAATAAATCATGCGTGTTCTGATTTACGTTTCGCTGCTCGCAGCGATTGCCATGGGTTGCGGCGGATCTCAAAATGATCCCGCCGCAACATCATCCGACAACGTTCAAAATGTACCCCAACGACACGTCGTGGAAATATCTGAAATGAAGTTTGTACCCGACGTGCTCAACGTAAACAAAGGAGACACCATCGTGTGGATCAACAAAGACATGGTAGATCATGACGTCACGGAAGAAGCGACGCATTCATGGACATCATCGAAAATTCCCGCCGGAGGCTCCTGGGAAATGATCGCAACAAAAAGCGAGGCATACTTCTGCAGTCTTCACGTTGTCATGAAAGGGAAAATAGTTGTTGATGGAAACGAGGTGGCGATGTCTGATGAATTGCCCTCCGTCACGCAGTGCGGAGCACCATAAATGCTAGTCATCAAGACCTTTTCCTTCCAGAATCCTGGGGATACACCTTTCGACTCTCGCCTCGCGCGTTTTGGACTGCTTCGCCTGTGAGAAATAAAACAGATATCCCCGTTGACGCCCAGGGGTTAACGCATTAAAAGCGGCTTGCAATGCCTTATTCCTATCCAATCTCTTTTGAAATTCGGGCGCAACTGGATAGTCCGATGTCTTTTTCTTCGGAACTTTCAAACCAGCTTCTTCCGCCTCGACCGCCTCACGTATATATTCCTTCAGCGTCTTTCTGAGCTTCCTGATCTCCCGAACGTTGGTAAATCGGACTTGACGCTGGGCCTGCACATTCTCAGATTGACGAGTTAATATGCCTTTTGGATCCTTTAGTAGCGCACCCTTGAAAAACAGCAGTCCACAATAGTGCTTGAAGCCGTGGATCAGGACGATATTCTTGCCCTCGTACACGTAGCAGGGATAACCCCACTTCAATTCCTCCCTTAAATTGCATTCCAGCGCGATGGTCCGCATCGCAATATACTCTTCCTTCCACCGGGCAGCTTCGTTAAAAAACCTGTCCACCTTGGGATTCATACCACTGGCATTGCTTCTAGCAATATTAAGCGTCCCCATATGACTGCCCAAACTTTGATGAGGCTTTTTTGCAATCGAACGCTATCTTTGAAAGCATTGCTTCCTAAACGTGCAGATCAGGAAAAACACCAAAGCGCATAAGTCCATCCTTCAGATTGTCGAAGAATGTGCGACCCGACCGGACCGCGAAAAGCTCGTACGACTGTACATCACCCGCGCGGGGCATACCCTGCAACAACGCATCAGCATTGATGCCATCCAGGGAGAAGCGGACTTGCTGTACGACATGACCTACCAAACGGTTCTGAACAACCTCAAGTCACCTAATCATCAGCTGTATGTAAGCGACGACACACCCGGCATATACTACTTCCATTCCTCTAACAAAGAATGGGACGAAACACCATTCGAATTCGACGATGCCGTTCTCAAGCTGTTTCCATCGCTTCCCGAACCGCCTGCTACTCGCAAAAAGGAAAAGGCAGAAAAGTACGTCCTTCCCACAGCACCCAAAACAAAAGCAGTATCTCCTGCAAAACCTGCTGCAAAAAAGAAGATCTCGGAAAAAAAATCATCGCCTGCGAAAAAAGCAGAGCAACAACCGAACTACCGCCTTAAGCACAAGATCCTCTTCACAAATCTCGACTCGATCATCTTTCGCCATCCGCAGATTTCAAAACGCGACGTTCTTGATTACTACGATAAAGTGGCCGACCATCTCCTACCCCATCTGAAAGATCGGCCGATCACTATTTACCGATATCGGGGCAACGGATTCAGCGAATACACAACCGCATCGTCATTAGTGGCAGACAAGGTAGAATTACCCGACTGGATTCAGACGACAGGGACAAACAAAGAACAACTCCTCCTGTGCAACGACCGTGATCACCTGTTCTTCTTTCTGGAAGTCGGGGTAGTTGCATTTGCTCACCGGCTTGCAAAAGTCAAGTCTCCGGATCGACCAGACTATGTTGTCATTACTCTCGGCGACGACACCGAATGGCCTGTCCTTGCTGACGCCGCACACGAAGCTAAAAGCATCCTCGACGGACTTAAGTTACCATCTTCAATCAAGTGGGACGGCGAATCGCATCTTCACATTTACATACCGCTCGACGGAAAGAGCGACTTCGAAACAGCGCACGATGCCGCTAAGTTTATCTGCCGCCTTCTCAAACTTAAAGCCCCCGATCTGATAATCCTTCCGTCCACAGAAAATGGATACAACAAGATATGGGTCAACTATGTACTGAATGACGAGACAACCGGCGTAGTGGCCGCTTATTCGCTGGCAGGCAATTACCCCGGTGTCGCACTTCCTCTGTCCTGGGATGACATCACTCCGGATCTCAAACCCGGGAGGTTTACAGTCAAAGAAATAGTAAAGCTAAAGAAGATGCCGGAGCTCAAGTATCCTTCGAAAAAAGTGGACGCCCGCGCGTTGCTTGAGAAGTTGGAGGATTTGTATGGATTTCTCTTAGAGTAACGTTTGAACCACATAGGACATAGGTCACATAGAGGGCACATAGTGTTGGCCACTCAGTAC
>QGUY01000244.1 GCA_003242315.1 Bacteroidota bacterium
GCTGGGGGGGGAAGGTAGTTTTGATTGATTACCTCACGTGCACGGTGAGATGGGTTGTGCGGGGGCCATGGTTACCAAGGTTGACCTCATGAGCATGGCAAACAGTCTGGAGGTGCGCGTGCCTTTCCTCGACGTGGATGTTGTCAACTTTCTTTTCACCCTTCCTGCCGAGTGGAAAATAACCGGGAAGATGCGTAAGCGATTGCTTCAGGATGCTTTCCGTGACATGTTGCCGCCCCAGCTGTATAACCGTCCGAAAAAGGGATTCGAGGTTCCGCTGTTGCAATGGTTTAGGCGGGAGATGAAGTCTGTTATCCAGGATGACCTGTTAAATGACAACTTGATTCAGGAGCAGGGGATCTTCAATCCGGAGGCCATTAAGGGTCTTAAGAAAAGATTGTTTTCCGCTAACCCTGGTGATGTCCACGCACGGATTTGGGGGTTACTTGTCTTTCAGCATTGGTGGAAAAAATATCTTGCCAACACATCTGCAAAACCATAAGGGTTCAGTTCAATTTTTACCCTACCTATTAGAAAAAGCTATCGAATTTTTGAAAGTAAGGGTCAGAATTTACCCTATCTACAACGATTTCGTAAATTTTTCTTCATAATCGGTTCATTTTGAACCCTGTTTTGCAAAAATTTCGGAAAAGAGTATTGCTCTGGCCAAGCAGTATGAAGTAACCCCGAGGATTGAAATGAAACTCATTTACTACTCTACTAAACAGCAATTCTAACCCCAAAACGCTATGAAACTTAGAACCTTACTACTCATCATGACTGTCGTCCTTCTGGTTAGCCCTGTTGCGTTCGCACAGGATGAGGCAACTGAGGACGGGGCACAATCCTTTACCTTATCCGGAACTGTCGACACCTACGTACATACCACGTTTGGCACAAAGAACCCGTTCGCGGGCTACTACGACGAGAATGGGGAATTCCTCGTTCAGGCGCCGTCTACGGCCTTCGCTAACCTGAAGGGATTCTCCCTGGGTATGGTTAACCTTATCGCTTCTTACGAAGGGGAAAAGGTGGGCTTTGTGGCTGACCTTGTGTTTGGGCCTCGCGGTTCCGACGCCGTTTTCGTGTCGCCCATGTGGTCTTCCACGGGACAGATCATTAACCAGTTGTATGTGTACTGGAAGCCCTCAGACAACTTCACGCTGACGCTGGGTAACTTCAACACGTTCCTCGGCTACGAGGTAATTTCGCCTACTGTCAACGTCAACTACTCGACTTCTTACATGTTCTCCTATGGACCCTTTTCACACACGGGTATCAAGGGTAACCTCGAATTCGGCGATGGCATGAACTTCATGCTGGCTGTGATGAACCCCTCCGACCTGACCGAATTCAACCCGTTGAACACATACACGATTGGTGCGCAACTGGGTAAGTCGGGTGACACAGGTGGCATCTACCTCAACTTCCTCTTCGGCGATCAGGATGGAAAGCTCGATGCTGACATTGACCCAAGTGGCAGGACGTCTATGGGTAACCTGTTCCAGGTTGACCTGACCGGAGGTTGGGATCTCAGCGAAACCTTCTACCTCGGTGTTAACGCGACTTACAACCAGACATCGTCTGGCGAAATCGTTAACGGTAACGTTGTCGAAGATCTCGATGAAGATACCAGATCCTTCATGGGCGTAGCGCTGTATCCGAAACTTAAGTTGTCAGAAAGCACATCTCTCGGCCTTCGTGCTGAATACTTTGCAATCAAGAATGATTACATCGAGTTGTTTGGGCTGGATGCAAATGATGATGGCAATGTGATCGACCTAACGCTATCGCTGAATCACAGCATCGGCAACCTCACGCTGATTCCGGAAATTCGACTTGATAAAACGTCGGAGGACTCGTTTCTCAACAAGGCGGAGGACGAATTGAGTAACACCATGGTCTCTCTCAACTTCGCAGCCATTTACAAATTTTAACTGGAACATAGGGTAAAATAAAATTTTGACAATTCGATGCATGAATAACACCTTACCACATATATTGGCGGGTCTTATTCAACCTCACACCATGTTTCACTACTAATTACTCCGTTTTATATGGCTAAAACTAAGCTTGAGTACATCTGGCTGGATGGGTACACTCCCACCCAGAGTCTTCGCAGTAAGACTAAAATCGTTTCAAAATTCAGTGGTAAACTGTCAGACTGCCCGATCTGGTCTTTCGACGGAAGTTCCACACAACAGGCACCAGGCGGATCGTCCGACTTGCTGCTGAAACCTGTGGCGCTGTTCCCTGACCCGGACCGCAAGGATGGCTGGCTCGTTATGACGGAAGTGCTGAACCCGGATGGAACCCCCCATCCCTCGAACGGCCGCGCCACTATTGACGACGAAGACTCTGATTTCTGGTTTGGTTTCGAACAGGAATACTTCCTCTGGGATAACAACACCAACAAGCCGCTCGGCTTTCCCGAGAACGGCTACCCTGCACCACAAGGCCCGTACTACTGCGGCGTAGGTGCCGGAAAGGCGTTCGGTCGTCACATCGTCGAAGACCACCTCGACCAAATGATTGCCGCGGGTATCAACATCGAAGGTATCAACGCCGAAGTGGCAACCGGCCAATGGGAATTCCAGATTTTTGCCAAAGGTGCCCGCGAAGCCGGCGACCAGGTTTGGGTAGCCCGCTACCTCGCTGAGCGCAATGGCGAAAAGTACGGCGTCTCTATCAATTGGCACTGCAAGCCTGTCCGTGGCGACTGGAACGGATCGGGTATGCATGCCAACTTCTCCAACAGCGCGCTGCGTGAAGCTGGATCAAAGGAGGTCTTCGAAAAGGTCTGCCGTGCATTTGAACCTGTGATCAAGGAACACATCGAGGTATACGGTGCTGACAACCACCTGCGCCTCACCGGTCTCCACGAAACACAAGCGATCGACAAGTTCAGCTTCGGTATTTCCGACCGCGGTGCATCAATCCGGATTCCGATCAGCACAGTTGAAAACGGCTGGAAGGGATACCTTGAAGATCGGAGGCCGAACTCCTCCGCAGATCCTTACAAGGTCGCTGCCCGGATCATTAAGACGGTCAAATCAGCGCTCAAATAAACAGCAACTGTAAATAGTAGACGGCGCCGCATGGAGCAATCCTTGCGGCGCTTTTAATTTATGAGGCGCCGTTGTCGTGCAAACCGAGAATTCGCAGCATATCATTCTCTACATTGCCAGCGCCAAGCCAGAAATTACGACTATACACTGCCCGGAATTCCCAACGCATTCGCGTCAACTGTTCCGGTGTATATGCGTGTGTATCCTTTACTGACAGACTTTCGAAGTAACGCTCGTCGTCCGTAAGGAGCGCACCCAGCCATGCACCGTTTTGCTTCACACACACGTCCGTATACGGCAACACGTCCGTAAGAAACTCCGACTGCGGAAAACGCTCGCGACCAAAACGTTCGAGATGGGTTTTCAAATACCACGAATCGGGGTGCCGCTCTCCAGGATTCGTGCGCGGTGTAAACTGACCTTCCTGTACGCTCTTGCAAAAGGCGAGATATTCCTTCAACAACTTCGGCCCTTTGTTGCGGGATCGTTCAGTCTTCAATTGGTCGGGCCAAATGCTCGACACGATGATGACTTGCTGACGGGCACGCGTAATCGCGACATTCAACCGGTTCTCACCGCCGGGCAGATTCAAACTGCCAAACTGCATGACCATCCGACCACGCTTGTCCGGCGCATAGGCTACAGAAAAAATAATAACATCCTTCTCGTCACCTTGTACATTCTCGATATTCTTTACAAAAAGGGACTCCGGTAATGTCACCTGCCGCTTTGCAGCCTCCATTTCGAGAAGATCGAGAATGAGATATTGTTGTTCGGCATTGAACGTCACCACACCCAATTCAAGATCCGGGTGTTCTGACAATAGCTGAAAGACCTGATTGACTACAGCCTCTGCTTCCACCTGGTTGCGATTGCTCTCCCACACTCCATCAACTTTCAGGTAACGAATGGCTGGTTCGTTCCGATTAAGCAGGTGACGATCCGGTAGTTGTCTGAGGTTGCCGTCATAAAAATGACGATTCGAAAAGTCTATTAGTTCAGGGGAACGACTCCGGTAGTGACCTTGCAGACTGACGCCTTCAAGATATCGTTCGGCGAGTTCAAGCAGGGAATCTACTTCCGTATCCGGCTCGTCTTCATCTTCTTCTTCCCAGCGTACCTGGTATAACTCAAATGGCCTTAGCTGCTTTGCATCGCCGGCGATAACAACTTGCCTGCCGCGATACATCGCCGGGATTCCGCGTTCAGCAAAGCACTGTGACGCCTCATCAAATATCACCAGGTCGAAAATTTCCTTCATCGGAAAGATGGCCGATACAGCCTCGGGCGACGCGAGCCAGCACGGCACAAGCCGGAGCAGTTCACCTTGCATCTCGGTGACTAGTTTCCGGAGCGGCCATAGTTTTTTCTGCTTGGTAACCTGATGGTACAGATCGCGATAGGTGACCCTGTTGTTGAGACGATTGTATTCAATGTCGCTGTATACCTGCTCCCGTGTTCGGAGCAGAATGATATCGCGACTTAGTCGTTGCTTCTCACGCACTGATTGCCAAAGTTCCGCCTGCAACTCCTCCATACGCGTAGACGAAACGATACGCAGTACAGGGTGCTTGGTTTCGATGTAATCGATCCAGTGAAGGGCAAGGCTGTTGCGCAAGAGAGCCTCCAGTTTTTCGTACGTCCACCATCCGAGGCGATTATACAATTTGTGGATCACTTCGACTTCCGTCTCGGTAAGACTTTCCTTAAGCTTGTCGAATTCACAGAGGCTGTCAAAATCGCGCTTAAGGGTATCGACAAACTCGTCAGCGAGGCTGGGGTCATGGACCAGTTGCCTGATTTGAAATGTTGTGAGATTCCGTAACCACACAGCCTTCCTGCCGGGGATCTCGCTGCAGATGCTGAGGAGCTGATGAAAGATGCGATTGAAGTCGTATCGCGTTAAAGTAGTCGGATCAATCAGCTCGTTTACTTCACGAATGGTATTGAAGATGATCTTTGCCCTGACAGCCAACTTTTCCCTTTCGAACCATCGGCGCATGTGATACTTGCGATAGTCCTTGGGGAAGTCCATGAGCCACGACTTCTGTTTCAACGCCGTGAAATGATGTTCGATGTTAAGCCTGCTGTCCAGTTTCTTTTCCAACTCCTTAAACCCTTCCTTCGAGTATTCAAGGTGATTGGCTGAAAGAACGTTACGCAGATAGGTCTTGTCGCCGGAAAAATGCCATCGAATGAACCGGAACAAATTACGTCGGGCCAGCATGCATTCTCGAAGCACTTCCTGAAGTTTTCCCAACTCCTCCGGCGGTGTATGAATTTCCGGACCCGAGCCCTCATAACAACTCATCAACACACGTTCCGTATTCGCAAGCCATAGCAAACTCGTCTCTTCATCGGGTACCTTAAGCATGTGAAGGAAGTAACTGTATGTCTCCTCATCCTTGAGCACGCTCAACATCCCGAGTATGTCATCTTCGCGCGACAACAGCGACTCGCAATCCTCAAGGGAAAGCGCGGAGGGCAGCACACCGACGATCTTCTTTGCGATGGTAGCCTGAAATACCGGAATCTCGCGGACGGTTTGAATGATTTCGTTCATGTCCGTCTGCTTCAGTCCGGCAAACGACTTTCTGTTATTCCAGACGTACCTGTCGCGCACAAATTTCTCCGCGTATCCCGCATAGCTCTTCATCTTCCGAAGGAAATCGTCAAGCTCGTTAAACTTGAAGTACTGATATTCCTGCTTGAGATTTACCGCATCGCCCGCGGGATTGGAAATAAGGTACAGTTGCTTGACAGACAGCCCGCATTCCGAATCATCGTACAGCACGCGGCGGAATTCCTCCAATTCTT
>QGUY01000544.1 GCA_003242315.1 Bacteroidota bacterium
CATTACCGGACCGTTCCCGTACGAATCGAAATTCAGCGCCGACAACCTGATCACATCCATTGTCATCGACCCGCTTAGAGGATTAGGCATCCAGATAGAAACGCAGATGAACGACATGATGGAGAACTATCGGTTCTTCGGCGGCATCATGACGACCATCGACCTGCGGAATAGTGATGCGTATGCAGAATTCCAGTACTTACCTGCATTCATCGATTTCAGTGCCCGTCTTGATCGGAAAGCTGTTATGCGTCGGCCGAAAAGCAGCGAGGGAAGCATTTACAACTACAGTCTGCATAAGCTGGAGTTTGGCGCATCGATGCCGATTAGCGACAGAGCACGCGTGTCGCTCAAGCCTATTGTCGAGATTGCGCGCTCAGTCAACCTCGGGTCGGATAACCTGCCTCAATCCAACCTTCGCGAAAAACCGAACAACAACTACTACGGAGGTCTTCGCGCGGAACTCGTGTATGACAACTCCATCGCAAGTGGGATGAACATCATCGAGGGCACACGCGGAAAGATCGCGTTCATCCATCATCAGGGATTGAACAACGAAGACCTCAGCTTCAGCCAGGCATACATTGACATACGACACTATCAGAAAATCTACAAGGAAATAGTCTTTGCTGTACGCGGATTTGGTGGAACCTTCTTTGGCCGGTCTCCGAAGCTTTACCTGATGGGCGGGATGGATAACTGGTTCTTTAATGAGAGCAGAGAAGAAGGCACAACAAGCGAAGGTGAACCGAACCCGCTGGGTGTCTATCGTGAGAATCAGGACATCCTGTTTATGGAATACGCCACAGGTCTGCGCGGCTTCGACTATGCAACGCTGTTTGGCAATAGCGTGATGATGTTCAATGCGGAACTGCGCATCCCGATCGCTCGCACGCTTGCTGGCGGACCAATATCCTCGAACTTCTTCCGAAACATGCAGCTCACAGCGTTCTACGATATGGGTACATGCTGGTCCGGTGAAGCGCCATTCGATTCACAAAACAGTGTGAGCTACAAGGTGATCAGGCAGGGACCGTTTGTGGCGCAGCTGAAGAACTTCCTTAACCCCTGGCTGTACAGCTACGGCGTCGGATTCCGCTCCGTCATGCTCGGCTACTATCTCAAGTTCGACCTCGCCTGGCCCGTGGAAAACTACGAAACCGGCGAACCTCGCTTGATGGCGACTATCGGCTTTGATTTCTAGATTGTTCAGGGACGCGTGATCATGCGTACCGCAAATTCCTTAACTTGCCTTCCCGGGAAAACTCCAATCGCCGACACATATGATTAAGTCCATGACTGGCTTCGGCCAGGCGGTATACGACAACGGCATTGCACAGCTTAGCATCGAGGTCAAGAGTCTGAATTCGAAGTTTTTTGATCTCACATTGCGGGTACCGAAAGCCTTTGCGGATCGAGAACTTGAACTGCGCAATATCGTGAGCGAAAAACTCGAGCGGGGAAAGGTTTCAGTTACGCTCGAGTATGTCAGAACAGGGGACGAAGAGATTCGGCAATCGTACAACAGTGCGTTGTTCAAGAGCTACTTTCGTGAATTAAAATACCTCGCCGATGAAGTAGGTGTCTCAGCCATGGACACCATTTTTAGCCTGGCGCTTGCATCACCTGATGTCATCCAGGCACGATTGAAAGACGAAGTACCGGAA
>QGUY01000245.1 GCA_003242315.1 Bacteroidota bacterium
CCCAGCACAACGACGAGTTTTATAAGGATGGCGACCGCATTCGTACCCGAACCAACCATTCGGGCGGCATTCAGGGAGGCATTTCAAACGGCGAGGACATTTACTTCAACGTTGCTTTCAAACCGGTAGCAACCCTGATGCAGGACCAACGGAGCGTGGACAAGGAAGGGAATGAAGTTATCGTTTCTGGGAAGGGGCGTCACGACCCGTGTGTCGTGCCGCGTGCAGTGCCGATTGTAGAGGCGATGGCAGCGCTGGTCTTGGCTGATTTTGTATTACGCGCCAAGGGCAATAAACTTTAAAAAAGGGACAAAATCAAGGTGAAAGTTTCCGGAATTCTCTTGACCTTACCGAACAAATAGATCGGTGAATGGAGAAAACTGTACTTACCAGTCAATACGGTGAACTGAAATTGTCGGACGGAGAGGATGAGATTCTCGAATTCATCAAGAAGGTCCGCAATGATCTGATTCGCGATTTCCTTGACGAACGCTTTCTCAGGGAGTACGTGCAATCAAAGTACCATTACTCGGATGTTTCTTCCGTTAAAGTTCAGTTTATTCGTAAAGGTCTTAAGGAACTCTACGCCTCGGAGGTCAACCGGGCACATTATAAACCGTTAATCGACGAAATACAGACACACGAGCGAATATCGCTTTCGGAGGGCAACGAAGTTCTTTTTTACAGGGATGTGGAAAGCATATTCGAACGCTACATCTTCTGATCCCTCCGTCCACTTTACATGAGTAAACAGAGCTACGGATTTCTTCTGACGATATTCGTTTGGATGCTGGGTACGCTGCAATGCAGCGATGAGCCACGCCGCTTCGGGTTGATCATTGGCGACTCACATGCTGCCCTACCAACGGGCTGGGCAACCCAGCTTCAAAAACTGCGGCCGCAGGATTCTCTATTCAACTTCGCGATCAGCGGAAACACTATTGGGTTTGACAATCTGGGCAAGAAAGAACTCAATGAGCTGAGAAATATTTATTACCGACTGGCCCAGGCTGATAATGCGATGCAGCACATCGATTACATTATCATCCTTCTCGGCACCAACGATTGCAAGGCTGTCTACGATTCCCTTCAGTCGCTCGTTCCCGCCAACCTTGAACGATTGTTATCCATCGTCACGAACTACGACTTTACCAGCAATTCGAAACCCGATGTCCTTGTCGTCACACCACCACCCATTGCGGCAGACTCGCTGATGGAAGAAAAATACTCAGGTGCACGGGAAAGGCTGCATAAGCTCCTACCCCACTACCAGCGGCTCGCCACACGATTTAGTTGTCGTTTTGTTGACATCCACGAAAAACTTGAAAACGATTTCGCAACGTTGACAGAGGATGGCATCCACCTTACGGAGGAAGGATACAGACGGGTCGCCGAACTTATCAATGCGGCCATTCAGCAACGGTAGCTCGCCAGTTTCGAGCGAATTTGCTTTCATCCAATTCAAGGATGATTAATTTTGATCATTGAGGTCGAATCCACACCGCATGAAGAAGAAAAAAATCCCCCTTTACGTAAAGATTCTGATTGGTATGGGCCTGGGCCTCATATGGGGCCTCAGTGCCAAATCGCTCGGCCTTGTTGAATTCACTCAAGATTGGATAAAACCCTGGGGTGACATTTTTATTCGTGCACTCAAACTCATTGCCATCCCGCTCATCATTTTCTCCCTCATCGACGGCGTTTCCAACCTTTCAGACATATCCAAGCTATCGCGCATCGGCGGCAGAACCATCGCCTTTTATTTTACGACAACCATAGTGGCCATTTCTGTCGGTCTCGTCCTTGTTAACATAATTCGCCCGGGAAAGCTGCTCTCCGATGAACGACGCGAATCCCTGCGTGAGACTTACGCATCACAACTTGATGAAACTGTTGTCTCGGCACATGAACTTGGTGAGGCGGGGCCGCTTCAGCCGGTCGTGGATATTGTACCCGACAACTTTTTCAACGCCGCCTCAAGCAACAGCAACATGTTGCAGATTATTTTCTTCTCTATCCTTTTTGGGGTAGCGATGATCCTTACCAAGTCGGAAAAGGTCACTCCGGTTAAGGCTTTCTTTGACGGCGCAAATCACGTGGTCCTCAGGATTGTGGATATCATCATGCAATTTGCCCCGATAGGGGTGTTCGCGCTCCTCGCAAGCCTTAACATTGACGGCGAGCTGATGATGGCGCTGGGCACATATAGCCTCAACGTAGTGTTGGCGCTCGCGGCAATGATGTTCCTGGTGTATCCTGTCATCCTCAGGCTCTTCACCCGCATGAAAGTAGCAACCTTCTACAAAGGCATCCTGCCTGCGCAGATGCTGGCGTTCTCCACGAGTTCCAGCGCGGCGACTTTGCCGGTAACCATGGATTGCGCAGAGCGGAATCTCGGTGTAGCGGAAGAAATTTCCAGCTTTGTTCTTCCTCTGGGTGCGACTATTAATATGGATGGCACCGCCATCCACCAGGGAGTTTCCGCCGTGTTTATCGCACAGGCGTTTGGTATCGATCTTACCCTCGGTCAGCAACTCACCATCCTTCTCACGGCAGTGCTGTCGTCGATAGGCGCCGCCGCCGTTCCCGGTGCTGGCATTATCATGCTCGTTATCGTCATGGAAGCAGTGGGACTCGATCCCTTGGGTCTCGCATTGATCCTGGCTGTTGACCGACCCCTTGACATGATGCGTACGGTAGTAAATATTACAGGCGATTCGACCGTGGCAGTGGTGGTCGCACACTCGGAAAACAGCCTGAACACGCCCGCAGGTGAGCCGGCCGATCCGGTATCTTAAGCTACGATGAACTTATTTCCCGTTTGGCTGTTTGGATAGTGTAGTTTTGACAATCTTTGCGCCATGAATAACCTGCCTAAATCTGTACACATCTACCTGGAGTCCAATCCCAATCCGAATTCGCTGAAATTCGTCGTCAATGACATGCTCGTGCCGGAAGGTTTCAGCTTTGATTTTCCAGATAAAGAAAGCGCAGAAGGCGCCCCCCTGGCACAGGAGCTTTTCGACTATCCCTTCGTTGAGCGGGTGTTTTTCATGAGCAACTTCGTTACGGTCACCAAGAAGGAAGACGTGGAATGGATCGAGATCCAGTCGATCCTGAAGGATCATATCAGGAAGTATCTTGAATCTGGAAAATACGTGATAGAAATGTACGAGCCGGAAGCGCCGGCAGCGGAAGAGGATACTGAGACGGTCCAAAAGATAAAGACGATTCTGGAAGAGTATATCCGTCCCGCTGTTGAGCAGGATGGCGGTGCTATCACCTATCACTCATACAACGACGGCGTGGTCCGCGTGAGGCTGCAGGGATCTTGCAGCGGCTGCCCCTCATCCATGATTACGCTTAAGGCCGGCATCGAAAACCTCTTCCGACGGATGATGCCCGATGAAGTGAAGGCCGTCGAAGCATTCTGAGTATTATATTCGCGTTATGCGAAATCTCATCCTCCTAATTGTTGTGCTGGCTGTAGGGACCCCGGTGTTCAGTTCAGCGCAGTCGCTGAAAGTCATGTCCTATAACATCCGTTACGATAACCCGGGGGACGGAAGAAACGCCTGGCCCCTTCGCAAGGACAGGCTCATTCAACTCGTACGCGAACAGGCGCCTGACATACTTGGGGTACAGGAAGCGCTCCATCATCAGCTCACTGACATGCTTAACGGTCTGGAGGGTTATGCCGTCGTAGGCGTTGGTCGCGACGATGGCAAAGAGAAGGGAGAGTATTCCGCGATCCTGTACAAGAAGTCCGCCTTTGAATTGCGCGACCAGAATACATTCTGGCTCTCGGAAACTCCGAATGTGCCCGGAAGCAAGAGTTGGGACGCCGCTATCACCCGCGTCGTCACTTGGGCGCGGCTATACAGCAAGGACCTCGGAACAGAAATACTCGCAGTCAATACCCACTTCGATCACATTGGGAAAGAAGCCCGCCTCCGCAGCGCGGAGATGCTTCGCAAGAAAATCCCTGAACTGGCCGGCGATCTTCCGGTAATCCTCACGGGCGACTTCAACACCACGCGAGACGATCCGCCCTATCAGGCGTTGATGAAATCCGGCGGATACGAACTCATTGACCCGGCACCATCACCCGCGCCCCCTACCTTCTGTGGCTTTGAAGTGTTCAGCTCACAGGAATGCGTACCCATTGATTACATTTTTCTCAGCAAACACTGGCAGCACACAAGCTACGCGGTCCTCAACACAAGCAACGGAAGGGACTATCCTTCCGATCACTTACCGGTTCTGGTGAGCGTACGACTTGGCGGACGGTAACGCAGGGGACTTACGCATGTTGGTGAGATAAACGCCACCGACAATAGCGACCATTCCCAGGTAGTGGTTCAACATCAACTTTTCTCCATCCAACACACCCCACATTACGGCGACGAGGGGAATGAGATACGTTACCGATGCTGTAAACAATGGCGTGCTAAGCTTTACCAGGCGATTGAAGACAATGGTGGCCACGGCGGTACTCATCAGACCCAATAACACCACAAATCCAAATGACCTCCATGCCCCAGGTGTTGTAGACATCGTCTCTACAAAGTTGGTCGCACCAAACAGGTAGCCCATTGCAAATGGTCCGATGAGCAAAATAGAAACGCTCGTTATGGTCATCGACGGAAGATCGGCTACGCGATACTTGATAAAATTCACATTCGTTGCATAGAAAAGGCAAGCGATAATGATCAGGAGCGAGTACGCGTTGATTCCGCTTATGGACTCACCGGTGCGCGAAAGAATGAGCAACACAGTGCCCGTCAATCCGATGAAGATACCTAACAGGGCAGATCGGTGAAAGTGCTGTCCGAACAACACCGCGCCGATGATCAGCGTAAAGATCGGCGTGAGGCTATTGCCGATACCCGTGACGGCACTCTCGAGGCGTGTCTGTGCAAAGGCAAAAAGAAATGACGGGATGAGAATACCCATGAGTCCCGACAGAAAAAGCCTGCCGTAGTGAGAAGGGGTCAGGTTGCGCAATTTCAACAGCGCAACCGGTAGCATGAACGTTGCTGCCGCACTTACGCGCAATGCCCCCACAACATCCGGATCGAATGCCTTCAATCCTTGCTTGATCAAAATGAATGAAGTTCCCCAAATGAGAGAAAGAAGAATCAGCAGCGCCAGCGGCAACCAACGGTGTTTTGTCATACAGGAAAGATTGTCGGATGCCTAAACAACGCAGCCAATTGGGGAAAGTTTCAGATGTCGAAAAGATAGCAAGAAAACGTAGCTCTTTCAGTGGGCAATAGGCAGTGAGTACCTTTTTTCAAGTTGAGGATTCTTCAACACTTCAGCACTTCAACACTTCTACGCCTTCATAGAACGCTTCGATCTCATTCAACGTCCACATAATCTCTTCGGGAGCGATGAGGGAAACGAGCCTTTGTCGAAAAGGTTTGAAATCAGGTAAGCCGCGGAAATAGTTGGCGTAGTGTCTGCGCATTTCAAGCACACCGGTGCGTTCCCCTTTCCAGCGGATCGAGAATTCAAGGTGGCTGCGGACAACAGCGACGCGCTCGCTGATGCTCGGAGGTTCGGGCAACTGGCCAGTTTGAACGTAGGACTTTATGGCATTGAATATCCAGGGATTGCCGATAGCTGCTCTTCCGATCATCACGCCGTCCACGCCGTATTTGTTCTTCCATGCGACCGCCCGTTCCGGCGAATCGACATCGCCATTGCCAAATACGGGAATGCGCATGCGCGGATTCTCTTTAATCTTTCCAATGAGTTCCCAATCCGCCTCTCCTTTATACATCTGAACGCGTGTACGACCGTGAACGGTCAGCGCAGCGATCCCAAAATCTTGCAGGCGTTGGGCAATTTCAAAAATTTTCCG
>QGUY01000545.1 GCA_003242315.1 Bacteroidota bacterium
ACCTATATGAATCTCATCACCTGACGGGAGTGCCGTTGCGAGCTTCAATTCATCAAATGAATTAGGCACCAGCATCAGTTTTGTACCTAACGACTCGCCGTGAAGCCTTCTCAAATCTTCAAGAGTTACATGCGAAGTCACCAGTATCTGGTCGGCATCCGCAAGTGCTTTCCGCTCCTTTTTCAGAGTAAGTTTGTAATGCAGTTTTGTTGCGTATGGTGATACATTCCATTGCGACCATGCATCGCGCAAATCAAGTATTACGGGAATATTGGCTCGTTTCAGGAAGGGCATCAGATCAACCAGGCTAAACGGTGGAACGGTTACAATGGAGCACAATACGTTTCTCGTAGCGAGTAGCTCATCGAGCCTGAGCATTGCCTGACGCTTCCACCGACCCCAGGCATCGTCTGTTATGTTGAAATAATAAGTATCCGATAAGCGACTCAATCCGCCACGTCTCCTGGACGGGATTCGTATAACCTCAATCCGTTCGTGCTCCAGGCATGAATTCAGCGAAGGATCGCGGGTCGGTTCAAGATCCGCATCGTCGGCCGTGACGACAACCGGTTCATAACCTTCTTTTTTCAGGAAGCAGGCCAGGCGAAATGGTCGATGAGAACCTCCTGTATTGAAAGGATAGAATTCGTAAGCGACTATCAGAACACATTTCGTCATGATTCAAGGGCGCGAAAGCAGATCCGATCCTTGCGGAGGAACTCTAAACAGTGCCGCATTTTCTGCAATCTTTTCGACAGGCCAATCCCACCACTCCAGCGAACGAATCTTTTCAATTACGTCCGGTGGAAAACGATACTTGAGAACTCGCGCCGGGGATCCACCCACTATGGCGTATTCGGGTACGTCCCGTGTGACCACAGCGTTGGCACCTATTATCGCTCCGTGACCCACCGTTACACCGGAAAGCACAACAGCGCCTGCTCCTATCCACACGTCATGTCCAATGTTGATCGGACCCTTAGAGGATAAATCCGCAATTACCGATTCGCCCAGTATGTTTTGATGGATATGATAAGTTGATATCAGATCCGGTCGGTGGTTGTTTTCCTGAATCGAGACGTTTCTGGCGATGCTGCAAAAACTACCAATGATGATGGGGTTTATCACCGAGGAGATCACCACGTTGGGGCCCCAAATAGACGAGTACCGACCAACCGTGATGGATCCACTGAGATGACTCCTGAATATTTTGCAGCCCTCCTTTATTGTAACGGGGCCGTCCAGCCGACTGCCGGACATGTAGCAGGTTGCATCTACCTGTGCAAGCTTGTCGATAAAATTCTGTTCGTTCAACCGCTTGGCCAAACGATAAAATATGCGATCAAAGACTTTCTTAATCATAAAGTCCTTCCTTCAATTGCGAGATTCCTGCGCTATGCCGCCGACTCCGGTGACGGATCGGTACAACTGATGCATTGCTTCCATGTTCGTTTCCCGGCTCATTGCAGCGATCTCCTTCGGTGAAAGTTCCGTCTTCCGCTGATCATTAAGCGCCTGCACAATCAGCGACGCCAGCTCCGCAGGATCCCACGTTTGCATGCGGATAGCGCTTGCAAAAATATCCTCATCGTAATTTAATGGGCCAAGGATAAGTCTTGCTCCACATAGCAGCGCCTCCATGGCGGACACCGGGGCACCGTCAGAC
>QGUY01000246.1 GCA_003242315.1 Bacteroidota bacterium
CTTTTTTTACCCGGCGTTTTTTGCGATTTTCGCGAATGAATTACCCCTTGTTAATAAATCCAGGCTAAATCCCTTTGGTTCAAAGTCGTCCCGCCTCGGCGGATTTTTTAAATGAATGCGGGATATGAGCCCGCGGCGTGAGCAATACAGTGTTATTGCTTCACGGAAGTATCTTTCATATCGATCGATTTTTTCGGCATTAAAGCCGGATACTTTTTTGAACTCATCCCGGGTTTGAGGAAGGTAGGTAGCAAGTTCAACAAGCGCCGCATCGGAAATGATAAGGTAAGGGGGAACATTCTCAAGCAATGCAAGTTCGTCCCGTATCGTGTTCAACGTGTTGAACAGCGCCGTTTCATAAACCTGCAACGTGTTGCCCTTGTCCACCATCTACTCCCAGGGGTTAATGCCGAATTCAATATCCTTGTAGTGCATCCATTTTTTTTCTGTGCGTGCCAGTACCGTAATACGATCACAGGTAAAATGCTGGCTGTAGTGAAGTCCTTTAAGGTAAGGCCAGCATTTGAGGTAGTCTTCGTCGGAGAGGTTCCGGGCGATCGTGATGCAGGGTGTATATGTTGGCTCTTCTTTTACCAGCTTTTCAAAGATGTCGCGGATCGGGTACTTGTTGACGATGTCCATGTGAATGGATCGTTTTGACCCATTGTAAAAGACACCAAAGTCCTTAATAAAGATGTTGAAAGGACGAAATGCCGTGGCGCGTGATTCCACGAAGCGAAGCATGTCGTCGATATGCTGATCCTCATACCTGAAGAGGGGTAGATATCCTTTCGCGTAACGGTCTTCGAACGTATGTCCTATAAGATATTGTACATCGTCCTTGAGCACTGCCACGTCGCTCAGGATGTGCGGCGGTGGTGCAATGACGAAGAAGAGTTCTTGCACGGAGTAGTCTTGCAGTTTGATCGTCGTCGTTCTCATGTCGTTTTCTTTTATGGTTGCTGACTGCGATTTCATGATGCTAACCTACAGTCCGTTTTTGACAATTTGTGTCACTCCCTGCTGTGTTGAAAGTGCGCAAGTGTTGATGTGTTGAATTGCCGCCTGTCCTATCGCAACTTCCCGCTGAACAGATTCATCTCCATCCGGACCCGCCGGCTGACGCCGAGGGTAGTGGCGCGGGTGATTTTTTCCGGTCCGTGACGGTGTTTGATCTGGTCTATAGCCTCGTAGAGGTTGATAGATTCAGCTGTATCGTCAAACAGACTGATCTGGTGATTGCCGTGGACCAGCCCGCTGAGACGAACACCGACCAATCGGATCAGCATTCTTCGGGTGTACAATTTGTCGAAGAGTTGCAGCACGGTCCGGAGGATGACCTGATCGGATGACGTGTAAGGAATCTGAACCTGTTTGGTTTCCGTGTCGAAGTTGGCGTACCGGATTTTCACCGTTACGCAGGAAGTCAGTTTCTTTTGTTCCCGCAGTTGAAACGCTACCTTCTCGACCATCGCGATCAGTATGGATTTCAACCGTTTCACGTTTATGGTGTCTTCGTCGAATGTCGATTCCGTTGAAATCGATTTTTGTTCGGTATAGGGCACGACCGGCGAGTTGTCGATGCCGTTGGCTTTTTTCCAAAGCGCAATCCCGTTTTTTCCAAAAGCGCTGATGAGAAAGTTCAGCGGCATTTCACGCAACGTAGCCACGGTTCGCACGCCCATATCATACAGGAATGACGCTGTCTGCTTACCGATCATAGGAATTTTGTCGACAGAAAGCGGCGCAAGAAAGTCACGCTCCGTACCAGCCGGTATACACTTTTCCGCGTTGGGTTTGAATTCACCGGTAGCGACTTTGGAAACTAGTTTGTTTACGGACATTCCCATTGATATAGGAAGGGCGCTTTCGCGGATGATCTTTTTACGGAGCTCGACGGCCCATTTGAATGCACCGACAAACTTGTCCATCCCGCTGGCATCGATATAGAATTCATCAACGGATGCCTTTTCGAACAAAGGCACGGTATCGGCTATAATTTCCGTGACCAGGTGGGAGTGATGACTGTACGCTTCCATGTCGCCCGAGATGACGATGGCGTCAGGACACAATTGCAGCGCCAGGTACATCGGCATCGCTGAGTGCACACCAAAGCGTCGCGCCTCATAACTGCATGCGGCCACCACCCCGCGTCGACTCGCTCCTCCTATAATTAATGGCTTCCCCTTCAGTTTCGGGTTGCGCTTGCACTCCACGGCCACGAAAAACGCGTCGAGGTCTAGATGTATAATGTTGCGATCCATGGAGCTAATTAACTAAAAATTTTAGTTAATTGTTTTGTTCTAAGACTAAAATTTTTAGTTTTGTTCCTGATATGCTATAGCGGGCTCCAATAACCGGTCTCCGTCGATGTGGCGGGGATCGGATTTGGGCAGCGGTGATCCAGGTAAGCGGTTGACAACTTGATAATGCATATCTGAATGCATATCCGGGCGTAATAGTGATTTATTAAAAGGGAGTGCAAATTGCGGAGAATAGGTGGAGGCATGATGACTGCATGAGATTAAGAAACAATTGGATTGATCCAAATGAAACAAACATTGACACTCCTAACCCTTGGTGTCCGCGATTTCCCCGCAATGAAATCGTGGTACAAAGAAGTATTTGGCTGGACACCGTTCCAGGAAAGTGAAGGCGTTGTCTTCTTTAAACTTTCCGGCGGCACTACGCTTGCACTTTTCGGGGCTGACGACCTCGCCGACGATATCGGTATCCCTCAGGACGGCCATGGATTCAACCGCATATCACTGGCCATCAATTTTCGGTCGGAGAAGGAAGTCGACGAAGCAATGAACGAAATGCGGAAAAAGGGCGCGAGAGTTGTCCGCGAACCGGAAAAGGTTTTCTGGGGCGGCTATAGGGGGTACTTCGCGGATCCTGAAAACAACTATTGGGAGCTTGCCTATAACCCACACCTGCTCCCCGATGACTAGCGTAAGAAAATACCAGGCATATGAAGGAAATTGTCTCACGAAAAGAACGGTTGCAACTCGAACCATTGAAAGAATTGATGGAAATCCCGGGCGTAGGTAAATCAATTGCCGCTGATCTGATGCGTCTCGGGATAAAGAGTGTGAAGGACCTGAAAGGGAAAAGTCCCGAAGCGTTGTACGACAAATCCAACGCCCTGGCAGGTGTCGTTCAGGACCGCTGCTTGCTCTACACCTTCCGCTGCGCAGTGTATTATGCGAACACCGTCGGTAAAAAACGTGACCCGGAAAAGTTAAAGTGGTGGAACTGGAAGGACAAGAAGAAGACGTTGTTATCTGGTCAGTTTTAGTCTGGAAGCAACTTGTGGTCATATGCCAGCATTACCGTAAGGCGGCCACCGGCCTGCTTTACGGCGACACTTCAATACATCGAGGATGGTCAACTCAAATCTAAAATTCCTCCGCACGCGACAGGGTCTTACACAAAAGCAGTTCGCGGAGAAATTGGGACTGAAGCAATCGGCGATCGGCGCGTATGAGGAGCGACGGGCAACGCCACCATTGCCCTGTCTCCTTAAGATATGTCAGGTATTTGGCGTCAGCCTTGACGTGCTTACACAGAAAGACCTCAGCAAGCTGCCGGAAAAGGAATGGAAGTGGCAAATGCCGCGCAGGGAAGTACTCGCGATTACGGTCGACTCCACGGGAAAGGAGAATGTAGAGCTCGTCACCCAGAAAGCGTCGGCGGGGTATCTTAACGGATATCAGGATCCGGAGTTTATCGCCGAATTGCCGCGCGTCAGCATACCTGTACTTCCGCGCAACGCGACGTACCGTGCGTTTGAAATCAAAGGCGATTCCATGCTGCCGCTGCAACCGGGAACGATCGTCTTCGGCGAGTATGTAGACGACCCCAACGCTATCAAGAGTGGAAAGTTGTACGTTGTTGTCACCCGCGATGAGGGCATTGTGTTTAAGCGCGTGTATAACTTGCTGAAGGAGGAGGGACGGTTGTTGATGGTTTCTGACAACCGCTCCTATCCACCTTATCCCGTAAAGGCTGATGATATTTTAGAAGTCTGGAGCGCGAAAGGATTTTTTTCGATGAAATTTCCGGAACCTGAAGCTTCAGAAACCGTGCCCGCCGACCACCTCGCGCTGACGGTTGTCCGCCTGCAGGATGAGGTACGGCGGCTGAAAGGGAAGTAGGTTTGGGCGTTTCTACCGCGTTCTCCGTACGAAGTTTATTTAATCGCTATCGCTGCGGATGACGGTCCTGTCAGCGGCAGTATTTCCGCTTTGAAGAATCCTGCTTCCGTTACCCATTCATTGAAATCGCGGAAGGTGTAGTCGAAACCGGCATCCGTTTCGATGAGCATGTTCAAAGACATCAGGAGACCTGGCACGTTGGATTTTCTATCGTCGTCGATAATATTTTCAATGACGACAAAAGCACCACCTTGAGGCAATGCGTCGTAGGCTTTTTTGATGAGCATTTTCTTGTCGCGCAGTCCCCAGTCGTGAAGAATATTGCCCATCGTGATAATATCGGCTTGGGGAAATGTGTCCTTGAAGAAGTCGAGCGCTGCTGTTTTAACCTTGTCACTCAGGCCGGCATCCGCAATGTACTGCTCGGCTATGGGCAGAACGGCGGGCAGGTCTGCCGTGGTGCATGTCATGTGTTCATGAACCCTGGCTACTTGCACGGCCAGTGCTCCGGACGCTCCGCCGATGTCGCACAGCGTGTTGTACCGTGAAAAGTCGAATTTCTCCGCGAAGGCCATGATGGCACCAATTTGTGCACCGCGCATGGCGGTGATGAATTCCTTTAATCGTGCGGGATCGCTGTACAACGCATCGAACAGAGACTTTCCGCTTTCTTTGACTTCATTTTGAGGTTCTCCTGTCCGTAGCGCCTCTTCCAGATTGCCCCAGAATTTGTACAGTCTGTTGTTGGCCATCTCCAATATTCCGCCGATGTACGCTGGCTTCTTTTTGTCAAGGAAGGCGTCCGCCTCTTCGCTGTTCCGGTAATGTGCATTTTCTTTCATGCCCTCCCGTTTTAGGAAACCCAGGGCTACGAGCGTATCGAGAAAATCGTATAGGCTTCTCGGATGCAAACCCAGTCGCTGTTGAATTTCGGCACCAGTCATGGGTCCCTCTGCAAGATGCGTGAACAGGTCAAATCGCACTGCTGCGAGAAGTGTCTTCGCGGCCATAAATCCCATACCCACCTGCATAATCTGCGAAGGGGCGATTTGTTTTTCTGCAACGGTTGTTTTCATAATCATTTTGGGTTGCCTGAAAATTCGAATTCGCCTTATCGTATACGATGCGGGATTTGTTTTGTTGTTGTGAAGGAAGAGTAATTGAGTTGAAATGCAATTCTTGCTTTTCCAAAGAAAAAGGGGCCCCCTGGAACCGGGGACCCCAGAGCCCAAATAAACAAAAACCCATGGGTCCGCAGAGGGAGGACCCCTCTACGAACAACCCACATTTGAGAGGAATTGTATTGGATGGTAGGTTGATATGGTTTCACAGGCAATTCGCTCTTGCGCATCGAGAACCAGGTACAGTGGCGCCGCACTCGCCGACAACAGGTTCGCGAACATGCGGCCGACATCAGAGCACTGAAGCCGGCTTATCTTGTCGGAATCCGCGGCTCTTTTCCACCGTCCCTGGTTTTTGTCGATGCTGATGGAACTCCCAAAGTTGATGAAAGAATTGCCGGCGGCAGGCGGCGAATAGAAAACAGTATCGACCAGAAAGGCCAGGCAGTGACCCAGCCAGCATATGAGGGCTTTCATGAGTTGAGAGGGTTAGTCCTTTTTTTTCGACCTATAACAATAGGCCTATTGGTTGATTAAAAATAAAAAATGGAAGAAACTCGTGTCAAGTGAGAATGCAAAAAAATA
>QGUY01000247.1 GCA_003242315.1 Bacteroidota bacterium
AAAACGGCAAACGAAATTTAGTACGGTTTCGGGGGCTCGGAAATTGTTAAAAAGACCACTCCTGCTACGCTCAATATCGATGCACTGGAACCGACCGACGTGCTGCAGATCGATAAGGACAGTCTTGATCGTCTCTATCGGCAGGTGCCACAAACCGAACGAATGTTCCGTATGATGCTCACGAACGCTTTCATTGCGCATCAGCAGCGAATAATTGACAACTTGTGCAAGCCGGCGGCGGATCGATACCTCGCATTCATCGAAAAGTATCGAAATATCAGTCAGCGTGTGCCACAGGCACAGATCGCGTCTTACCTGGGCATGACTCCTGAATTTCTCAGCCAGATCAGGAGAAACTTAATGCGGTAAAAGGGCACTTCTTAAACTATCTTAAGGTCTTTTCTTAAAAAGCTTCAATGCTTTCGCAGATGTCTGCCCGACATCTTTGCCGAAAAAAATTATGGAAGAGTTGAAGCGTAACATTACAGAGCTGAATGCACTCATCATCCAGGGACGGCCGATGGAAGCGTTTGAGAAGTTTTATCATGATGACGTGGTCATGCAGGAAAATGACAACGAGCCTACGGTGGGAAAAGCTGCCAACCGGAAGCGGGAGGAGGAATTTTTTTCTGCTGTCACAGAATTTCGCAGGGAGGAAGTCCTCGACGTAGCCATTGGCGACAACGTCACGATGGTACGATGGGCGATGGACTTCACGCACAAGGATTGGGGCGATCGCAAGTACACTCAGGTGTCTGTTCAGCACTGGGCTGATGGAAAGATTATTCGGGAGCAGTTCTTTTACGGGAACTGAGGTTAATGGGTCGTCCGTCCGATAGTGGTCCGCCACCTTGGGGGCGGCGACCTTTTATTGTTGCTACTACCTTTCGACCGCTTACTTGACCCTACGCGCGCTGAGGGCCAACCCCTTGTGATAGACTGTCGGGAAAACCAGCAGTGTAAAGAGTGTCGCGGTGACCAGGCCACCTATGATTACTACAGCCAGCGGTTTCTGACCTTCAGAACCGATTCCGGTACTCACTGCTGCGGGCACGAGTCCGATCGCCGCCATCAATGCGGTCATCACAACTGGTCGGGTCCTTATTTTCACTGCGTTGATGACGGCCTCACTGTAGTCTCTAACTACCTGGGTTTGTTTTTTGATTTCGGAGATGAGTATGACGCCATTCTGGACACAAATACCGAACAAGGCGATGAATCCGACACCCGCAGAAATGCCGAAGTTGATCCCGGTAACGTGCAGAGCCAGAATCCCGCCAATCAATGCAAAGGGAACATTGATCAGGACGTATCCTGCATCTTTAACGTTGCCGAACATCATGAATAGCAACAGGAAAATCAACAGGAGGCTTAGAGGGACGACCCGCGTCAAGCGCTTGGTAGCCCGAACCTGGTTTTCAAATTCGCCAGTCCACCCAATGCTATATCCATCAGGGAGTATTATGTTGGCTTTAACGTTCCGTTGAGCTTCTTCAATGGTGCTTCCCAGGTCTCGTCCACGGACGGAGAATTTTACACCGATAAACCGCTTCGTGTTCTCACGATAGATGAACGCCGGTCCGGTTACCTTTTTTATGGTGGCGATTTCTTTTAAGGGTATGAGATTACCGGTAATGGTAGGGATCATCAACATGAGAATGTCGTCTTCTCTTTGTCGGTAATTCTTGTCATAGCGGATTCGGATGTCGAACTTCCTTTCACCTTCATATTTTTGCGTCGCGGTCTTTCCTCCAATTGCCATTTCGATTACGGCTTGTGCTTCTGCTTTGGTAATGCCGTATATGGCCATTTTTTCTTCATCCAGGAGTATACTTATTTGTGGCTGTCCTATGTTCCTCAGAATTCCAACATCCTTTATGCCTGGTACGTCGATTATTTGTTCAACCACCTGGTCGGCAAGTTCATCGAGCTTGTTCAGGTCGTCGCCATAAATTTTCACTGCGTTTGAAGCGTTCATCCCGGCCACTGCCTCGGCGACATTGTCGATAATGGGTTGCGAATAGTTGTAGTTGATGCCCTGATATTTCTTAAGACGGCCGTCCATCTCTTCGACGAGTTCATCCAACGAAATTTTTCTCGGCCACTCTTTTTTTGGTTTAAGGTTGACCTGCATTTGTACATAGTAGTAGCCGCTTGGATCGGTGCCGTCGTTACTCCTTCCGGTTTGTGAGAGTACGTCGTTCACTTCTGGAAAGTCGCGTATCTCTTTACGCAGAATGCTAACCATTTCTACTGTTTTTTGCAAAGTGTAGCTCATAGGCATCTTGGCTTCAACCCACAGGGCGCCTTCATTCAACTGAGGTAAGAACTCTGTCCCGAGCCACCGGATCGACAGTACGCTGAGGACAGAGCAGGCGGCTGTAAACAGTATGGTTGTTCGCTTGTGTGTAAAGGTCCATGCAAAGCCCCTTGCAATGATCCTATTGATGAATCGCGTAAAGAAGGTCTGCTTCTCCGATACGTTTTTGTTAAGCAGTATAGAGCTAAGGACCGGGACGAGGGTTAGGGTAAATATAAGAGCGCCCAACAAGGCAAATCCCAGAGTCCACGCCAGGGGGGAGAACATTTTTCCCTCTACCTTTTCAAAAGAGAAGATGGGAATCAATGCTGAGATGATGATCAGTTTGGAGAAGAAGATTGCTTTCCCCATCTGGGTGCCGGTGTTCCGTATGAGTCCTGGCTTTGCCAGTGCATTGAAGCGTTGCATGCCTATCTGGCGTGCCTTATGGTCAAGGGCGACAAAAACTCCCTCCACCATGACTACCGCGCCGTCTATGATGATGCCAAAGTCAATAGCGCCGAGCGAAATAAGATTTGCACTCATTCCCTTTAGGTTGAGCATGAGGAACGCAAACAGCAAGGATAATGGAATGACCGCCGCAACGACTACAGTAGTGCGCCAATCTGCCATAAACAGAAATACAATAACCGTCACAAAGACCATTCCCTCTGCCAGATTGGTCAGTACTGTCTGGGTGCAATAGGCCATCAGGGTATCGCGGTCGTAGAATGTCTCGATTTTGACATCCCTCGGCAGGACCGACGTGTTGAGCTCATGGATTTTTTCCTTCACCCGTGCAAGGACTTCACTTGGATTTTCGCCTTTCCGCATGACGATAATGCCTTCGACTACATCGTCGTTGTCATTTAATCCTACCTGGCCAACTCGCGGTGTGCTGGACTCCTGCACGGTAGCCACGTCTCGTACGAGGATCGGGCTTCCATTAAAAATGTCGACAATGGTATTTTCTATATCTCGCAGGTTGTCCAGCAAGCCGATACCGCGCACTACATACGCCTGATCATATTTCTCGATGACATCGCCGCCGACATTCAGGTTGGATTTGCTAACGGCTTCAAACAATTCCAGTGGCGTCAGATCGAATTGCTGCAGCTTAACTGGGTCGACCGAGATCTCATAGATTTTTTCCTGGCCCCCAAAGGCGACGATGTCTGCTACGCCCGGAACACTTCGCAGTTCGCGGTCTATCGTCCAATTCTGGATAGTCAGGAGTTCCCGGGTATCACGATTCTCGCTCTGGAGAACGTAACGAAAGATTTCGCCCGTGGGCCCGTAAGGCGGTTGGACAACAGGTTCGACTTCTTCAGGCAGTGAAACATGCCGGAGCTGATTGTCTACCTGTTGACGCGCAAAGAAATCCTCCACATCATCTTCGAAGATTATCTTGACGACCGACAACCCAAACATGGTGATACTGCGTACGTTGGTCTTCCGCTGTACGCTGTTCATGGCGATCTCGATGGGTGTTGTGACAAAACGCTCCACTTCCTCGGCGCTCCTGCCATTCCATTGCGTGACGATGATGATTTGCGTGTTAGTAACGTCAGGGAAGGCTTCTATCGGAATTTTGATGAAGCTGTAAAGGCCTGCAAGAGCAATGATTCCCACCCAGAATAAGGTGAAAAACTTATTCCTTAGAGAGAAGGAGATTATATTCCTGATAAACCTGTTCACTGCGGTGGATTTAGTCGTTCAGGGCGTCGTAAATGAGAATACCATTTTCGGCGATCACGGTCTCATTTTCATTTAGGCCTGTCAGGACATAGGTCTTGTCGCCTAGCTGTCGATAGATTTCGATCTCACGGGTCTCTATATTGTTTCTATCCTTAAAGACCATAACCCAATAATGGTTCTTATCGAAGATGACCGCGGACGAGGGGATCGTGATCATTTCTCTGTTCTCGGAGTAACGGACTGTCACGGTGCAGTTCATGTCGGGCTTTAGTTTGAAATCGTGATTATCCAGTGGCACCCGGAACTTCATGGACTTGGTAGTGCCGTCAATTACATTGTATATTTTCTCGATCCTGCCTTTGTACTCGAGGTCTGGAAAAGCGAGCGTGTGCACTACCGCCTCATAGTTTTCTTTGATATGAGATATATTGCTTTCATGGACGAAGGCCACCGCCCATATCTCGTTTGTGTTCGCTATGGAAAAGAGAGGCTCGTCTTCATGCGGTCTCAGTAGTTCATTGCTGTTTATTTTCTTTACAACTACAAAGCCGCTGATGGGTGCGGTTACTGGGAAGATTGAGCCCTTCTTGAAGTTATAAATGCCATAGATCTCATTTATTTTCGATAGCGTGGCGTTGGCCTTTTCCAGTTCTGCTTCGGCGAGTTTGACTTCCATTTCTGTGTTCAGCTTCGCAGCGAAAAGATCTCTTGCTACCTGGAGGTTTTTTTCAGCGATAGTCACCTGGTTCACGGCATCAAGTCGTTCCTTTTCATAGGTGGCTACTTCGCTGCTCTGGATGGTGGCTAATACTTGTCCCTGTTTCACGTAATCGCCAAGCCCGACGTTTATGGTCTTTACGAGGCCGCCTACAGCTGAGAACACTTGCGCGGTTTTATTATTGTTTGCTTCCAGTTTCCCGAAAAAGCGGATCTCATTTTTTACGTCCTCTTTGCCGACGACGTGGAATTTGCATCGGTCCATCATGGCGTCAGTAATGACGAATGCCTTGGCGTTTTCTTCCATTGGAGGATGGGTACAACTGTGAAGCGTGACAAATGCGGTTAGCAACGTAAAGACGTGAAGCAATTTGTTTTTCATTGTCAGAAGATATCTTTACCGGTTAAAAGATTGAGGCGTTCGGCTGAAATGACCAATTGTGTTTTTATCCGAGTCATTTCGGTGAGCACCTCATTGTATGCTTCGAAAAAGTCGATGAATTCGATAATCGATACGTTCCTTTTTTGAAAATTCTCGACCATACCTTTTACGGTAGTTTCAAAGTCTTCATTGTAGAGTGTCCTGACCTTTTGGTATTCTGAAACGATTTGCGTGTAAAGCGCGAATGCACTTTGGATGCCGCTGGTGATCTCCATCCGCATGGCTTCGATGGCGTATTCGATTTCCTGGGCCTTGAAGTGCGAAGTCTTGATGTTGCCCTGGTTCCTGTTGCCTAACGGAAGTGGAATCGAAAGGCCTACGCTAATCTGATCCTCAAAAGCACCGCTACGCTGATCGTAGGCGGCGAAAAGGCTAATGTCAGGGATCGCAACACGCCGCTGATACGCGAGGTATTGCTGAGCAAGTATTCGGTTCTGGCCGAGAATCAGGTACTCCGGACGGTGCTGCCATGCCTCTGCCTGAATTTCACTGAGCTGTCTTTCTTGTATGTATTTTTCTACTTCGTTTTCTGAGAATTGAAATTTGATGATGGCTGTGGTGCGGAGAAGCGTTTGCAGGCTGGTTTGGGTGTTAAAGAATTCTTCTAGAATTTCCGCCCGGTCATTATTTAGTTTCAGGTATGCGCCCTTCAAACGAACCACGTCCTTGAGGGGCGCGTGGCCTGTCTCTTTTAAACATTTCCAA
>QGUY01000248.1 GCA_003242315.1 Bacteroidota bacterium
GCCCCTGAAGGTCGGGCTTAACCGTGAGCATACCGAGGTACAACCGCCCGCCTTGCTCACGAAGTTCCACGCAGCCTACAATACCCGATGCATCGACCGCCTTTAACAACAGCGACGACGGGTCGTCAATAATTTCCCGGATGAGTTGGGCATCCGTTCTAGTGCCGTCGATCAATTGAGCCTCCGTCGTCCAACCCTTTAACGCCGACGCCCCGCGATAAGCAGAATTTATAAGTCGCTCCAGCGTTTCCGCATCATCCGGTGAAGCTTCCGCTATCGTCACGCGGGTCTGCTCTGCTTCCGTCTTCATGCCCGACAAGTTACGCCGAAAAAAGCAAACGTTACTGTGAAGGGCAAACAGAATGACGAGTGTCGCGGTCGTATGAATAAAATTTCGGACACTCCAATGTTCAAAATTGAACAATGATCAGATGAAACGCCAAAAACGTTTTGACGGACAATTCGACGAAGTGGCATTTCATTTGGTTAATAACTCGAAGAAGTAGTAATAATCATCAGCGGAGTTTCGTTCTTGCTCCATGGAAAAAATGAACCGGTTCTTTTGGTGGTGTTCGGGTGCCCACCCGGATCTTCTTGTAAAATGCCCGACAGAAACCAGCAAATATGTCGGCATAGGTGCGACGATATTTTTTACGGGAGTATTCGCGTGGATGGCTTCCGCTTACGCGTTGTTCACGGTGTTCGATAATGTGTGGATTGCTGCGGGGCTCGGATTGGTTTGGGGTCTCATGATCTTCAACCTTGACCGCTACATCGTCTCCAGCATGCGCAAGGAGGGCAATTTTCGCAAGGAACTGCTAACGGCGCTTCCGCGACTGATCCTGGCAGTACTCATATCACTTGTCATCGCGAAGCCGCTCGAAATGAAAATTTTCGACAAGGAGATTCGCGGCGAACTCACCATCATGGAACAGCAGACTCGGACGGCCCAGGAAAATGAAATACGGGCCCGTTACGCTGAGGAGCAGGACGTTCTGAGGAATGATATTGCTGCACTCAAGCAGGAGATCGTCGACAAGACCCGTAGCCGCGATGAATTACGCAGGCTGGCGCAGCAGGAGGCTGACGGCACGGGTGGTACTATGCGCCGAAACCCAGGCCCCATCTACGCCATTAAGAAAGCGGATGCCGATCGCGTTGACCAGGAACTTACCGCGCTCACTTTACGCAACGAAGCGTTGATCAAGGAAAAAGTGGAAGCTATGATTCATAACGACTCGTTGATTACTGCGGAAATTCAGGCGCTCGACAAACAACGTCTCGACGGGCCTGCTGCAAGAATGGAAGCGCTCAATCGTCTCACCGCCTCCAGCAATGCCATCTGGCTTGCGAACTTCTTTATTGTTCTTCTTTTCATCGCTGTTGAAACCGCGCCGGTATTTGTGAAACTCATTTCGCCGCAAGGTCCCTATGATCACTTGTTGCGAATCGAGGAACATGCCTTTGAAGGGCAGCGCGCAGAAGAACTGGCAAAGACCAACGCGATGATCAAAGAACGCAATGCGGGACTTCCGGAAACAGAGAAGGCATTTCTTACCGATCAGCTCGACATGAAACTTGGGTGAAATCGTTCGTAACAGTCCTGTAGAGACGCACGGTTGTGCCCCTCCGTCGAGGCGTAGCATAACGTTAAAGACTCTTCCAAAAATACAGCGTCGCGTACGCTTCCCATCCGCGGTAGCGGCGAAAGACGCGAAGCACTTCATCTGCCGTTGGCTTGCGGTCAAGTTTCAAAACCCGTCGCAGCGCGGCGTTGAGACCTGCGTCTCCCAGCGGAAGCGCGGTACGATCACGAAAGGTTCGCATCAGTACGTAGTTGGCAGTCCACGTTCCGATCCCTTTGATGGCAAGTAGCGCTCCCATTCTTTCATCAGGAGGCATTGCTTCCAGTTTCTCCCGAGAGATTTCGCCAGACGCAAAGGATTTGGCAAGGCCGACAATATATCTGGCTTTTTGACGTGAAAACTGTAATGTGAGAAGGTCATCAGGATTGACATCTGCGAGGGCTCGCGGTTCGGGAAACAGGTAGTAAGTAGTACCGTCGATTGTAATTTGTTCTCCAAATTTTTCAACAAGCCTTTGCTTGAGGGTGTAAGCGAAAGCGAGATTGATTTGCTGCCCGATCACCGCCCACACCAGTGATTCAAACAAATCGGGTTGGCCGACGATCCGATATCCATAGTACTCCTTTACAAGATCTTTCAAGTGTCGGTCGCGGGAGGCAAGGGCATAAAACGGTTCAAGGTCCGTGTCCAGGTCGAACCATTCCCGCACATAAGATTCAACGGCTGCTTTAATATCCTTCGTAAGCGAAGTGTTGAGAACAGAAACCTGCAGACGCTTCTTTGTATTTGTCACGCGAAACAGGATATTTCTGTCTTTGCCGCGAATAAGTTTGGTTACTTCTTTTCCATTGCAAACATGCAGGACCTCGCGCGGCGAACGCCACAGATAACTCAGGCAGTGTTTGAAGTCGAACGTTTCCGGAACTGAAATGAAGAATGAATTTGCCACGGCTTATCTTAACGACTCTCCTTCAGGTAACTCTCCGCAACAGTCAGCACAAAGTCCTTGCCTTTCACAAATCCCGCTCCCAATATGTCGTCATACTTGCTCGCAATGGGCAGGTTAGCAATATCCTCCTTTTTTGTTCCCTTTTTCAACGCCGCAACGACCTGGTCGTAGATATCCTTCAGTTGACTGTACAGCAGCACTACGTCCTCTTTTTTCGCGAGTTCACCGTGGCCGGGAATCACTTTTGAATCGTCATTTAGCATGCTAGCCAGCCTCTCGAGATTGGAAATAAAGCCGCGCACAGAACCGCCATTGGCGAGGTCGATATACGGGTATCCGTAACGAACGAAGCTGTCGCCAGCATGATAGATATTCGACTGGACAAAATGAATAACGACATCACCGTCTGTATGGCCGGTGGGAAAGTGAATAACTTCAACGTCCTGCCCGTTCATATGAAATTTCATATCGGATGTAAAAGTAATGACGGGCCAGGCATCCGGAGCGCGGGCGGGGCCTTTCTGACCCGTTTGCTCATTTACGCTTTCCACCATCATGCGTACGCGTACATTGTCGTGCGCCACGATCGTCACGCCATCACGCTTGAAGTTTTCGTTCCCTCCCGAATGGTCGCCATGTATATGCGTGTTAATCAGGAACCGGACGTTACCCTGGTCCAGTTTCCTGATGGCATCCTTTATTTTCTCTGACAACGGTGCAAACTGGTCGTCGATCATTATGATACCATCCGGACCGGTCAGCAATCCGATGTTACCGCCTGCGCCCTTGAGCATATAGACGCTATCATCAATCTTTTCCGCTTCGATTGAGACATTGTCGAAATTTTGCTGGGCCATAACCGTTGTGCCCAGCACTACCAGAATGATGGAGAGTACTAATTTTTTCATGCGTTTGGGTTTACCGTTAAATGTGGGGTACAGGTTTGAATATCCAAAGTTACGTGACATCGAGGTTTCAGGGTTTCGCTGATTACTTTATGCACAAAATTCGGTTAACTTTTGTCTGACTAAACCTACACCCCATGAACACCTCCAAATTTGTCGTTGCCACCCTTGCGGGCGGCGCCGCTTACTTTATCCTGGGATTCCTGGTATACGCGTTGCTTCTCGAAGACTTTTATACCGCACACGCCGGCAGCGCTACTAACGTAGCCAAAACCGAAATGCAATACTGGCCTCTCATTCTGGGCAACCTGGCCCATGCAGCCCTTCTCGCCTACGTATTCTTAAAGTGGGCTGGTATCAGGACCTTCAGTGCGGGTTTCTCCGCCGGGGCTACGATCGGCTTTTTCGTCGGTCTCGGCTTTAACATGATTCAATACGACACAACCAACATACTCGACCTTACAGGCAATGTAGTGGATGTCTTTGTTTGGGCAATTTTGACAGGAATTGTTGGAGGAGTTGTCGGTTGGGTAGCGGGGAAGGGCAATGGGTAATCGGTGATTGGTACCAATTTTATCGAGGAGACGCGCGAGTCGCGCGTCTCTACTTGTTACACGTATCCCCACTTCTTCATCACCTCCAGATCCTCCTTCATGCACTCCAGCGGTGATTTGCCCTGGTAGGCTTCCTGCTCGACGATGAAGTGGATGGTGCCGCCTTTCTTGCGGCCGGCGTCGATGATTTCTTTTACGGGAATGATGCCCTTGCCGAGGATGGTGCTGTCGTATTTATGGTTCGCATCCTCATTCCCCTGGATCATGTCCTTGACGTGCATGGACGGGAAGCGACCGGGATACTTGTTGATGAAATCAATGGCTTTGGCGCCTGCGTTATACATGTTGCCAACGTCCAGCTGTTGCATGACGAGGTCCGGGTCGGTGTGTTTGAGAATCAGGTCATACAATGTTTCATTACCGAATTTCTCAGAGAATTCAAAATCGTGGTTGTGGTATCCGAATTTCATCCCGGCCTTCTTGCACAATTCACCACTCTTGTTAAATATCTCCATGAATCGCTTGAGGTCATCCAGGCTCCTTCGTATCCGTTGATCCATCGAGGGACTGATGACGAATTTCTGACCGAGTATGGCCGCATCCTCGATCGTGTACTTCCACGCATCGGTAAAGTCCTTTTTGGATTCGTCCCAATGATCGCCGCGCATAACAGTATGCCCGCTGGGCATGGTCATGCCAAGGTCGTCCAGAATTTTCTTGAATTCTTTCGCCGACCATCCGTAGAATTTGCGGTCAATGTAGTTCGCATGTTCAACATGGCGGTAGCCCATGGCGGCCAGCTGTTTCAAGGTGCCGAGCGGATCCGCTTTCATTTCTTCACGCACGGAATACAATTGGACGCCTGTCAGTTCATTCTTCGTCTTCATGCCGAAGAGGGAAGACGGCCGCGTTATCATGGCAGCGCCGGTCAGCGCGACTGCACTTTTCAAAAAGGTTCTTCTCGAGGATTGCATAGGATTCATGGTGTTATGCCCTAAAATAACAATTTCTCCGCCCCGAAATCCGAAATGCCGGACTCAGTTGATGAGCGGGGCATGGTATCCAATAATGGTGTGGGTGTCCCGCAAAGCAGGCCGCAGGCCGGTTTACGGTGTGAGTGTGAGTGTGAGTGTGCAGCCCCGGGACAAGAGTGATGGACTTGACCGCGCGCCAAAGGAATTCTGTGTTCGAGGTACACCCTTTGTTTGGCGCGCAACTGACAAAATCTTGAATCAGGAAGAAGTTCAGTGTCAGTGTGAGCGCGCAGAATCAGCCCCAATACTGTTTAATCTTCTTACGAACAAAAGCCACACTACGCTCCAGCTGATCCATACCCTCCACGCCATCTTCGATACTGATCCAACCATCAAAACCCACCCTTTTCAATTCAGAAAATATCGCATCATAGTCGTTCAACCCCTTTCCGATCTCGCCGTGCCGCAGGCGTCGTGCGTAACCCTGGGAACCACCTTCTTCTCTCCGAAGATCCTCAAGCGTACCCTCCGCCAGGTAACGGTCGCTGGCATGCATGGTGACAACGCGATGTGCAACGCGCTTTAGCAATTCAAGCGGATCGTCACCCGCCAGGTACGCGTTGCTGGGGTCATAGTTCACACCAAAACCCCTGCTCGGGAGGCGGTCGACGAGCGCACAGAATACTTCCATCTTCTGGGCAAATTCAGGAAAGGTCCAGAAGTCGTCTTTGTAATGGTTCTCAAGAATCAGCGTAACACCATGGTCCTGAGCAAAAGGGATACAGGCTTCGATGCATTCTGCAGCATACTGCAATCCTTCCTCCAACGATAACCCTTCCCTCCTCTGTCCAGATAAAACGCGGCAATACGATCCGCCAAGCGCA
>QGUY01000546.1 GCA_003242315.1 Bacteroidota bacterium
AATTTTTCCCCCCTTTCTTTACACCCCTTCCGCCGAAACCCTCATTCGTAATGCCATATCCCTTAGAGGCATTCGTTGTTACCCGCGCAAATCGTGGATTGGTGGTCTTGCCGACGCGGTTAATGATCGTCATACTACCTGACTCCCTATTCAGTGAAAACCGATCGTACTTGTGCTCCTGCCAGCCCATCCTCGGATCGGCAAATTCGAAGGATCGGTTCTTGATCATTTCAGCATAGATACCGCCATCCGCTGCGAAGTTGATATCTTCAAAAAAGATACCCCACATCGTTGGCTGTATCGGCGCACCAACTTTGCCCGCGTCGACCTGTAAGGTGACGGAACTCTGAGCAACAACGCGAAATGGTAACAGCGCGGCAATGAGTGCGACAAGAAGTAAGTGATTGCGTTTTCGGTCTTGCATGCGTTCCTAAGTTTTCAGTTTTGTTTTTTTCCCCAAATGGCCACGCCTTCCTGGTTCAGGCCAGTGAAGAGAATACATTCGGTTTTGTTTTCCCAATCCCGGCCGCGTTCCACAATCGCCGTGTACGCGGCATCGCCGATTTCCAGCGTGAGTACCGGTGCGTCATACCTCCAGTGCTGATCCGACTTTGCATCGATAGTCCCTCCTTCATCAAGCGTCATCGGGACTGCGAATTGAAAGTTAGGAGAAACCTGCTCGTTTGCATAGCCGGGAACAACCTGGTAGCCGAACACAATTCGTTCCCAGGCTCCAACCAATTCCTCCTCGCTGACAGGCGATTGCTCTACCGCGGCATACCGTTCCGGCGACACCACCGGCCATCCGCTGTCCATCCAAAACATCCTGCGAACGTGCAGTACCATGTAGTGGCTGTCCACACCCGGGCGTCCCTGATGCGCCATGTAGTACTGACCGTCATCCTCGAACACGGCGCAATGACCAGTGCCCTGCCATCCTCCGTGATCCACAAACCGATACGGCGCGAGGATCATGGGAATCATATCGTGCCCCGCGTTGAGATCAACGCCGTTGAAATCGTAAAAGGGACCCTCCGGAGAATCCGACCTTCCCACCCGTACATTATACTTCGTCTGAAGCCAATCGTACGAAATGAAAAGGAAGTACTTATCCTGTTCCAGGTGGTAAATGATCTCGGCGGCTTCAATGTTTCCGTTCGGTGTTCCGCTCGTAAATCCGCGCTGCGCCACCCGCTTTCCACGTGCGAGTGGAGTCTTGGCGAGTCCGGTAGATGGATCCAGCTCCAAAACGTAAATGCCATCCCAAGCAGAACCGTAGTACATCCAATGGCGGCCTTCGTGGTCCACAATCACCGAAGGATCGATGGCATTGGTGTGAACGGTATTGTCGGCGGACGACCGAACTACAACGTCACGTTCTGTCCAGGGTCCTTCAGGTGACGATGCTGTGGCGAGTCCGATCACACTAAGCCGTGGCGTTGGCGACGACAAGGAATAGTAGAGTCTGAATTCGTCGCCGACTTTCATCACGTAAGGAGCCCAAAGGGAATTGAATGGCGTTCCGCCAGACTGGGTAATGTATTCGGCTCCCTTTGGAGGGAGCTTATTAAATACCCAACCGACGAAATTCCAATCAACCAGATCCCTCGACTTGCGTATCTGGATTCCCAATCGTACATCGATGCCATACCCCGCATC
>QGUY01000249.1 GCA_003242315.1 Bacteroidota bacterium
CCATTAAGGAAATCAGTGCAACAGAACTCGCGACGTGGATAGAGCGCGGTGAAGATTTTCAACTTATCGACGTTCGCGAAAAATACGAATACGACATCGTCAACCTCGGTGGTGAACTACTCCCTCTGAATGAAATTGAATCCTTAGCATCAAAGATCGATCGCAATCGTAAAGTCGTCGTTCACTGCAAGACCGGTGGCCGCAGCGCTCAAGCCATCCGAACACTCGAGGAGCGATTCGGTTACACGAATCTCTATAATTTGCGCGCCGGCATCATGGGGTATATTGAGGAAGTACAACCGGAACTGCAACGGTATTGATGTGTTGATTATGGTGTCTTGACCACGGAGGCACAGACGCCGCTTTCTTCACTCTCGCACTCATACTGATCCCCTTCCTGTAATTCTTAATTCCCAACTTTAATATACAGCACCCAGTCCTTCACCTCGGTTTCTGCCGGGTAGCTTCCTGGACTCATGAACGACACATATCCACGTCCTTTATCTGATCGGGTCGGGGTCTTTTCACCGGTTGATGGGTTCAACCAAAAATATGAATAGCCCAACTCGGAGTCGCCAAGGTTTACTTTGACATAACCCCCGTAGCGCAGGTATAGCACGTAAGTATCCCCAGGCTTGGCCAGGCAGAAAGGTTGCGGGTAGTCGCTTACGAGCTCCGGATGGGAGGAGAGTTCCCACCAGCGAATGGATCTGAGGAAGTCGCCCATAATTTGCATAGACCGAGCACCTTCGTAGTCGTATGTCGTGCGCTTAAATCCTTCCTCGATAGGCCAGGGACCAGCTCCTCCGGGAGACTCGGGTACGCTGGCGAGCCATACGTGTCCGCCACCGTAGGAATGCCCCGCCGCACCGGACAGCACCGCGCCCCACGCACCCAGTCGGACGTCGCGGCCTGTCGGATTACCTTCTACGAATTCGTACCAGGGTTCCGTCACGACGATAGGTTTGGGAGGCGTAACTGCGTACGCTTCAGCGACGACATGAGGAATCATTTCGTTGGCATAGCGACCGTGACCCGTTTGCGATTGGTTGTAATCGAGCCACGGCTCGTTGTGCAGCACCGTGGCGGTCGACCACTGCGGCGCGTCGGCACCACCGTTCCAGAAGGGCGGCGTGTTGTGCGCGCTGATGATGTGGTTGTAGGGATCCTCGTCCTTGATCATCTGTCCGAGGTCCTTCCAGAACGACAGAGGGAAACCGCCGTTGTTGTACATGTTGTACTCCCCTGCGAGCACCCAGATCACGTTGTAGGCACCAAAGCGGTGAATGAGGTATCTCCACCAGCGTTTTACAGCTTCAGGTCCGGCAGTTTCATCAAGGTTTTCGCGGCTCCACCAGGCATGAATCCACACGGTGATCCCTTTGCTGTTTGCGTATTGGATCATGCGCTCGACGTGTTTGACGTGATCCGTATCGAGTTGTGTGTAGTCTTCTGACAGTGACGAACTCTCACGTCCCCAGCCGTTTCCGGGTACGAACAGTTGTCCAATGTTGAATCCTTTCGCAGCGCGGTTGTCGACCATTGCCTGGAACGTTTCAAACCTGATGCTTCGCTTCGTCCAGTTCCACCACGTGTCCGCGATCCAGAGGAAGGGTGTGCCGTCTGCGTATTCAAAATACCGCCCTGTGCGTTCGCTGCCCTGGTGCACGCGGACTGGGCCACGCCGCGTTGGATTATCCGTGAGTTCTTGTTGCGTCCAGGGCTCGACCTTCAGCGTTCCTCGTTTTCCGTTTAGTCCTCTGTCTCGCGAGCTGGTCTTGTATGTCCACGTGCCAGCGGCAGGCGCGGCAAAGTTTACGATCCATTCCTTACCACCGTTCCAGCATCCCCGGAGTGTGATGGATTTGCCTTTGGCATCTCCTGATGTTCCCGTGAAAGTGACGGTGAGAAGGTCGTCACGATTCTGAACAGGAATGTCAATGTATGGGTTGGTATAGTTGCCCCTTGCCGTGAACGTGAGCGTCTGCACTTCCCATGGATGGAGGGCATAGGAGACGGCAGTGATGAAAACCGCAAGAAGTGAAAGACCAATTCTCATGTGAACAGTAAAAATTAACTTAAGTAAAACAATTCTACTCCCATTGGAAGGTGAAGTATTCGCAGGGACCCGACCCGGTGTTGGTGATGGCGTGCGGGACCATCGAGCCGAGGAAGACGAGTGAACCTTCTGTCACGCGTTTCCGGCTGCCGTCGATGTACATTTCGCCTTCTCCTTTCATCATGAGGATGATCTCATCAGCTTTGTGCGTGTGTGGGTCATGACTGCTAAGTCCTGCATTGAGGGTGGTGACGTGCATTTCCATGCGTTCGAACATGGTGGTTGGGCGGTCGTAATATCTTCTGATCCCGCCTTTATCGTGTTCCCGAAATGCAATGGTATTACTGTCGAGGATAAACGATCCTCCCGAGTTTTCTCCTCGGCCACCGTTAGGCTTTTCGTTGGACTGGTACGTGAGTACATAAAATGTTACCGGGGTGTTCGACATGTTGGCCAGACTATGTACTTCGCCGGGCAGGGTGAGGGCGACGCTACCTGGACCGATAGCCTGGGCAGTATTGCCCTGAGCTACCGTCAGCGTTCCCGATTTAATGATGATGAGCTCTTCAACGTCGTCATGGCGTTGGTGTCCTTTGGCGATGGCATTCGGAGCAAGGGTTATGCTGTTGATCTCCAGCATTTCCAGGAAGCGTGTGGATCCGCTGAGAATGAAAGCTGTAGTATTGCCGACCTTCTTAGCTGCATAGACGTCAGAGTTCACCGGCGTTTGCTGGGCCCGGCTGCTGACCGCAAGCAGTGACAGAAGGCAGAAGGCGGCGGTTTTCATGGTTAAGGTGGAAACGGTTGATGGCAAGATAGGGATGATGGGGAAGAAGGGAGAGGAAATTTTATTAAGGGCCCAATCGGATGGTATCGGGATCGCACAGGAAGGCCAACGGAACCTGCGCTGTCCTGTGGGCGACGATGGCCTTCGGAGCGGATATCCAGAGAAGTGGGCCCTGCTGGGATCGAACCAGCGACCACCTGATTATGAGTCAGGTGCTCTAACCGACTGAGCTAAGGGCCCGCGACTCGATAATTCGCGTAAAGAGCTGCAATTTTAGTGGATTTGCAGTGAAATGACAACCCTCCGGATTGCCGGGAAGTTCACAGACGTCCAAAAGCCCTCCAAGCTCACCTACCTCTTCAACACGCCCAACGCCGGACCCGCCGTCTAAAACCCATGTTCCCTTCTCATCGCTTCCCGCTGCTCATCGGTAAAATTCCTCGCTTCGCCGTTGCTTAGTTTCGTGAAGTATTCTTCCATACGACCGGCGGGGTGAAAACCAATCAGGACGCGTCCCGGTCCATTACCCACCTTGGAGAATGTGTGGGGCACCACCCGGGGACCATACACAAAGTCGCCAGGCTTTGCTTCATAAACAGTATCTCCAACTTTTATGAGATAATCACCTTCCAGAACATACCACCATTCGTCCTGTTCGTAATGTACATGGAGGAGCGGACCACCTTCGGTGTTTCTGGTCGACTCGTAAATGTAGCTGTCGCCATCGCTGTCCCTCCCGGCTACTTTGCAAAAGAACTGATCACCGCCGAAAGGTTTGAGGATGTTGTCGTAACGATCCGTTCCTGCATCAACCTTAAACCCTTTGTCATCACGGCGAATGGATCGTAGAGCAGCTTTGACCCGGCCGGGCAGGGCCACTACCATGGCTGCCAGAAAGGACCAGGAGAGGAATTCATTTCTTTTCATATAGCGAAGAACTGTTTGTGACAACCAAATCGCCCGACGTCCTTCTTCTCATTCCAACGTAAACTCTGCTAACACGGGATAGTGATCTGATAGGGAGTCAGTCACCGTATCTTTGATGACCGTGCATGATACCAGCTTCCTGGCGAGTGCATCGTTTACCCAGATCGCATCGATGCGCCGCGGTACGGGGTCGCCGTACTTTTTCGTAGGGAAGGTGCCGGTGTGTTCTTTGAACTTCAACCAAAACGTATCGCGAAAACCTGCCTCGCGGAGGAGGTCCATGGCGGAATAATCCGGTTTGCCGTCGACCAGATCGCGAACTCTTGGATCTTGCTTCTGCCAGTTTTTGATGAAGTCGACTATGCGCTGATCATGGTATTTCTCGTCTTCCCGCGACACCGCGTTGAAGTCACCCATAATGGCAATCTCCGCATCCTTAGGCAAAGTTGCTGCATGCGCGAGAATGAGCCGCAGTTCATCGCGACGCTTTTCATAGGTAATAGGACAAAGATGCACTACGAAAATGTGAATACCCTTCACGTTCGCGTACAAGTATCCATGCCACATGTTGTCTATAACCTTCTGAACGTTGACGATCGGGTACTTCGACGACAACGCGACTGGAAAGCCATCCGGTTTTGACAACACAGCGTAGGGATGACCGTATGCTGCGGCAAACGCTTCAAGTCCCCGTTGCGTGAAGCGGTTCATTTCCTGGAGGGCAACTATGTCAGGATTGATTCGCGATGCCCACGCTGCGAATTGTTTGTACAACAGGCTGTCGTTCTTAAAACCCTCATAAACATTGTAGGTTACTATCCGAAGGGTTTGCTCGCCGTTCCCTAGGGCAGATAGGCATAGAAGAACGATCGCGAAACCCCAAGTCACCATAGCCGTTTTTTTTTTCCGAATATAAGGATTCCGGTCTGTAGCGACTTCAAACATGCACACTATTGGCAAAAAAAGAAGCCGTCCGGTGTGCGGACGGCTTTCCTTTCTGGTTGACTGTAGTATTAGCTCTTATTTTCCAAAGAGTGCGTAACCCAGCGAAAGTTGGATGTTGGTGTTCTTCCAGTTAGCATCGCCTTCGCTGTCCGGAATGTCCGTCAGACCGAGATAATAGCGAGCCGATGCATGGAGCTTGCCGAATGCTGCTCCAAGACCTATGTTCACGCCAAGATCCGTTCCTTTGAAGTATTCTTTCATGTCAACATCAGCAGAAACGTCGCCTTCAGTATACTTGGCCTTAGCGCTGGCGAGGAAGCTGAACTGCGGACCTGCCTGAATGTTAAAGTTTCCGAAAGAGTATATAAGGCTAACGGGGATGGAAATGTAGTTCATCTTCATGGCCATGTCGCCATCTTGATCGTCTGCCTTAGCACCAATTGAATTATACAATAATTCAGGTTGGAGCGACAGGGCGTCCGAAAAACTGAAATTCAAGAAACCACCAATATGGTATGCGATGCGCATATCAGTGTCTCCCACGTCATCACCGCTGAAGTTTGCAAGGTTCAAGCCAGCTTTGACACCGCCACTCATGCCCTGGGCAAAGGCGCCCGCAGCAAAAAGTGCACACAACGAAACAGTCAAAAAAATCTTCTTCATAGTAGACTTTTGTTTAGTTTGATTGGCAAATATGAGCAAGGTTATAGTCCTATACAACGGTTGAAAAAGCATCGATTTGTAAAGTGAAAAAACGAAACTGTATTATTACTTCCTTCTTACATCAGCGATGTAAACAATTGTCAAATTCCGCTTTCTTCCATCTGCTGGGGCGCCGCTATTGCTTGGTTCTGATTGTACTTTGGGGTTTTTCTTTTTCGCCAAAATCGCGCATTGACATGTAAGAATTAGCGCAAGATAGATTGGTAATTTTTTTGCGATTTTAACCCCGTAGAGCCCACTTTTAGGCTGGTTTCGCAGTCCTATTTTGAGGCAGCCAGTCAACCAGACCATGCATGCGACTTGTTCGAAAGGGCACCTTAAAAGGTATACGTCGTGAAAGGTTCGTATTTGATCAGCGCAATGAGAAGCGGCGTCCCAAGAACAACAGCAACGGTAA
>QGUY01000250.1 GCA_003242315.1 Bacteroidota bacterium
AGCACAAATACCATAGTGCAGAAAAACCTGTTTTTCATAGTGGTTTCGTCAGTGTGTAGATTAAGCATTGAATTACGGACGACAACCTTAAATTATGAAATGTGCCCAACGACGAATCGGCGCATTTACCGGAAAACCTACATGGCAAAGTGGATTTACGACGAAAACCTTACATCCCGCGAAGCCCTAAAGCAGACCTGTGGTCGCTTACGGTCTGTTTCACGGCTTACGCTTTCTAAAAATCATCATAAATACCACTACACAAATAATTGCGCCGATGCAAATGACAAGCAGTACTTCCGGTGTAATCAGCTCCGTTGCGTGCATGTTTTTCAGAAGCGATATCGCAGCTGTAATTTAACATCATTTCGTTGATTCCCTGCGATTTTATCAGGACCGGATCCAATCTCTTCGCGATCGATATACCGCGTGTGTGCGAATCGCATCCACAATGTCATGCGTTTGAATGAATAGGACACGAGAATATAACTTCTCGTTCCCACACCGTAATACGCAGGGAGTGAAAAAGAGAGCCAGGCGTCGCGTTCATACGCATACTGCCTGTTGTCATAATCGTCCGTGTCAAACAGTGCATATCGCGCCGCCACGCGAAGCTTGCCGAACTCGGCGGCGATGTCTTGCATCAGTGCCATTCCTTCCGTGGTTTGTCCTCCAATTTGATATGCGCTGTACTGGAGACGTGTTTTAAGGGTGAGTCCCCGTGCTGCCGCTATGGAAGTCCCTGCCAGCACATTGCGCTTTACGCCAGGAACTACGTCGACCAGAGGATCGTCGCCATAAATATTGCGAGCCTTGCATTCTTCGCGAAACTGAATGTGCCATGATGGCCCGGAGCGACTGTTCCTCGCAATGCGCAAGAGCCATTCATAGCCGCGCGACGGCGCGTAAACGCGGTACCTGAGCCAAGGGAACATGAACATGTCGAAGTATCCCGTTACATGGAGATACTTTGTAAGCCGGTATTTCCATCCCCAGTAGATTCCCTTTTCATTCTGGACGGAGCTCCCTTCGCTTATTGCGTTCGCATAGAACGCGTGAAAGTCGCGACTGTAGTCGCGATAAGCAGCAGCAACCTCAAGCTGTGGTGTTAGGCTCGATAGTAATCCGATAACTGCAGCAGTTCCTCCTGTGGCGTTTAAAGCAAACTCTGAAAAGAACGCATGGTTGCGGTGGTTGTAATTCAGAAACACGGACTCTGAATGATTCTCTGATCCCGAGAATGCAAACTGATTGTAGGGTCTGGGCTTGCGCTGTACAGGTGTATCGAAGATGACGGAGTTTAACACGACACCCGCATCCATGCGTGCTGTCTTACGGTTGACAACAACGCCTGCGTTGATCTCGCGGATGGCGGCTCTGCCCGCGATTTCGTTTTCCGTTCGATGTAAACCTGAAGTTCGCAATGCGGTAGCCAGCTGGCTGTCCGTGCTGTCGCCTTCCACCAACGCATCGCGCGGGGCATCCGAGTAGAAACCCGTGACGTGTAAATTTTGATCAAATCGAATCGTGACGACGGCGCCGCGCAATGCGCTGTTTTCGTTTGACGAAGAGAAGGGGACACCTCCGACGTTTGCCCGCCTCAAGGTATTCACCGTTTCGCTTCCGCTCTTGCCAAGTCCGAACAAGCCGCCAAGTAAAAGCCCTTGACCAGCCTGCACCTGGTAGTCGCCCACGACGAGATTTTCGATAATTCCCTTGTTTTGCAACTGTACATGAAATGATAAATGATCAAATCCCGGACGCCAAAGCGACTCAAAAACAAAAGGTTCTCCTGCATCCTTTTCCAGGGTGAAACCGAGACTGAAATCGCCGGGACGACTGGAGCGAAATCGAATCTTTAGCTGGTCCGGACTCCCAAGGAATGTGCTGTCGTCGCCCGCTCTCCGCTGAAGCACCCGTCCCTGCGAAATCATGACGTAGGCATTCCTGTTTTCCGCGATCCGCTTGAGAACGGATTTGTCAAGCCGCGTCTCGGGTTCATACACGCGCACAAATGGCAGCAGACGATCAACGGTGACTTCATCCAAACCCTCGACGCTTTGAAGTTCGTACGGAGAGAGAAAGTCGCCGAAACTTTCCCGATGCTTTATGAGAGCGTCGATCTGCTGTACCGAAAGAAAGCCCAGGAGACGAAGCTCTTCTGCAGTCACACGGTTGAGATCGTACGGTTCGCTGAAAATTTGTGCAAGATTTTCATACAATGCCTCGTACGGCACATCGATATCGGGAATGGCCGCGATATCATCAATTAATTGTTGAAGGTGTGCATCCTGTTGCGCATGCACAGCCATCACCGGGACCATCAGGATGCAGAAGATAAGTGTCACTTTCATTTGGTCGCGAATGGATAAGCTGCTGTGACGTGGTGGCCCGTGCCGATGAAGGCGGAATAATCGAGTGCGTAGTCCAGTCTAAGTCGCGGCGACCGGAAACCAACACCAGCTGAAAAGCGCTCAGGCACCAACCGGCACCCCAATCTGAAGTGAAACCGACCCAGGGGTCGGTACTCCATGGCAATCTTCCATGAAGTGTCATAGTCCAGATCTTTTTCGACCTCAGCGATAATCAGCACCTGTTCGCCCGGCGTGACCCCTATGCCTGCTGTGAGCTGTGTCGGAAGGCGTTCGCCGTGATCGCGCGACACGACGGGTTGCGTGGGATTGACGACATACGCGCCAATCTTCATCCATGGTGTTAGTTCAGCAATACCACCCAAAGTCACGCCGGGAACCCAAAGGGTTCCAAATCCTGTAGCGCTGTACTGGATCAGGCTGGCGCTTATGCCCAATGCCGCAAGCCCCAGTTTGTGGGCGTAACCCAATCGCATAATCTGCTCGCTGTAAAAGGCGTCGCCAAATCGAAAAATGCCGGCAGACAGCACACCCTTGAATGCACGAAGTGATCCTGCCACAGCCATTCGGTCGCTGCCAGGCAAAAGGGGTGTCATCGCATACCCTACGGCGACAATAGCATCGGTTACGCCCGATAGGCCTGCGGGATTGTTAAAGAGGGACCATTCGTCGTCCAGACACGACGACGCAGAGGCCATGGCATGAGCACGTGCGCCCATGAGCGTAGACACACTCTGGGCTTCCGCAAAAAATACGCACAGTAGCAACGCTACCGCGCAGATGAGTTGCGCAGTCATAGGAGAGGGTCTTTGATGCTAAGATAGAAAATAGAATGATATGATAGCGCATAGGGGGTTATTTATTTTCAGTGTGAATGTGAGAGTGAGAGTAATGAGAGAGTAGGGGGTACGTGACCCTATGGTTCTATGTACATTCACATAGGGGAAGAGAGTTGGAAGAAAAGAATCAGAATTCCTTTTTCACATTGAGGAAGAACCCACTTTCCCCCTCTCCATTAAATGTATACTCGAAGCGGAGCACAACGTCATATGCGGTGACGAGGTCCAGACCGGCGCCTGTGCCTACGAGCAATTTGTTAGTGAGGCGGGAGTTGGCTTCGTAGTCGGGGTAATTCCAAACGTAACCGAGATCCGCGTAGGTTTTCAGATACAATGCAATGGGCACGTGGCGGAACTGCTCGATAGGTCCGCGAGCCCAATGGTATGTACGTGAGAATATTTCCTTCTTGAAGGTGGTCTTGTTGAGCAGATACTGAGGCCCCTCGATTACGAAGATTTCGTATCCCCGAAGAATTTCCTTTCGGAATCCCAGAACACCCAGCTGATTATAAGGCTGTGTATCGGGACTGCTCCAGTATGCATAGGAGTAGTTCGACAGGTAATACTTTTTTCCAACGGGAAGAAATATCGCGTAGGAGGCAGTGAGTTCGGTTTTGTCGACATCAAATCCAAAACCCAGCTTCCGCGCGCCGAGTAACAAGTGGTATCCGTTGAGAGGATACGCGATCACGTCGCGGTGGTCGGATGAAAACTGATATTCAAGCGAGAGGAAATCCTGGTCCAGTCGCTCATTTCCGAGATAGTCTGGATTGAGAAGGCGCACTGAGTCGTCCACCGTTGTCAACCGGTAGTCCACACTCAGATAGTGTCTTTCATAAAATGAATTTCTAAAGGTGTACGTCAGTCCGAATGTACGACGTTCGCTGAGCAGGTGGCGGCTACTGTGGAATATCCGCTTGTGATCAAGCGTTCGATATGCGATGTTCTTCGACTCCTGGAATTCGAAATCGAATATAAGACCGTGCTTTTGTTTTCGATCGATGTACGGAATGGTGTACCGCACCGCAAAAACCCTGTTGAATCCGAACTGCATCGTCGCGGTGAGGGTCTCGTTGCGGCCCCTGACGTTGAACTGGTACAACCGCAATCCGTAGTTTATCCGCGTAAAATCGTGATCATAATTCTGCCACCACTCGGTAAAGTTGCGATCGGAAAGTTCAAATATCGGTGAAGGAAACGTGTACCATCGCTCATCAACATCCACCAGTAGGTCAATCGTGGTTTTGTCGACAGGTAGTTTCCGGATGCGCGCTATGTTAAATAGATGTGTATTGAAGAGTTTCTTTTCGTCCTGGCTGATTACCTGATCGATGCGTGAAAGGCTTACAGTATCACCTTCCTTAAGCGTAAGCTCCCGCAGGATAATGTGATCGCGGGTTAGTCGATTGCCGACCACGAAAATCCGGTTGATGTGCAGGATCGTGTCAGGTTCCTTTTGCACGCTGTCGGGCAAGGGTATGCGTCTCAGGTCACGCCTTCCCTGAGCAGCCACATCGGGCAACGACAAAAGCAACAGTCCCACAACGGCCAACCATTTCATGGGTTTGTATTTACGCGTCGGAAGTCGTTCCCTTGCGATAGGAACGCACTAAAATCCATATTCCCGCAAAAACCAGGGGAATGCTCAGAATCTGGCCCATATTTATAGGCAACGTTTCTTCAAAAGCAACTTGCGGTTCTTTCAGGAATTCAATGACAAAACGCAGACCAAAGCACCCGATCAGGAAAATGCCCAGCAGCCGTCCGGGCGGCGTTTGATCACGGTACCGTCGCCACACCATGAACAATCCGATAAACAATAACAGATAACCTGCCGCTTCGTAGAGTTGCGCGGGATGACGCGGTATCATATACATAAATACCACAGCTGAAAGACTGCCGTCATCATTAGGCACTAGTCGCGGAAGAAACTCCGACGTAACGTCGATGTGTTCGCGTGCTGTCTGATATGCTGAAACGCGGTTTAGTGTCATGTTAAGTCCCGTTGGATCGCCACCCTCGTTCGTGTTGAAATCTACGAGCATCTTTACGGGAACGTACCCATTCTCGTTTAATGAAGAATCAACGCCGACATAGGCGACATGTTGTACACGACCAGATTGCTTCAGGGATTCAGTGATTCCGCGAGCAAATACAACGCCTGAGGTGCCGTGTGTTGGCTTACCGATAATTTCTGAATTGAAGAAATTTCCCACGCGGATGAGGGCGCCGGTCATGGCTACCAATATCACAATACGATCCACAACCTGAAGGTAACTCTGCCCTGGTTTCTTTTTCCTGGCATACAACCAAAGTGCAATCAAAATAGCGATGGCGGCACCATGACTTGCAAGTCCTCCTTCCCATACACGCAAGATGCGCATGGGGTCGTTCAGGTACAGATCGGGTTCATAAAAGAACACGTGCCCCAGACGCGCGCCGACTATTGTTGCCACTACCATGTACACAGTAAGGACGTCGACGTCGCTTTCCGGTTTTCCCTCCGTGCGGTATATGTAATACAGTATCTGTTGACTGATTACGAACCCCAGAGCAAAGAGCAGCCCATACCATCGGAGGGTGATCTCTTTTTGCCCGAGCGCCCTTTAAAAATTCTTTGA
>QGUY01000251.1 GCA_003242315.1 Bacteroidota bacterium
GCGCGCTGGAGCTACGACGCTATGCGCGAGCGGCGCCGCGCCGAACTCGACGCGCACCGGGCCGAGCGCGATGCCCACGAGGCCGAAGTGCGCGCCGCGCGCGCCGAAGGTGCCGCCGCGGCGACGATGAGTAATACTGTGATGAAAAAAGTCGTGTAACGCACCTGAAATGGGAAATGGCCCTGTTTCAGCAGTATAACGAATCCTGCTGAGGTTGCGTGTCAACATGCAAGAAAAGTGCCGGTATCGACGCTTTTCAGACTAGTAGTCGCCGATCGTCTCCTCGAGTTGAGCCAGCGCCTGGGCAAGCTGGGCGTCATCGGGCGCGATGCCGTGCCATTTGTGTGAGCCCTCCATGAAATCAACGCCCTTGCCCATCACGGTGTTCATGATGTTGATAACAGGTTTGCCGCGTTTCGCCAGTGCGCGGGCGTTTTCCAGGGATTTGATCGTCATTTCCAGGTCGTTACCATCAAACTCCTGGACTTCCCAACCAAAAGCTTCGTATTTTTTTCGCAGGTCGCGCAGGTCCAAAACCTCTTTTGTAGGGCCATCGATCTGTTGGCCATTGTGATCGACGGTTGCAATCAGATTATCGACCTTGTGGTGCACAGCATAGGCCGCTGCTTCCCAAATCTGGCCTTCGTCCTGTTCGCCGTCACCCATGAGCACGTACACAAACCTGTCGTCACCATTCAGTTTCTTAGCCTGCGCTGCGCCGATGGCGACTGACAAGCCTTGACCCAGGGAACCGGAAGCGACCCTGACACCGGGGAGGTGTTCGTGCGTTGCAGGATGCCCCTGCAGCCTTGAATTGATGCGTCGGAAGGTTGCAAGCTCTGATACGTCGAAGTATCCCGCCCGCGCGAGCGTGGCATACCATACGGGTGAGATATGCCCGTTCGACAGAAAGAACAGGTCCTCGCCATGTCCTTCCATATTAAACTTCGGATCGTGCTTCATTATGTGGAAATAAAGCGCGACGAAGAATTCAGTACATCCAAGAGAACCGCCGGGGTGACCTGACTGGCAGGCGTGAACCATGCGAACGATATCGCGACGGATTTGAGTGCAAAGTTTCTTTAGCTTATCGAGATCGGGCTGGGCCATTTTCAAGTGTTTGCGCGAATATAATCGCCGCCCCACCACGCTCCAAATTTCGTTGGGCAATGTTACACCTGCATCTGCGCCTATTTCTTCTTCCGGGCTACAGTCTTCTTGACGGCTGGTTTCTTTTGCGGCGCGGCGGCTGCATCCAAGATTTGCGCTGCGTGATCTTTTGTATTGACCTTATCGATAATGCGCTCGATGACGCCCTTTTCATCGATAACGAACGTCTTGCGGGCTGTGCCCATGTACTTGCGGCCGTATAATGATTTTTCAACCCAGGTTCCGTAAAGATTGTGAACCTTTTTATCGGGATCGGACAGGAGCCTGAAGGGGAGACGTTCTTTGGCAATAAACTTTTGGTGAGATTCTTCCGAATCCGTGCTGATGCCCAGCACTTCATAGCCAGCTTTGGTCAGCGCCTTATAGTTGTCGCGCAGGTTGCAGGCTTCGTTCGTACATCCCGGCGTCATATCGCGGGGATAGAAGTATAGTACAACCTTTTGCCCGCGGAACGAGGATAACTTAACGGTCTTGCCATCCTGGTCAGTCGCGGTAAAGTCAGGCGCTTTATCGCCGGCCTTTAATTCCTTCATTGTATTGTTTGTCTGAAGACCTGGGTGTTGCCCGCGTTGTCGCGAACGGTAAGCACGAATTCGCCCCTTAAGGGTTGGGATTTATCCAGCTTTTCAGACCACAGCGATCCCGACTTGGCGTCGTAGTGCATCAGCAACCACTCGCCGGCAATTGTTGCCTCGTAGGAACTGATTCCCGAAAGGTCGTCGCCTATGCGGAAACGCGCTACTGAACTGTTAACCGCGACAGGCCGAATAGTCGGCGCAATGCTGTCAGTCAGTACCGTGAATTCTCCAAACTCCCGCGTTTGAAAAGAAATCCGGCCATTGGTGAATGCACCGCCAAGGTATGTTTTCCTATTGCCTTCTATGCGGTAAATCCCGATCTGCTTGCTTCGAAGGTAGAACTTTTTGGTCTTCAGCGAAACAGAAATATTGTTTCGCAGCGGAACATCCTTGTCGCCGATAACATAAATCTCCGTGCCGTCATCAGGGTTGATCCGATAGGAACTACCAAAATACAAGGTGTCGTACAGTGCGTTGGCAGGGAAGGTAATGTCAAGGTCGTCGCTGTAGTATTTGTACTCCACCGATGGCGGGATACGCGATCTGAGATTCGTGACGTAGCTTTTATCGTTTACAACTACCGAGTCGGGCAACATCTTCCGAAGGTCGACCAGGTATACGACACCGGCATTGTTGCCATAAGCAGGCTCAATCTGCACAACTGAGTCGCGCATATACAGAAACGCTTTCTGATCCGTACCCGGCGCCGGTCGTGATGTAACCATCAGCACATTGCCAAGTATTTCACCCGTTGGGTAAGGTCCTGCCGCGGGCAAATTCTTTACTTGCGCCGAAGGAGGCGAGGGGCGAAGCGTCAGGTTAAGCGTGCTGGTGTTGGCAAATGAATCCTTCATCTTTATCTCCACCTTCATGTCGCCTTCACCCTCCACCTTAAGCATTCCACGTGTTGGAGACGACTTGTAATAAGGCAGGGTGTTGCCGTCATCGACATAGAGTTTGTAGAACCGCTTTCCTGACGTGTTCAGCGTTTTGTAGTTCATCAGTGTGTGAATGCGCCGTGATTCCGTGATGTCAATCTTTTCGATGGCTTGCCGGAAGAACGGCCTGTCGTTTACCGACACGTCAATGAAGTTCACACCACCGTAGAAGGGGTCGCGCGCCCTGAATTTGTCTTTTGCAAGAAGCTCGATTCCTATCGTTCCATGAGCGAGTATCGGCGTGCGGAGAGTGTACGTGTTGCCACTTCGGTAGGCGTAAAATTCAAATCGACCAAATCGATCGTTGATACGGGCATCAGGATCCAGGGTGATGAGCGCTACCTTTTCTACCACGGGGGGAGCATCGTCAATGATTTCCTCGAAGCCGAAGTCGAGGGGATTAAGCGCATGGTTGTTGCGGTCGCGTATATCAAAGTGCAGGTGAGGCCCGCCTGAGCTCCCGGTATTGCCGGAAATGCCGATGAGTTCACCTTGTTCTACGGGGAATTCGTTTTTGTTTGGCCACAGGTCGATGTAGAATGTCTTTTTCCTGTATTGCTCTTTTCGAACATAATCGGCCAGGCGATCGACGAAGCGGTCCAGGTGGGCATACACGGTAGTGTTTCCATCGGGATGGGTGATGTATATCACATTACCAAATCCCGTGGGGCTCATTCCGATGCGCGAAACATAGCCCGACTTGCTCGCGACAACCGGAAGACCGATCTGGTTATTGGTGCGGATATCAATGCCTGAGTGAAAGTGACTCGTGCGCAGCTCGCCCATGTTGCCGGCAAGTGATCCAGGTGTACCCGGGTTAATAGGATATAAATACTTTTCGTCGCGTGTGAACCGCATCTCAGGTTCACTGTACTGAGCCTGCACGCCGGACACGCCAATGCTGAAAGCCAGTAACAGAAGGTTACCGGACCTCAAATTCCAAAAGCTTCTCATTTTCAATATACGCCGTCAACAAATTCCCAATGGTAACAGGACCAACTCCTTTTGGAGTTCCTGTGAAAATCAAATCACCAACCCGCAGTGTAAAAAATCTGGATATGTACGAAATTATGTAATCGAACGGAAATAACATCAGCGACGTGTTTCCTTTCTGCTTCAGCACGCCGTCAACGTTGAGATGAAAGTTGATATTCCTGACATCCTTGAAGTCGTGCACGGGTATGAATCGTGGAGATACCGGCGCAGAACCATCAAAACCTTTGGCGAGATCCCAGGGCAAGCCTTTCTCTTTCAACTTTGACTGAAGGTCACGTGCCGTAAAGTCTACACCAATACCGATGCGATCGTAGTACTTATGCGCAAACTTCTCTACAATGTTCTTGCCATCTTTTGAAATGCGAATGACGAGTTCTACCTCGTGATGAACATCACTTGAAAAATCGGGATAATAGAATGGGGCATTATTTTTGAGAAGTGCCGTATCAGGCTTGGTAAAGATCACCGGCTCATCCGGACGCTGATTGTTCAGTTCCTCGATATGCTCGACGTAGTTTCTACCGACGGCAAATATTCTCATGGGGCTGGGTTTGGGATTGTGCCGGAAATGAGCAAAAATGGCCCGTATTCGTATTTTAGCACAAAATTAGGCGCTATGATCAAAAAAGCCACAATTCTGATATTAACCGGTGTTATAGTCTATGCATGTGCTACGGTGCCGATAACCGGTCGCCGGCAGCTCGCAATGGTATCGAATTCAGAGATTCTGCCACTGGCCAGTGAACAGTATGAAAAGGTTTTGGATACCAGCCGGCTCTCCACGAATACCCAATATGTCACTATGGTGAAGACTGTGGGAGCCAGGATCCAAAAGGCGGTGGAGCAATTCATGGCAGAAAAAGGTATGTCCGATCAGCTTGCCGGATTTGAATGGGAATTCAACGTGATCGATGACCCCAAAACTGTCAACGCCTGGTGTATGCCGGGCGGCAAGGTAGCGTTTTATACAGGCATTATGCCGATCTGCCGCGACGAAGCGGGAGTTGCTGTTGTCATGGGCCACGAAGTTGCGCACGCCATTGCTAACCACGGAAGGGAACGCATGAGCCAGGGTTTGCTTGCCAATGGACTGCTTGGAACCATCGCTGGAGCTATGGGACAAAATCCGACGCTGACGCAACAAGTCTTCATGCAGGCCATCGGCGTGGGCACGCAAATCGGTATGCTTTCTTTCTCGCGTCAGCATGAGTCTGAAGCAGATCGCATAGGTTTGATCTTTATGGCTATCGCCGGCTACGATCCTCATGAAGCTCCAAAGTTCTGGGAACGCATGACCGAGCAGAGCGGCGGCGCGGAACCTCCCGAGTGGCTTTCAACGCACCCATCGCATTCAACGCGGATTGCTGATTTGAACAAGGCAATGCCGGAAGCGCTGAAGTACTACAGTAAGCAGTAGGCAGGGGGCAGTACTGCGTACTTACTGCCTACTGGATCACCCCAACGCCAACCGTATTGTTCGAGTGTTCATCAATCAAGATGAACGACCCATTCGCCGGGTTGTCATGATAGCGATCTACTGGCAGTCCCTTGGCGGTTCGCACCTGAACCTGGGCGATGCCGTTCATAGCTATGGTGGAGCCGGGAATTTTTTGAAGTGTGGCTGGATCTTCGATGAAGTCGATCGTTGAGATTTTCGCTTTGGTGTATGCCGTTCCATGCTGAAGCAGGTAGGACTTGCCTGGCACCATCGGATCGCGATCAAGCCAGCATATTCTCGAGGTAAACTCACGCTTCAGGTCCGGTACTTCTTCATCGCGTACGATCATGTCGCCGCGACTAATATCAATGTCGTCTTCGAGAACGAGGGTAACCGACTGTCGTGTTTCGGCCGTTGTGAGTGATTGCGTATAGCGATCGATCTGACGAATCACGCTCTTCTGCCCCGAAGGAAGTACGGTAACTTTATCGCCCACAGAAAATCGGCCACTCATAACGCGTCCCGCGTAGCCGCGATAGTCGTGATACTCATCGGTTCTCGGGCGTATAACATACTGTATCGGAAAGCGGGAGGGAAGCTTCAACTCATTCTTATGAACCTCCATCGTTTCGAGAATCTCAAGCAAGGGCCGACCGGTATACCACGCAACTTTTTTGAATTCCATGGGGAGTTTTCCCCCATAAAAAA
>QGUY01000547.1 GCA_003242315.1 Bacteroidota bacterium
GGCGGGAAGTTACTAATTTTCAGACAGAATGAAGCGCGTTAGTCGCCGATTACCAGGAATTCCACTCTGCGATTCAGTTCCCTGCCCTCCTTCTCGTCGTCGTTGCTCGCCAGCGGTCGCGTTTCACCATAGCCTGTTGCCTTGATCCGCCGGGCGTCGATACCCTTACCAGTAAGGAAGTCTTTCACTGCTTCAGCACGCTTCCTGGATAGGTACATGTTGTAGGTCTTCGTCCCGATGTTATCCGTATGACCCGATATTTCAACACGGATATTGGGATTCTGTTGCATCATCCTTTCGAGCTTGTTCAGCTCGTTGTACGATTCGCTCTTGAACGACCACTTGTCAAAATCGAAGTAGATATTCCTAAGTACTCCGCTTACACCAACCGCGAGCTTACGAAGAGCTACTGTCCGGTTAATGGTTCTGGGTTCTGTCCCCGCACCAGGTAGCGTAACCGTTTCATTGACGAAGACATACCCATCCAGTTCTACCGACAACCGGTATTGCTTTTCCTGCGGACCGGCGATGGTGAAGTCGGTCACACCATCACCGGCAGGCGTGGAGGCAACAATAACGTTATCGCGAAGGCCTTGCAGACGAACGCGTGCGTTGAGCGGCGACTGCGATTCAGCGTCTACAACTGAGACAACATAATGAAGCGGCATTGTTGCCGCTGGTTTTTCAGGAACTGTTACCGGATCTTTTTCTACCGGCTCTTGAGGTTCAACCGGCTTGGTGCTGGTCGTGTCGGCTGCGGCTACAATCGGCTCGGTGTCTTTCAACCCCTCAGGTATCACAATCATGTAGATGTCGGTATAGCCCATGCCGTCTTCCCGAACGGAAGAATAGTAGGCACGCTTGCCGTCAGCCGAAGCGACAAAGTAAACATCGTCGTCCGGCGTATTAATTGGATAGCCCAGATTTTCCGGGTCGCTCCATTCGTTGGTTTCGGGATTGAATACCGACTTAAAAATATCATGGCCACCCATTCCCTTGTGGCCCTTGCTGCTGAAGTACAGCGTCACGTTATCCTGGTCGATGAACGGCCCTTCCTCGTCAAACTCGGTATTGATCTTCGGACCGAGGTTCCGGACGTTGGTCCATTGTCCCTTACTGTCAAGCGTGGCGCGATAAATATCAATGCCACCAAACCCTCCCGGACGGTCACTTGCAAAGTACAGCGTCCGCTCATCCGAAGACATTGAAATGGATTTCTCGTTAAAGCTGGAGTTAATGATACCTGGCAGCGGTACTGGCGTACCCCAGTTGCCGTTGGCATCGCGTTCGCTGTAGTAGATGTCGCCTCCGTTATCGTCGTTATAGATAAACAGCGTGTTGCCGTCTTTAGAAAGGGCCAGGTTGGAGTTGTGATAGGGTGTGTTGACTACCGGTCCGATGTTCCTGGCCCGTTCCCATGTGTCACCCACTTTTTTGGAAATGAAGATATCCTCGTAGGGTTTGTTATCTTCGAACACGTTTTCGTTGAGGTTATCCTCTCTCCTTCTTGAAGTAAAGATGATTTCGGTCTCGTCGCCGTTCAGCACAGGCGCATAGTCTTCGTATTCCGAATTGATTTCCCGGCCGATGTTGACGATGGAATATTTGCCTGGGTTGGCGACGAACTCTTTTCGGTTTTAACATTCGTAAAG
>QGUY01000548.1 GCA_003242315.1 Bacteroidota bacterium
CTACCTTAATCCAGGTCATGTTCTTTTGAACACGCTCACGAGAACACCGCACCTGTATAGATCCTGAGTGGGTGAACTTCATAGCGTTACTGATCAGGTTGATCAGAATCTGGTTCAACCTGACCGGGTCCCCGAGCAACAGCGTATTGAGTTCCTTATCGACCGTACAAGTAAGCTCCAGCTTCTTCTCACGTGCCTGGTAAGTAAATGTGTTCAGCAGGGTAGGGAGCAGGTCGTTAAGATTGAACGGTATCTTCTCAAATTTGAGCTTACCCGACTGAATAGCGGAAAGGTCGAGCAGGTCATTAATGATTACCTTCAGATTTTCAGCCGAGTTTCGGATGGCGCTGAGGTACATCTCCTGCTCGTCAGGGGTCTGGCTTTGGCTGAGAAGCGTAGCCATCCCCGCAATGCCGTTGATAGGCGTCCTGATTTCGTGACTGATATTCGCCAGGAACTGCTCCTTGGCCTTACCTAGTCGTACCAATTCTTCGGCGTCGCGCTTTCGTTCCGTAATGTCACGGCAGTCGAGAATGAGACCCGGGACGTTCTCCTTAAACTTCAGGTTGATGGCGTTGAACTCGAGAAACCGGTACGTCTTATCCTTACAAAGAAACTTGAATTCAACCTGCTGTGTATAGGCACGCCTTATGCTGCGCTTGAATTGCGAGCGGACGCCATCTACCGTATCCGGATGGATGAAGTCGAAAAAATTCTTTCCGATCAGGGTCCTCGGCCGATAGCCCAGGGATACTTTTACAGCACGGTTATGGTAGAGGATATTTCCGTCGAAGTCGACAATGAAAATGATGTCGGATCCATCTTCAACAACGGCTTCGTAAAATCGTCCTGTACGAATATAGCCTTCAAGACTTTTCATTCTCAGATGCCGACGGCTTCCATATCCTTGAGATAGCGGTAGAGCGACGATTTACCGATGTCCAGCTTCCGGGCCACTTCAAGAACGTTGTTGTCGTACTTATTTAAATAGTGACGGATGATGCGATACATGTATTCCTGCATCGTCATTTCCTGGTACAGGAAGGATTCTACCCGAGCTGTGCTGTTGAAGGTGATATCCTGGGGTCTGATTTCTCCGTTCTCGGCCATAACGGCTGCCAGTTCAACCACTGACTTGAGTTCACGAATGTTGCCAGGGTAGGGATAGTTCAGCAATTTCTCCTGGGCTTCGGGAGTGATCTTGAACTTGTTCATCCCATTATCGCGGGCGAACTGGTCCAGGAAGTACTTTGCGATCAGGATCACGTCGTTGCCCCGCTCGCGCAGCGGCGGCAGGTGTACCGGCAAACCGAGGAGTCTATAGTAAAGGTCCTCGCGGAAGCGTCCGGCCTTGACTTCTTCTGCCAAGTCCTTGTGGGTTGCTACTACGAGGCGAACATCCAGCTTGATGGTCTGGTTTCCGCCAATCCGCGTGATTTCGCGCTCCTGCAGTACGCGGAGCAACTTGGCCTGGAGATTCAGGTTCATTTCCCCGATTTCGTCGAGGAACAGGGTACCCCCTTCGGCTTCTTCAAATTTCCCGATCCGGCGGGTAACAGCTCCGGTAAAGGCGCCCTTCTCGTACCCGAAAAGCTCACTTTCAATGAGGGTATCCGGGATCGCCGTGATATTGACGGCTACGAAAGGTT
>QGUY01000252.1 GCA_003242315.1 Bacteroidota bacterium
GTTGGTCTTTTCTATTTCTTCTTTCTTCGCGGTGATGAGGTCTTTGGCTTCTTTGGTTCGCTTCTCGCAGATTTGGATTTCCAGTTCCTGAAGCTCTATTTCCTTGGTGATGGCGTCGAATTCGCGGTTATTTCTGACGTTTTTCTGTTGCTCGGTGTATTTCTTGATGAGTTTCTCCGCTTCCTTAGCCCCTTCCTTGTTTTTCTTGATGCTTTCTTCCAGTTCCTTTAGTTCGTCCTCAAATCTCGCCAGCCTTGTCTTGTATCCTTCAATCTCGTCTTCCAGGTCCTGAACCTCGTCGGGGAGGTCCCCCCTCAGCTTCTTAAGCTCGTCTAGTTTGGTATCGATGGACTGGAGTTTGACAAGGGCTTCGAGTTTAGACGCGACCGATTGATTTTCCATTATTTATAGGTAGCTAATTGGATTTGTGACCGTTTTTGAAAAATTGCTCGCAAAGGTATGAAATTTTTTTGTTAATAGCTCTGCGAGCAGCTCTTTGGTATGGATTTCACTTTCATAGTGCCCGATGTCGGCCACCAGAATGCGGTTCTCGGCGTCAAAAAACTCGTGATACTTGAAATCGGCGGAGATGTAGGCGTCGGCGCCCGCTTGGATGGCTCTGGAGAGCAGGAAGCTGCCCGCCCCCCCGCATACCGCAACATTGCGGATTTTTCGTCCGGGAATCCGGGTGTGCCGGATCATGGGTAAATCCATACTGACTTTCAAACGCTGTAGAAACGCCATTGGTTCCTCAGCTTCAGGAAGTTCACCGAGTAACCCTGACCCAACCTCCTGGTTCTCATTTGCCAGGGGCGTCAGATAGTAGGCAACCTCTTCATACGGATGGCTTTTCCTGAGTGCTTCCAGGATTCGTCCTTCCTGCCAGGAAGGGAAAATCACTTCAACACGCGTTTCATCCACGAGTTCCAGCTTCCCCTTTTCTCCAATATGCGGGTTGGCGCCTTCCACCGGCATAAAGGCTCCCTGGCCAGCGACCCGGAAGCTGCAGTTCTTGTAATTCCCAATCTGTCCCGCGCCGGCCTCATGAAGGGCCGCAAGTACCTCCTCGGCATTTTCGCGTGGGATGAAGGTCACGAGCTTGGACAGCGTGTCTTTCTTCGGTTGCAGGATGCGCGTCTTCACAAGCCCGATCTTTTCCGCGATCTTGCTGTTCACGCCACCAAGCACGTTGTCGAGGTTCGTGTGCATGGCGAAGATGGCGATGTCGTTCTTGATGGCTTTGATCAACGTGCGCTCGACATAGTTCCCTCCCGTAAGACGCTTGATGCCGCGGAAGAGGATAGGGTGATGTGCCACAATCAAATTCGCACCCGCCTCGATGGCTTCATCTACTACCGGCTCGGTACAATCGAGCGTCACCAGCGCACCGCGCACCTCCCAACCCGGATCACCCGTGATCAATCCGGCGTTGTCGTACGATTCCTGGTAGGCAGGAGGAGCAATCGTTGAAAGGTAGGAGACGACGTCACGAATTTTCATGTGTTGATGTGTTGATGTTGTCCGTCCCCGTAAAATACGGCAAACTTTGGGACTTGTGTCATGTATCAGGGCTTGCCCCCTGCATCTGCATCTGCCTCTGTCTAAGAAAATATGCCTTTATTCGCATCATGTTCCTGTTGCGTATCCTCCTATTTCCCTTTGCCGTGGTGTACGACATCATCACCCGGGTCCGGAATCACCTGTACGACACCGGGATGAAGCCGTCGACGCAGTTTGATCTGCCGGTGATCGCGGTGGGCAACCTGGCCCTGGGTGGTACGGGCAAGACTCCCATGATAGAATACCTTATTCGCCTGCTGCCCGGGCGCATAGCCGTCGTCAGCCGCGGATACCGGCGCAAAACGAAAGGAGTACGCGTGGCGGGGGCAGACGACAACGCGGCAACGATCGGCGACGAACCGTACCAGGTACACCGGAAGTTCCCAAATGTCACGGTGGCGGTAGGTGAAGATCGCGCTTACACAATACCTATTGTGCTTGACCAGGTGCCGGATACATCTGTAGTGCTACTGGACGACGCCTTTCAACACCGAAGGGTTCGTCCTGCCTTCTCGATTTTGTTGACGGAGTTCAGCCGACCTTTTTATCGCGACTTCATACTGCCATCGGGACGCCTCCGCGAATCGCGTCGCGGTGCTGCCCGTGCCAATGTGGTCGTCGTGACCAAATGCCCACGGAACCTTTCTTCTCACCAGGAGGAAAAGACGCGTAAGGCCATCGCCAGGTATACCGATCGCCCCGTGTTCTTTGCATCGATCCGTTATGGTCACCCCATACCGTTCGGCGGCAACACGTCACCCCTGCAAAACAAAGTCGTACTGGTAACCGGAATCGCTAACCCTGAACCCGCACTGGCATACCTTTCACAAGGCTTCCAGGTGGTTCACCATCTGAATAACCCGGATCATTACCGGTATACCATCAAGGACCTGGAAACGCTGCGAGGACTCGTCCGCGACGACGTATCTATTATCACCACGGAAAAAGACATGGTAAAACTCGATGCCCTCGCCCTCAGCGCGCCTTTTCGCCTTCCTTTGTTTTATTTGCCGATTGAAATGGTGTTTTTGAAGGATGGCAGTGATTTTGATGAAATGGTGCGTAATGTAGTGGGCAGTGGGCAGTAGGGGCAACTGATTGCCATTCCGAGGTACTTTAGGACTTATTAATGTTAAGAGGACGTCCATATAGGCTAATTTCAAAAAGCACGTCGAGTGTTTCGCGTGGGTGGTGTCCATTCATTCAGGCCCTCACTCGTTTATTCATTCAATACTTCATCCCCGCGCTCACACTCACCCTCACACTCACACTGTCGTCCGCTCAGGATGTCCCTACTCGTCGCGGTTCCAGGATCATTGACGACTCGACGAAGCAGATATACGGGCCAACGACGTCCACGTATTTCTATGAAGATGACGTCTTCCTGAACATTGAAAGGAAGTATGTGATCGATACTGTCATACGCGACTTTCACCACTTTGCGCCGTTTCAGAAAAGCGAGTACACCCTGCAGGACCTCGGCAACATCGCTACGGCGTCGCGACCAATTTTCTTTGAAGTACCGGAGCACATAGGTGTGACTTCCGGATTTACGATCTACGATCGCTACTGGGAGGCAAAGCGCATCAGGCATTTCGATACGAAGTCGCCCTACACCAACATCAACCTCGGTCTCGGGGGAAGAGGCCGGTCCACAACGAATGTCGAGTTCGCGCGAAACATCAATCCGCGATGGAACTTTGGCTTCAAGTACCGCGGATATTTTATCGACAAACAAATCGCGCGGCAGGGTAAAGGCGACCGAAACGTTCGATCGGTTTACTACGACTTGTTTACGTCGTATGAATCACCCGACAGTACCTATCGACTGTTCCTAAGCTTTGCCCGCAATCGCCACCAGGTACAGGAGTTTGGCGGCGTGTTGGTACCGCCAGGATCCGACCGCTCCGCATACTTTCAACAAAATGCGCGAAGAATCCTAACGGAAGCGGAAGCGCGTGAACTTCGAATGAACCTTCACCTTTTTCACCAGTATCGAATTGGAAGCGGGCTTCAGCTGTACCATAAGTTCGACCGGGATCGACAGGGCAACGACTATTACGATACTCCGGGAAGTGAACCGTCCGGATACTATGAACACATCGAGATTGACAGCACTGACACTTCGGATGAACTGCGGTTCGTCACCCTACGGAACGAAGTAGGCCTCAAGGGTAACCTGCTCAAGCTGTTCTACAACGGGTATTACGCCATCCGCCATTTCGACATGGAGTACAAGTACCTTGACCCCGACACGCTGCACGTGCGCACAAAAGGTGCGGAACATTACCTGGGGGGGCGCATGATGTTGCGTCTCGACTCACTCATGACGCTCACGGGCTGGGTAGAGTTTATGGATAACGGAAACTTTCGCATCGAAGGGGACCTGAGCAGTCGTTGGCTGGAGGCGTCGCTGCGACAAAATCAGTTCGAACCCGGCTTTATGCAGCAGGCATACCGTGGAAGCTACAGCGTTTGGAACAACAATTTCAGTCCTGTCAACGTCACCCAACTCAGCGGCTACATCCACTACCGCTCGAAGGTAGTCCACCTTTCACCCGGAATTACGCTGACGCGGATGAACAACTATGTGTATTTCAGGGAAGATACCAGTCGCGTGCAGTACGTCATGCCGCAGCAGGTGGATGGTAGCCATGTGTTTTTTAGTCCCGAACTGCGCCTTTCCGTCAAATTCGGGCGCATGACGTTCCGCACGCGCGCGATATACACGTCCATGTTGGAAAACAGCGAAGACGCGATCAAGATACCGGAGTTGTTTGTCAACGCTCAGCTCGCGTATGAGGGCATCCACTTTGGCGGCAACCTTGAACTTCACACCGGTGTGGAGGCACACTGGCAATCGGCCTACGACGCGCTCGGCTACGCGCCGGAGATTCAGCAGTTCTATGTGCAGGACCCGCGCATAGCGTTTCGTTCCAACGCATTCCCTCTCGTCGATATCTTCGTCAACGCCAAGATCAAACGAGGTCGCATATTCGTGAAGTATCACAACCTCATCCAGACCATCACGGGCGAAGGATATTTTCCTACACCGTATTACCCCGGGCAGCGGAATGTGGTGGACTTTGGGTTTGATTGGTCGTTTTATGATTGATGTGTTGATGTGCTGAAGTCGCGGAATCTGCCGGGCGACTAGTAGCTTGATGGTGCCTGCTATTTATCAATTATTCACATGAAGGCGTCTATATGTGTGCCCTATGTCCTGTGTGGTTCAAAAAATTTCGTAAATCGCAGTTCTATGGATAAGTACACCCTTGGCCTTGAACTCCCTACGGATCCGCGGTGGATCGACATTGCCAGTAAGAATATTGAAGAAATCCTCGTGGATCATGCGTATTGTGAACAGAAGGCGGCATCGTCATGTGTGTCGCTAATTATACAGTACCATGACAAAGACCGGTTGGTCGATGTGCTCACACCTGTAGTCGCGGAAGAATGGAACCACTTTGAACGTGTATTGGCTGAATTGCGAAAACGCGGCTATGGACTCGGACCGCAACGCAAAGATGAATATGTCGAGGCGTTGAATAAGATAATACACAAGGGAGGTAGTCGCGATCAACAACTTGTGGAGAAGCTCTTGATGAACGCGCTGATCGAAGCGCGCAGCTGTGAGCGCTTCAAAGTCCTGTGGAAAAATATTCAGGATCCCGATCTCGCGGAGTTTTACCACGAACTCGTTATCTCTGAAGCACATCACTATCGCAACTTCCTCGATCTGGCGAAGACCTACATGCGCGAAGATTACGTTATGACGCGCTGGAATGAGTTGTTGGAAGCAGAGGCAGAGATTATGAAGGGACTCGAAGTCAGGGGAGACCGTATGCACTGAAATGTGTTGATGTGTTGATGTTGCCTATATAAACAGCACCTGTCATCCTGAGCCCCGACAAGGTCGGGGCGAAGGACCCCCGGGATAGCGCATGCTCTAAATTACTTGCACACCAATCACACCCCACATATAAAATACGGATTCATCAAATCCTCCTTATTATACCTCAACGGCTCTCCAGTCTCCGCATTGACCGTCCTCAGCCCGACTTCCCTGACAATCACGTCTGCCGCCGCCGAGTCCCACTCCATACAGGGCACGTACCTGGGATAGAGGTCAGCATCGCCGCGGGCTACTGCCATGAACTTGAGGCTGCTGCCTGCTGAGATGAGTTGCGGCTCTTTGAGCCTGGATATGTATTCCCGTGTGGCGTCGTTCATGTGAGAGC
>QGUY01000549.1 GCA_003242315.1 Bacteroidota bacterium
CTTTCTGAACGTTGTGCCGTGCTGAAGGCTAACCAGGGGCGCCCCACCCTGGACGTTCTGCGGTACAAAGAGTAAACCCGACGCCTCGGTGACGTCTCCGCGGTAGGATGTGCGATACACTATGCGGTAGACCCTGACATCATGGTTAAGGATCGCCGTGAAGTCGTCAAATCCCAGCAATGCCGCGACCGTCCGCAGTTGCTGATAGGAGTACTGTGTTGTCTGAGTTGACGATACAAGTTGGCCTGGTTCGTGGGGAGGAGCGCTCGGAGCGCTGTCCTGACACGCCGAGACGACGAAAACCGGGAGGATTAAAAGAAAGCGCAAATATCGCATAACGGAGTCAGGGCATAATGTGTACCAGAAATTTGGGAGTAGGGCAATCGGTGCCGGCCGATTTTCGTTTTTCCAGGTCTATTTCAATATCGCCACTACTACCACTCCTCACTCTTACACTTACACTGACACTCACTCTGCTCTCCCCATTGCATACAATATCCCTCCCAAAATATGCTGACGAAACTCCGGTTCGGCAAAAGACTCATCCGTGTGGCCTCCGCCGGTGTAGAACATACGGCCACCGTCGAACTCGCGGTACCAGGCGATGGGGTGTCCCGGGCCATTCTGCCCGCCTTCGTAGGAGGACTCGTCCAGTTCACACAATACCTTGATGCCTGTTGCGATGCTCTTGTAGTTGTACCATTCGTCGGTGCGCAACCAGCGGTCGGGGAGATGGCGCGTAGCTGGATGGTTTTTGTCTTTCACGACGACTGCTGCCTGTTGGGGTTTGGGGTGACTTTTGAAGTACGCGCCGACCAGTTCGTTATACCAGGGCCAGTCGTACTCAGTATCTGCTGCGGCATGTATGCCAACAAATCCACCGCCACTGCGGATGTACTGCTGAAAGGCAGACTGTTGCGCTTCGTTGAGTACGTCGCCGGTGGTGCTGAGGAACACAACAGCTTTGAATTGAGAGAGATCCTGTGCGTTGAAGATCGAGGCGTCGTCGGTTGCCTTTACGGCAAATCCGTTTTCGCGCGCGAGTTCTTCTACTGCACGGACACCTGCAGGAATTGATTTGTGTACAAATCCTGCGGTTTTGTGAAATACGAGAATCATGTCGCCGCTCGGCGTGGACCTCTGTCCACAGGCTTGCCACAATGTGGTGAGCATAAAGACCGTCACGAGCGCTGTTGGTCTTAACATCATAGGATCAATAAAGTAGGTTTTTTGAAGAATGGCCAAACAAATCGGCTAAACGATCCAATTTACTATATTAGAAGCCTTCAACTGTGACGTCTGCCGAATTTTCCGGCAGCGGTGCATTGCACGGCATATCCTTTGTGTCTGAGGTCGGTGGTTCTGCCGACGAGTTGGCTTTAACGTTTGTGGGGACGGCAGGGATTGGTTTACCAACTAAACGATCAGCAACGTGCAAGAGGTCATTATCGTAACCGGCGGTTCCCGGGGAATTGGTGCGGCTACCGTGAGGAAGGCTGCGGAAATGGGATACGCCGTATGCATCAATTACCGAAGCAATAGAAAGGCTGCTGAGCGGCTCAGGGATGAGATCAGCCGAAATGGTGGAAAGGCGATCGCGGTTGCCGCAGATGTCTCCGTCGAAGAGGACGTTGTGCGCATGTTCGAC
>QGUY01000550.1 GCA_003242315.1 Bacteroidota bacterium
TTACGGTCGCAGTTTTTCCGACATTTTTCAGATTGTGGCTCAAAATGATCCGGGGGTCATTATACTTCTCAATGACTTCTCTCGATCCGTCTGTCGATCCGTCGTCGGCAATTATGAGTTCAAAGTTACCGTAAGTTTGTCCGAGGATGCTTTCAATCGCCTCTCCAACGTAAGGCGCGGCGTTGTATACGGGCATTATGACAGAGAGCTGGGGGATCACGACTCAAAAAAGCTCAACGAGAACTTGCGGAGGGTATAAAAGAAAACTCGATAACTCCTTATTCTGGAAGGAAACGAGCGAATAAGAAATAGGGAAGTTTTGATGGCATTGGAGTATAACCTAAGGTAATTGAGCCGAGCAATTTGCTTTTCGAGAACCTCGAAGCGATCCACCCCGTGCATCAACTGTGCCTCAAGTTCCTTCACCCGCTCGACGTGCCCCAGCTGCAGGTCGTCCTTACCAGATTTGCGTCGTTGCTCGGCGAGAGCCCGTACAATGTTAAAGGCCACGGCAGACCGATGGATGTTTAACCGGTTCGTCAATGATGATGGATTTGCGCGATACACGTAAAGCGCCTCCTGGATGTTGTACGATTCAAACCTTTCGGCGATTCTGTAGGCCAAGTCAATATCCTCATTGTGATCTCTGAAAAACGGCCGCAGAAATTCCCCAAGTTCGTCGATTGCATCCCTTCGAATAAGCGCCGAGCACAAGTGAAAGGCATTCCCCGTGGGAAGACGCTTCTTGATGTCATCCCAGGTTTCGGGCATAGCCATCGTTCCAACCAAATCCCCGCGTTCTGTGACCCAGTCATAATTCGTTCCGCACATCATAACCGAGGGGTTAGCCTGCAGGTAGTTGATCTGCTTTTCCAATCTGGTCCTAACCGATATATCGTCAGCATCATGGATGGTTATCCATGTGCCGCTGGCGAAAGTGAGCAATTTGTTTATGGTTCTTGTCTTGCCCAGGTTTTTATGATTGTGGAAGGTCTTTATTCTGGGATCGGAAAAGCTATCAATCAGAACTTTTGTTCGGTCGTCAGAGCCGTCGTCCGCTACCAGGATTTCGAAATTTCCATACGTCTGCTGTATCAGGCTTTTCAGCGTATCCCCTATATATTTTTCACAATTAAAAGCAGAGATGAGGATCGAAATGCTGTTACCTCCTGATTGCATAAATCATACCCGTTTTGCTCGTGTTGTTGATGTCGAAACAGTCAAACCCACTTTGGGTTAACCACTTCAACAACGCGCCAGGCCCCTGTTCATGCCACTCAATGATAACGATACTGAATTTGCCTAGAAGACTTTCTTCAAACAAATCCTGCAGGATACCATACTCCGAACCCTCGGTATCGATCTTAGCAAGGTACTCTGCATCGCCACTCCACCCAATGATATCTTTGAGTACAGCAGAAGCTTTTCGAATCTCGATTTTCTCTTGTGTCCTGGAATGCACTTCTCCCCGAATCAGCGACGTTCCAAAAATTCCTACCCTACCTCGCTGGTTCGCAGAGTAGTCGACAACCATACTGTCGTCGTCACTGCCCAAACCAAACTGATGCGGGACGATTTTATCACTCAAAGTGCGATTGAGCCCGATATTTCTAAGTGCCTGCCGGTATGTCGGGAGGAACGGTTCGAA
>QGUY01000551.1 GCA_003242315.1 Bacteroidota bacterium
TGTGCGTATCCTCGGATCGCCAAATTCTTTTATCAGCACAAACAGCGCGCACAGGATAAAGCTTACGACACCACTTCCACCGACAAGCATGACGGCGCTCCTGATGTGAGGACGCGATGCCGGCTCGCCGTACATCACCTGACTGATCGCAAGTGCATTCGCGTTCACCTTTTGTTTTGCTTCCGCGAATCGGTTTTCGGCCAGCAGGTATTGTTCGCGGGCAAGCTCGAGTTCCTCCTCAAGCAGCTTGCGCGTCGCCTCACGATCGGCGAGGTTCACAATGTTTGTACGCAGCCCGTTAAGCTTTCGGGTCAGCGATGCAATGTTTTCGCGGGTGACTTGCAGATCGAGCGCCACCTGGTCGCGCCGCTCGCGCAGCGAACGAAGTTCGTCAGGGGAATACTTTGGCGCCTGCTCCATTCTCCGCAGCAGTTCGTCAAGGCGTGAGCGCAGTGAGGTGATGCTGTCAAGCAGCTTTTGGTCCGTCTGCCCTCCCCTCACATATCGCTCGTTAAACGCGGTAATGCGTTGTCGCGTTCTGACCACCTCATCGTTGAGGCGACCGGCAGCGCCTGCTTCTCCATCCTGTATTCGGACATCAAGGCTGGCGAGATTGAGTTCAAGGGTGCGCTGTTTCTGACGTTCGCTTTCGATCTGGCTCTCGATAGAGCTGATCTGGTTCAGCCTTGAGATGCTTTCGACATCGGAGTTGATCACTTCATTTTCCGAGCGGAACGCCTGCAGCCGCAGCAGTTTTTCATCAAGTTCTTTCTTCCGTTGCACTACCGCTTCCGCCAACGCATCCAGGGATACATTGGGTTGTGCAGGTTGAACGCCCGCATAATACCGTACAAGCTCTTTGCAAATTTCATTGACAACCTTTGCAGACAACTCCGGATTTTCGGATGTGAATTTCAGTTCCACATAGTCGGTGTTCCCTATGCGCGCAACGTAAAGGTTATCGAGGATCGACTTGTTGTCATATCCGAATACGGTGATGAGTTCCTGCAGCAATCGTTCGTCTTCCGAAGCGGAAGCATCCAGGAACGTGCGTGTTTCGATTTTCTTGTCGAGAATACGACGGAAGTCGTCTTCATAGGCCAGGAGGTTGATGCCTACCTGGTCAGATATTTCCCGTGCTGACGGATGCCGGAACGTTATGCTGGATGTAGGGATGTCGTGCTGCATCAGCAGATAAGACACCTGGCTGATGATCTGGGGAGACTTAATGAGGGTAATAAGGTTGTTGAACTCGATGTCCAGCTCTTCCGGCGAAAAGCTGGTCTCCGCCAGTTTCCGATTGGTAGTAATGCCGGTTGCAATCTGCGCCGTTGAAGTATACTTCCATTCTCCAAACAGCCGTATCACAAACACGACAAGCATCGTGGCCAGTGGCACCAGCACCAGCATCCATTTCCTTCTCCAAAGAGCCTTAATTGCCGATTTCAAGCCCATTTGACCCTTGTCGTTTAGGAGGTAACTACCATCAGCCGTTTGCCGACGATTCTATTAAACGTATAAATCGTCGCTGCGACCGTACTTTTTAGTGTTAATTTTTTCTTGTTAAAACAAGTACCGTTCCCCTTTCCCGACCCCAGCTCGCACGGCTAAATCCCCTTTTTTGGGCAAGGAAAACCCGAACAAA
>QGUY01000253.1 GCA_003242315.1 Bacteroidota bacterium
TCCTGAAAGCGCGGATGAAGTTTCTTCATCGGTACTTCAAGACTGATGAATTCATATATATACTGTCCGATCTCCAGCTGGGCTGTGTCCCGTCGAATGTTTACGATCTCGTCGGTAAGCTCCTCGTCGAGGTCACCGTACTTGAAAATGACATCCTTATGCAGGTCGATCGGATAGTCAAAGGGTTCCAGGCTTCGGTCGCATATCAGCGTTGCCTTGCCATGGATGTCAAACCCCGCGGTGATCATGGTTTCGGTCTTGTCCAGAACCACGTCGGCGTGAAACGAGCCGCCCGACACCAGGTCCTGACCGTACTGGCTGAAAAACGCATCGTCAATCTCATACCGAAACGTATGAACGTCGTTGCTCAGCCCTGCAATATTGACACGAAAGCCCCCCACAGTTGCCAGGGTTTTTGAAATAAGTCGGCAAATTTAGCAGAAATACGAAGAAAACTAAAAAAAGAACCCAAAATATGGGTTCGGGCGTGCTACATGTACTCGGTCAGGGCTACCTCACGGAATTCCTCTCTTGATTTTTTGCCGAAATTCTCGATGAAGAAATCGATTACGCCCTTTTTGAATCCGAGTTTGATGGCAATGTTCTTGCAGAAAATGATCTCGCTTTCGAATACATTGTGGTCTGCGAAGACCAGTTCAATGCTTGACATGAGGTATTCGAACTTCTGATCCGGGGAAAGGGCGCCCAGGGAATCGATGGGCTCGGGGTTTCGGATCAGGTCAGTAACCGTTTCTTCGGGAAACTTCCGGTCCCGGGCGATCTTAAAGATCATTTCCCGCTCGATTTTGGCAAAATGCTTGTCCGCCTCGGCTAGTTGAATAAGGATATTTAGCTGCTTTTTGGTGACAATGTCCATTGCTCAACGGTACAATAATGTTCTAATATATTGAATTCTCATCACGGGATGGCCAATGGCAGGCAAAACGCCATTTTACGCAACCAATTAAGCAATTTTCTCCTTTAAGGGAACCCATTTCTCCGGGCAAGAATGTCAACGGCCTGAAATATCGCCTGTCGGAGTGAACCCTCGTCTGCCTGATTCTTCCCGGCGATGGGATACGCTGTACCATGATCCGGCGAAGTGCGAACTATCGGTAGTCCGGCTGTAAAGTTAACACCTGTGTCGAAGCTGATCACCTTGAAGGGGATTAATCCCTGGTCGTGATACATGGCCATGACGCCATCAAATTTTCGAACGGATCCTGATCCGAAAAATCCATCCGCCGGGAACGGACCCTGCACAAGCTTGCCTTTATTTTTCAGGTCGATGACTACGGGCCTGATAATTTCTTCTTCTTCCTTTCCCATCAGCCCGCCGTCGCCGGCATGTGGGTTAAGTCCCAGGACGGCAATCCTGGGTTTCGTGATCCCGAAGTCGCGAATCAGCGACTGTTCCAGCAACGCGAGTTTCGCCTGAAGACGCTCACGTGTAATTAGGGGAGCGACCTCCGAAACCGGCACATGCACGGTGACGAGCCCCACACGAAGCGTCTCGCTCACCATGAGCATAAGGCTGTCGCCTGCGCCAAAGAACTGAGTGATAAATTCAGTGTGTCCGGCAAAGGGGAACTCATCGCTGCTGATGGTTTTCTTGTCGATCGGCCCCGTCACCAATGCGTCGATAACACCCGCCTTCAGGTCTTCGCATGCGCGACGGATTGCCTTCAGTGCGGCCTTACCCGCGTCCGGCGAGGGTCGACCCGGTGTGACTTCAATCTGCTCGTCCCAACAGTTTATGACGTTGATATTTTTGACAGCGATGTTGCCGCCCTCTTTCACCTGGTTATAGCTGAACTCCTGAAGTCCGAGCAATTTCTTATAGTGCGATAGCACGCGGCCATTGCCGTAAATGACGGGCGTGAGCATGCCCAGCATACGCGCATCAGCCAACGCTTTCATAATCACCTCAGGGCCGACCCCGTTGATGTCGCCAATCGTAATTCCTATCCGGGGCCGTTCATGTGGTCTTGAGGTTGGAGACATTCGTTCGTTGTTTGTTACGCGATATAGCAAAAATATCAATTTGTTCCTCGTAGATTGCCACGTTCGTCAACGCACGGAGCGATTCATTCAGGAAGCAATGACAAAAGAGACCGATGGTCCGTCCGAAGAAATCATTGGGTCAGCATTTTCTGCGCGACGACAACATCGCGCGAAAGATCGTTCATTCGCTCCGCATCAATCCGCCTGCTACCGTCCTGGAGGTTGGCGCAGGCACCGGTGTTCTTACACGCCACCTGCTTGAACTGCCCGGTGTCGAACTGTACGTAATTGAGATTGACCGCGAGTCAATAGCGTTCCTTCGCGAACATTATCCCGCGCTGGGCGCCCGGCTCATCGAGGGCGACTTTCTAAAAGCAGACCTCGACGCGCTGGTACCGGGACCGTTTTCCATCATTGGTAACTTCCCATACAACATCTCATCGCAGATTTTCTTCAAGGTGCTGGAACATCGCGACCGCGTGGGCGAAGTCGTCGGCATGGTACAGCGCGAAGTGGCCGAACGCATTGCTGCACCACACGGGAGCAGGACCTATGGGATACTCAGTGTGTTGTTACAAACGTTCTATGATGTGGAGGTGCTGTTCAGGGTTTCCCCCGGTGTCTTCGTGCCTCCACCAAAGGTTACATCAGCGGTTGTACGGCTCACACGCAACGGTCGCGCCACCCTGGAATGCGACGAACAACGCTTCGTGAAGGTCGTAAAACAGGCGTTCAATAACCGGAGGAAAACATTGCGCAACGCACTAAAAAACCTAAATTTGCCCGCTGAAATTTCCTCGCTTCCGCTGCTGGACCTCAGGGCAGAACAGCTTTCGGCAGAGCAATTTATTCAACTCACCTTACTCATGGAACATCGTCATGGCGGTCATTGAGTTTGAATTAACGAAGGAGTTCCGCGACAGATTCCAGGAGGCTCTCGACCAGCGCGACGATCAGTTCATTCGTGCTACCCTCGAAGACGTCAAAGCAGCAGACGTTTCATCGCTCCTGTACGAGTTCAATTCTGAGGAATCTAAATACGTGATGGATCTCCTGCCCATCGAAAGGCAGGCGGAGATCATCAACGACCTGGACGAGGATACGCGACGGGAGTTTCTCAAGATTTACAATTCCTCAGAGATTGCGGCCTTCGTAAACCTGCTGGACTCTGACGACGCCGCTGACATCATCAACGAACTTCCTATCCAACAGCGCGAGGAAGTGTTGTCCGGCCTGGACACGGAGCTTCGCATCCAGGTTACCGAACTTCTCCGGTATGAGGATAATGTCGCAGGTGGATTGATGGCAAAGGAGCTCATCAAGGCCCGCGCTGACTGGACCGTTGTGCAATGCATTGAGGAGATTCGTAAACAGGCGGAAAAGGTCACCACCTTCTACACGGTGTACGTCGTTGACAACTTTAACCGCTTGCTGGGACGCGTACCTATTCAGGACCTCATTGTTTCTGATGCCAATAAACTCGTTGCCGATATATACGAGGAGGATATCGTTCGCGTGACGACTTCAACCGATGTGCGTGAAGTGGCTGAGATCATGCGGCGGTATGACCTTGAATCCGTACCGGTCGTGAACGTACAGGGTCAACTGGTTGGACGCATCACCATTGACGACATCGTCGACGTGATTACAGAACTCGCGGAAGAAGAACGCCAGATGATGGCCGGTATCAGCGAGGACGTGGAGGAAGACGACAGCGTCTGGCGCAATGCGCGTGCCCGTTTGCCCTGGCTGCTCATCGGTATCCTTGGCGGTATCCTCAGTGCACGCATCATGGGAGTCTTTGAAGACGAGCTGGCGCGTATTACAGCCATCGCATTCTTTATCCCCCTCATCCAGGCTACCGGCGGCAATGTGGGAATACAAAGCTCTTCAATCGTCGTGCAGACACTCGCCAATCCTGGATTCGTTGACGAAGGGATATGGAAACGCTTGCTGAAAGTTTTCCTCGTAGCGTTGCTAAACGCCCTTTTCCTGAGTGTGATCGTTTACGGTCTCAATGTGCTGTTCGATGGTGAGCCCCGGCTGTCCCGCGTGGTGTCTATCGCGCTCTTTAGCGTTGTGATCTTTGCTTCTCTCATCGGTACGATCACCCCGCTCATCCTCAACCGGATGGGCTTCAACCCGGCGCTTGCGTCGGGTCCTTTCATCACCACAATGAACGATCTTCTTGGTTTGGGAATCTATTTTTCAATCGTGCACTTGCTTCTCTGAACGGGAAAAGTCGGTGTGCATGTAAGGTTCTGATTTTGCCATGTACTACGGGCGGGGATTCCGGACCCGCAGGGGCCCCGTTTATGCATGCAACAACTACGCAATCGCCTGCAATACGGTAAAAAATTGTGTCTTCCGCCGGGGTGGAAAATTTTCCGGGATGTAAGATAAGGGAAATGAAGAACGAAATCGGTTTGTCTATTTAGGCGATTTTTACGCGTCCGTCGACTCTCCACGACACCGGCAATTCCGTACTCTGATGCGCACTATTCCCCGGCGGCTGAAAAAGTTTAACGAAAGGCTTAATGCCATCGTAGAAAAGCCTTTGCTCACCTCAACGATCGTACTTGTGATCGTTGCCATCGTGGTGATCGGCCTGAGTTTGAAGTATTACCTCCGCGACTTTGATTCCTTCATCCAGCAGGTTCTTGCCGAAGCGCACGGCATGATCTTCGACATCGCGGTGATCGGTATTCTGATTTTCTGGCTGAACCAGAACGGGGAAAAGCGTCAACGTATTCGCACCTATCGCGATGAGATCGACGACTTCCGTTTGTGGGAGTCGGAAGAAGCTGCGTTCCGCACGGTAGGTAATATCAAGCGTCTCAACCGGCACAAGATTTACGAAATCAATCTCGTTAACTGTCACCTTCCGCGAACGAATCTCAACTATGTCAAGCTGACGGGATCCAATCTTAATTCCGCGAACATTTCGCAGTCGTCGCTTATCGAGGCTGACCTGGAAGGTGCGCGTTTGAATCAGACGAATTTTGAAAACTCAAATCTCAACCAGGCGAACCTGAAGGGCGCTTACGCCAGCGGCGCGAACTTCAAGGACGCGTTTCTCATCAAGGCTCGTTTCGATGATGCCTTCCTGATCAAAGCCAATTTCCGGAACGCGTTCCTTATGGAGGCTAACCTGCGAAACGCCTACCTGATGGGTGCCGATTTCGAGAATGCCAGTTTGTACAAAGCAGACCTGCGGGGAGCCAAGGGCCTTAGCGTAGACCAGCTTGCCACGGCAAAAACCCTTTATCTTGCCAAATTCGACGATGAGGTCCTGGAACAGATCAAAACCAACCTCCCCGAGCTCGTGGGAGGGTGAGATATTGCTCCGGATAGAATAAACCGTTACCTTTGTCACAGACAACGGCTTCAGCGCTGAAGCCGTTGTCTCTTTTTTTACCGTGGGAGAAATAAAATGAGGCATTTATGAGCAGGAAGATTTCCTACTACACCCGCGAAGGTCTGGAAAAGATCAAGGCGGAGTTAAACGAACTTAAGACCAAAGGCCGTGCTGAAATCGCGCGGCAGATCGCGGAAGCGCGCGACAAAGGGGATCTGAGCGAGAATGCCGAATACGATGCGGCTAAGGATGCGCAAGGCTTGCTCGAAGCAAAGATTGCGCAGCTGGAAGAGCTTGTCTCCAATGCCCGCCTTCTCGATGAGTCGGCGATCGATACATCTCGTGTATCCATTCTCTCCAAGGTTACCTTAAAAACAAAAAGAACGGGCGCTTTTTTAACTAAACCCC
>QGUY01000552.1 GCA_003242315.1 Bacteroidota bacterium
TGGTTTGTAAGAAGCACCGCCACGCCTTCGGGGTCCATTTGGTATTCGTCCATAGGGTTTGTGGTGTTGGTGCTTAACGGAATTTAGCAACCCTCTTCCAAATTACCTAACCCCCTGCCAGGCAAGGCTATCGGCCTCCGTTGACGTCGACTATCGCACCGGCTGCATACGATGCCTCTTCGGACAGCAGCCACATTATGGTATTAGCAACCTCCTCCGGTGTGCCGGGTCGCTGAAGCGGATGTACATGCTTTGCGCGATGAAGACGGTGGGCCACCATATCCGTATGGATCATACTGGGTCGAACGGCATTTACGCGAATACCTTCTGCAGAAACTTCCCGCGCTAACCCGATTGTGAGCACCTCAAGGGCAGCCTTCGATCCCGAGTAGTCATTGGCCTCATTGGGAGAACCATATTTGGCCACGATCGAGGAAACATTGACAATTCGGCCTCCATTTCCTCCACACGATTTTGCCATTCGTTTGATGGCTTCACGCGCGCAAATGAATGGACCGATCACGTTGGTAGTAAAGACTTCGTGAACGCGATCAAAAGTCATCTCGCGCACCGGCTTCGCTTTGGGCAGAATCGCGGCGTTGTTCACGAGGGCCGTCACCGGACCCAACTGCTTGTCTACAATTTCAAACATACGCAGAACATCCTCCTCGACGGAGACGTCCGCGGCAACCGCGATTGCCTTTCCGCCACCTCGTATGATCTCATCTCTGAGTCGCTCAGCAGCTTTGTGATTACTCCGGTAGTTGATACAAACGGCGTATCCCCTTTCCGCAGCCTTCCTCACCGTGGCCGCACCGATCCCCCGGGAACCGCCCGTCACTATAATGATTTCTTGCACGTCGTCGATCTTTTAGTGGTAAAGCCAACTACTGCCATGCCCCAGCATTACCCAGGATACCCGACGGCAGAGACACGGACGACAGACACAAAGGATGTGCCGCGCAAAATACCGCTGCCGGAAAATTCTATCAACGTCAGGTAGGAAGACGCTAATATAGTAAATTCGATCCATCAGCCTGATTTACAATGACCATGCACTCAAACTCGTACTCCAATAAGACCATGATGCTTAGACAAACTGCGCTCGTGATGGTTTTCATGCTCACCACATTGTGGCAAGCCTGTGGACAGAGGTCCACGCCGAGCGGCGACAAGATTCTCGTATTTCACAAGACAGCAGGATTTGTACACAAGTCAATCCCTGCCGGTGTCCGCGCGGTCGAAGAACTCGCACGTGAAAATGGATTTTCCGTTGAAGCCACCGACAACGCGTCGATTTTCAACGCTCAGGATCTCTCCAGATTCAAAGCCGTTGTATTTCTCAGCACCACCGGCGACGTTCTCGATGAGGCGCAACAGTCGGCATTCCAGCAGTACATCCGTAGCGGAGGCGGCTTTGTCGGGATACACGCTGCTGCAGACACCGAATACGACTGGCCCTGGTACAACGAACTCGTCGGCGCATACTTCAAAAGTCACCCCAAACCTCAACAGGCAGCGGTGGTTGTCAAGGACAAAAACCACCCCGCTACGCGCCATTTACCGGACCGCTGGATGCGAACCGACGAGTGGTATAACTACAAGAGCATTGAAAAAGGAATAAAAGAATTTTGTAA
>QGUY01000016.1 GCA_003242315.1 Bacteroidota bacterium
GACCAGTATAGGTACCGTGAGTATAGATCCACCGCCACCGACTAACCCCAGTGAAAGTCCCATGAGAACAGACGCAGCAAAACCAATCACCTCCATAAAAAATAAAAGCGTTTGTGCGCTGCAAAATTAGGCTCGCTGCGAGGGGCGATCAGTAACTATAGTCACATTGGCGCCAGAATCTTGATCTTGTTTCTGCCCAATGAGATTTTCTTGTCGCGTTCCAGCTGCTTGAGAAGTCGTGAAACCACTTCCCGCGCCGTCCCAAGTTCGTCCGCAATTTGCTGGTGTGTCATGGTGAGCTCATTTGTTTTGAGCATTTTCACCTTCGTTTTCAGCAATTCCCACAACCGAACGTCTACCTTTTGAAATGCAATGGCATTGACAACGGACAGGAGTTCTTCATATCGTTTGTTGTAAAGGTCGAACATGAACTGGATCCACTGCGGGTTTTCACGGATGAGCTCCGACACTTTGTGAATGGGCAGCAACAATACCTCCGCCTCTTCTTCGACTACCGCTTTTATTTTGCTTGTGCCGTTGCACGTTGCGCCGAGAAACGACATGACGCAGCTTTCTCCTGGTGCGATGTAATAGAGCAGCATTTCGCGTCCCTCTTCATCGAGTTTTATGACCTTTATTGCACCGGTGAGAACGATCGGCACGAATCGGATATAGTCGTTCTCGTCAATAAGTACCGTATCAGGAGGAAACGTCTTAATCGTACCCTCCTTTTTGAGGTGCTCAAGAAGTGAACTACTGATTGAAAATTCCGCGGGTGTAATATCTGTTGTCATATTTGGATCTTCGTCGTAATCAGGTTAAAGAACAAGATTTCGGCAAACTTGATTCAAAACACCGTCGTCGGGGGGCTAACCCCTGATAATCCATAAGAAAATTGAGAAAAACCAACGCTCGACAGTGCAATGCAGCCTCGTCGGTCGCCAATTTCAGTTAAACCACTATTTTTATCGCGATTTTTTTACTAAGCCAAACCCACATCTGCTATGATTCGTAAGGAAACGGTCCACGCCTTTTTTGTTCGCCACGCTTGCGTTTTGCTTTTTGGTATCGCCGGCTCGTTGCCCGCTGCCTCCCTGGCGCAGTCGGGTGAAGCGAGCTTTGACCGCGTAAACGTGATCGCTACCGACGAGCCCTTTCCTTCTTCGTCGATCCTGACGACAAAGAAGCGGGAAGGGAAATTTACGCTTGTTGAGGACGGCATGCCGGCGGGGATTCTGGTGAGTGACTCGGAGCATACAGGCGTCCTGAAAATTGCGGAGTTGTTCCGCAAGGACCTGAGTTATGTATCGGGTCAGCAAGCCAAACTGAGCATTGGGAATACAGCGGAAGCTTCAAACCTCATCATCGCGGGTACCGTGAGCAAAAGTGAGCTGATAAACCGGTTAGTGCAGGAGCGCAAGCTAAACGTCTCAGGGTTACACGGAAAGTTTGAGCAGTTCATCATCATCCCGGTAAGAAATCCTATGAAAGGGGTGGCCAATGCCCTGATCATCGCGGGCAGCGACAAGCGTGGGACGATATTCGGGATATTTACGCTGTCTCGTATGATGGGCGTTTCACCCTGGTACTGGTGGGCGGACGCGCCGATAAAATCTCGCAGGAATATCTATGTGAAGAGCGGTGCCTATACCGAGGGAGAGCCGAAGGTGAAGTACAGGGGCATTTTCATTAACGATGAAGAGCCGGCGCTCGGCGGATGGGTGAGGGAAAAGTTCGGAGGATTTAATCACCAGTTTTACGAAAAAGTTTTTGAGCTCATCCTTCGTCTGAAGGGAAATTTCCTGTGGCCGGCGATGTGGGGCAAGTCGCTATGGGACGACGATTCCCTTAGCGCGCCACTTGCTGACGAGATGGGTGTTGTGCTCGCGACCACCCACCATGAACCTATGATGCGTGCGCACGTGGAGTGGCAACGCTATGGAAAGGGGCCCTGGGATTATGATAAAAACCCTGAAGTCCTTCGTCAATTCTGGCGCGAGGGGTTGGAGCGAACAAAAGGCCAGGAAACGGTCGTGACGCTCGCGATGCGGGGCGACGGCGACGAGGCGATGAGCGCCGACACGAACATTGAACTCCTGGAACGGATCGTGAAAGATCAGCGCGAGATCATCGCTGAGGTTACGGGACGACCAGCGGAGGAGACGCCGCAGGTGTGGGCGCTTTACAAGGAGGTTCAGGACTACTACGACAAGGGCATGCGCGTGCCGGATGATGTAACGCTCCTGCTGTGCGATGATAACTGGGGCCACGTGAGGATCCTGCCTTCCGTAAACGCCAAGCCGCGCAAAGGGGGATACGGGATGTACTACCACTTTGATTTCGTTGGCGGTCCCCGGAGTTACAAGTGGCTTAACACGGTTCAGATTGAACGGGTGTGGGAGCAAATGCGACTTACATACGAGTACGGCGTGAGGGAAATCTGGCTGACGAATGTCGGCGACCTGAAGCCCATGGACCTACCCATCAGCTTTTTCCTCGACTATGCCTGGAACCCGGATCGATATGGTGCTAACGCCGTTCAGGAATACTACACGCAATGGGCTGATGAGCAGTTCGGCGCACAATTCGCGCAGCGAATAGGCAAGATTCTCAGTCTCTACACCAAGTACAATGCCCGGAGAAAGCCGGAACTGTTGGCGCCGAATACTTACAGCCTGACGCAGTACGATGAAGCAGAACGTGTGGTAGCCGAATACAACAATCTGCTCGCAGAAGCCAAAAGCATAAAAGACAAACTGCCAGCCGAAGCACAGGATGCATATTACCAGCTGGTGATGTATCCGGTTGAAGCCTGTGCTAATATGAACGAAATGTATTTGTGCGCGGCAAAGAACAGACTCCATCGCATGCAGGACCGGGCCTCAACGAATTTTTATGCAGACCGGACTAAGGAGCTGTTTTTTAAAGACGCGGAACTGACTCAATACCATCACGAGGAGCTTGCTGGCGGTAAATGGAATCACATTATGAACCAGACGCACATGGGACACGTGAGTTGGAATGATCCTGCGGTGAACAAGATGCCGGAGGTATCCTATATCCAGACAAAGCGCGACGCGGGACTGGGCTTTGTACTGGAAAATCCGGTAAGGACGCGACGGCCTTTCGGACCTCCAAGCCGGAGCTTTACGCCGTTTGATCCGCTCAACGATCAAAAGTATTATGTGGAAATCTTCAATACGGGTTCTGAACCCCTTCATTACACCATCACGCCAAAGCAGGAATGGATAAAACTTTCTGCAAGGGAAGGTACCGTCAGGTATGACGAAAGAGTTTATGTTGGCATCGACTGGACCAGGGTACCCGCGAATGCGACGGAAGGAACGATTACCCTTTCAGGAGCAGACCGCGAAATCAACATCACCGTCCCGGTGCGTCAGAACGTGCCGCGCGACGCATCAGGATTTGTAGAGAATGCCGGTATTGTCAGTATTGACGCAGTAAATTATCAGAGAGCGGTAGGAACGAAGACCATTGCCTGGGAGGTGATTCCGAATCTTGGACGTACAGGTTCTGCGATAACCACGACTCCAGTTACATCAACACCGCAAACACCCGGTAAAGGACCTTACCTGGAATATGAAATCGTGTTGCTCGATTCTGGCGAGTATTTCCTCGAGGCGTGGTTTTCGCCCACATTGAATTTTCAAAAAGACGATGGATTGTTGTTTGCGTTTTCGATTGATGGATCGGAGCCTGTTGTCGAGAACCTCCACAAAGACGCCACTGCTGCCGACTGGACCTATCCGAAATGGTGGAATGATGCAGTCACCGATAATATCATGAAGCGGGTTGTCACGAGCAAAGCACTTTCACCCGGAAAGCATACACTAAGGTATTGGATGATAGATCCGGGGCTCGTGTTGCAGAAGATCGTATTGCGGAAAGCAGGTGTTGATGTCCAGTGTTACCTGGGACCGCCGGAGAGCAAGTTCGTTGGCAGTGGGCGGTCGGCAGTAAGCAATAGTGCGCAGTAGGCGGGATGCAGTAGGCTAGCTATGTGCCCTCTATGTGCCCTATGTCTTATGTGGTTCAACAACTGCCCGTGATGAACGGCAACCTGAGGGGATAGGCCTCTAATATTTTTCCGCGAGCCCACCAATATGGTCTTTGATTTTTCCTATAATTGTAAAAAAGACACTTATAACCTCACGCCATGTGGGTGCTGATGGAATATTCGGGATGGTCGGAGCGGTGTAGAAGGGGTCGGTACGGCGAGGGAATACAGTCTTCTGTAATCAACTACACTATATAACCATGATTCGTCACCACATTGCCGCCACAGCACTGGCGATGGCCACGTCATTCTGCTTTGCGCAGACGAGCCCGCCACCCATCAAGGAAGACTTCAAGCCTTCTGTGCTCAATCAACCTGGTCAGGAATATCCGCAGGTTAACTCGCAGGGCTACGCCCGCTTTCGGATTCATGCCCCCGCGGCTGATAGCGTGAGAGTAAGCCTGGGACTGGGCGGAAGAGGCGGCACCAAACTCACGAAAGATGCGGATGGGTATTGGACTGGTACAACCGCAGGTCCCCTCGATGAAGGATTTCACTATTATCACGTCTTTGTAGATGGCGGTAAGTTTAATGATCCGGGTACACTCAACTTCTACGGTTCAGTGCGGTGGGAAAGCGGCATTGAAATCCCGGCCCACGATCAGGATTTCTATGCGCTGAAGGACGTACCGCATGGTCAGGTGGTGCAAATTCTTTTCCCCTCGAAGAGTACCGGCACGTCGCGTCGTGCTTTCGTGTATTTACCGCCCGATTATCACAAAGACCTGAATAAGCGTTATCCTGTGTTGTATCTCCAGCACGGCTGGGGCGAAGATGAAACCGCGTGGACTAACCAGGGAAGGGCCAACCTGATCATGGATAACCTGATCGCCGAAGGGAAGATTAAGCCTTTCATCATTGTAATGACGTACGGGATGACGAACGAGATCAGGTTTGGACAACTGCGCCAGTTTGACATTACACCGTTCCAGACTGTCCTCGTCGATGAATTGATTCCCTACATCGACGCCAATTTCCGCACGCTCACCGATCAGCCTAATCGCGCCATGGCCGGGCTGTCAATGGGTGGGATGGAAACGCGTCTTATTACTCTGAACAAGCCGGACGTCTTCTCGCATTATGCCCTCTTGAGTGGCGGGATATACTCACCGGAGGACATTAAGGATAAGTCGAAGGTAAAGTTGATCTTCCTCAGTTGCGGTAGCAAGGAAAGGCCGGAGCGTATAAAGACAGCTACGGAAGAACTCCAGAAGGCTGGGTTTAATGCAGTGTCATACATATCTGAAGGCACAGCGCATGAGTTCCAGACCTGGAGACGAAGCCTCTATCAACTCGCGCCCCTGCTGTTTCGCGATTGACATCACTTCGCGCAACAACCCGATTGTAGTTTTCACATGCTTTACACCATGGGGCGGATCATACTGCGCCGCGCGTGTACGCCACGGAGTGTGGAGCGTTTGAATTCGTGACGGGTCGGAAACGGTAGGTCCTTTTAGTATACGTGTTATCTTACACCAAAATAATTTGCAAAGTTGCGCCCATGAACAAACTGAAGGTAATTCTCTCGTCAGCCACGGTCACGCTGGTTGTCCTGTCAGCGCTTCAATTAAAAGCACAATCCACGGTCAAGCCTGCGAAAGGTGCGCCAGTGTTTTCCAACGTGATATACCAGGGAAATGACCAGGTATACAAAGACAATCCTCTGGAGGACGACGAATTTTATAATCCCATACTTCAAGGATGCTATCCGGATCCCGCTATCACACGTAAAGGGGACGATTACTACCTGGTATGTTCATCGTTTGCGATGTTTCCTGGCGTTCCCATCTTTCACTCGAAGGACCTGGTTAACTGGACACAGATCGGTCATGTGCTTGATCGCACGAGTCAACTGGATGTTCACGATACAGGAATCAGCGCCGGCGTATACGCTCCAAGCATCACATACAATCCGCATAACGATACCTTTTATATGATCACTACCGCGTTTGCGGGAGGACTGGGAAATATCGTCGTGAAAACGAAAGACCCCTTGAAAGGCTGGAGCGATCCTGTAAAGCTGGCGTTCAACGGTATTGATCCTTCTTTGTTTTTCGATGATGATGGTAAAGCTTATGTGGTGCACAATGATGCACCGGACCCAGGAAAGGAGCTTTACCGGGGGCACCGGGTCATTAAGATTTGGGAGTATGACATCGATAACGATAGGGTTATACCCGGCACTGACAAGATCATAGTTGACGGGGGCGTCGATATATCCGAAAAACCCATTTGGATTGAGGCGCCACATTTGTACAAGAAAAATGGCCGATACTATTTGATGTGTGCCGAAGGAGGCACCGGGGGCTGGCATAGCGAAGTGATTTTCGTAAGCGATAATGTTAAAGGCCCTTATAAGCCGGCGCCGGGGAACCCGATTTTAACCCAGAGATATTTTCCAAAAGACAGGGCAAACAAAGTGGATTGGGCTGGTCATGCCGACTTGGTTCTGGGGCCGGATAACAAATACTACGGTGTGTTTCTTGCTGTAAGACCGAATAATAAGGATCGTGTAAATACCGGCCGCGAAACGTTCATTCTGCCTGTCGACTGGTCGGGGGAATTCCCCGTCTTTGTGAATGGACTTGTTCCTATGAAACCAAAACTGAAGATGCCTGCCGGTGTGGAGAACAAGACCGGCCAAAACGGTTTCTTCCCGAATGGAAACTTTACCTATACAGAGAATTTCACGTCAGATAAGCTGGACTACAGGTGGATCGGACTTCGCGGACCCCGTGAAGCTTTTATCGCACGAACAAAGAAAGGGCTTGCCATAAATCCCTTTGCAGCGAACATAAAGGAACTCAAGCCAACGTCCACTCTTTTTTATCGCCAGCAGCACAACAGCTTCTCCTTCACCACTACATTGGAGTACAAGCCGAATTCATCTAAAGACCTGGCGGGCATTGTCTGTCTTCAAAGTGAAGCCTTCAACTATGTCTTTGGTGTCACTAAGAAGGATAATGACTACATCCTTGTGCTGCAGCGAAATGAGAGGAAAGAAATGGGGAGCAATGAGATAATCAGCAAGATTCTCGGAACTGCGAAGATTGACATCAAAAATCCAGTCCGGTTGAGGGTGGAAGCAAACGGAGATGACTATGTTTTCAGTTACGCAACAAATGAAAGCGATTTTACGAGTGTAGGAGGAACTGTTTCTGGTGACATTCTTTCGACAAATGTCGCAGGAGGTTTTACAGGGTGCCTTCTGGGGTTATATGCGACGTCGGCAAACGATGCTATTCCAAATTGATATGAGGTTGTATTCATTGATTTCAATCATAAATAACATACCCGCCCGTATTTCGATCCTGTTCATTGCCGTGATGCCCGCGTTTCTTAATGTGGGCTGTAATTCAGGTGGCTCCGCCCATGTGCAAGCATCATGGCCACATTACGGCGGCTCTCCGGAACAGTCGAGATATTTTCACGCCGCCGAAATTACCAAGGACAACGTTCATCGCATGAAGGTCGCCTGGATGTATCCATCGGAGGGCAACGATTTTTACTTTTTCAATCCCATTATCGTCGATTCGGTGATGTACGTCCTGGGAAAGAATTCATCCCTGATTGCGCTGAACGTAGCAACAGGCAAAGAGATATGGATTCATACCAAATTAAGAGGAATAACAAGAAGAGGTCTGAACTATTGGGAGAGCAAGGACAAAAAAGATAAGCGTCTCCTGTTCACCCTGAACCATACCTTGCAAGCCATCGATGCCGTAACCGGCAAGTCGATCATGAGCTTTGGCAAGGACGGCTACGTGGATTTGAGAGAAGGCCTGGATCGCGATCCAACCTCGATCACCCGAATACAATCCATGATGCCGGGTGTTATCTATGACACCCTGTTGATTATCGGCTCTGCGCCGGGAGAGGGTTATTTTTCCGCACCGGGTCACGTGAGAGCTTACAATGTTATGACGGGTAAACTTGAATGGACATTCCATACGATTCCGCATCCGGGAGAATACGGTTATGATACCTGGCCAAAGGACGCTTACAAGTATGTCGGCGGAGCCAATGTGTGGAGTGAGATCACGGTGGATACAGCAAGGGGAATAGCCTATCTGCCGGTTGGCTCTCCTACTTACGATTACTACGGCGCTGATCGGCTGGGAGCCAACCTCTTTGGCAACTGCCTCGTGGCGTTGAATGCCCGCACAGGTGAACGTTTATGGCACTACCAGATTGTGCATCACGATCTCTGGGATTATGATCTGGCGTCCGCTCCTCAGCTGTTGACAGTAAGGCGGGATGGAAAAAGCATTGACGCTGTAGCCGTCGCTACCAAGCATGGCTTTGTGTTCGTGTTCGACCGAGTAACCGGCGAGCCATTGTTCCCGGTGGAAGAAAGGCCCTTCCCAAAAAGTGAAATGCCTGGTGAGCAATCGTGGCCCACGCAACCTATATCCACGCTCCCGGATTTCACACGTCATGAAGTGACGAAGGAGACATTGAATCCCTATTTACCAGATAGTGTCAAGCAGCAATGGTACAAAAGACTCGAAACGGCGAAATCAGGTTTGTTTGTACCGCCTTCCGATAAGTATGAGACCATCATGATGCCCGGCGCGTTGGGTGGTGCCAACTATGGCAATACTGCTGCAGATCCGAAGAACGGGATAATGTATATTCTGACTCAGGAGTATGCGTCCATCTATAAACTGGAAAAGGTAGCGCCACCAAAAATTGATCTGTCGGAAAATCAAATCAAGAGGGTGAAATCGCTGTATTCTTCTTCATGCCAGACCTGTCATGGCGAGAACATGCAGGGCGGTGCAGCGCCATCCCTCGTGGGTGTAGGGGAGCGACTTTTCTGGAGTGATTTCAGAAATACCGTGGTCAACGGCAAAGGTCCGATGCCCGGTTTTGTTCATATCGACGAGGAAACATTGAGGGCACTGTACCTCTATCTTGGGGGCAATCCACGCAGCTTTGCATTTCGCGGATGGCCCCAGGTAACTACGAAAATAACGGGACCCGTTGTAGATTCAGGGGGTGTTGAGATACGGCCGGATGCACAGCGAGCGCAAGCCATGATGGATTATCCTCCTGGCGTGGAGCACCCCGCCGACCGCTACACAACGGACTACGGACTTGATTGGATGGGATTGTTGTCTCCGCCGTGGTCAAAGATTCTCGCGTATGACCTGAACAACGGTACAATCAAATGGCAACAGCCGGTTGGGGAAGATTCAGCTTTCGTTCAGGGAGATAAGACCAAAGGCGCTCCAAGCGGCACATTAAGGAAGGGCATGATTGTTACTTCCACAGGTGTGGTTTTTGCCACTGCCAAGGGTGGTAAGCTTTACGCGTTTGACGCAGACAACGGTAAGATTTTGTGGGAGACAACGTTGAGTCATGAGTCAAATGCACAGCCCAGCATGTACACCTTTAAGGGAAAAGATTACCTTGTAATTAACGCCACCGGAAATTTTGGGCCAGACAGTTACAATCATTCGAAGAAGGAGGGAGCGTTGCCCAAAGGATATGTGGTGTATTCACTGTCGAATGACGAATGATCATATAACCCACCGATACCATGAAAACAGTGTTTGCAATAATTCTCTGCCTCATTGGGACATGGGCCGTCGCTCAGTCTCCTGACCGTGTTGTGCACAATGATCCCGCCCGGTATAGGGAATTGTCGGCGGTTCATGCTGGCGCCGGGAAAATGGGTTTCACACAATTGATAGGTCGTGATGAATTATCAGCCAATTTTCTTTACCTGCATGCAGGCACTATCGCCCCGAAGTCGGGTATCGGCCACCATTTTCATCACAGCATCGAGGAGATGTATGTAATCCTGAACGGTGAAGCTGAATTCACAATCAACGGCCGCACCTCAAAAATTAAAGCGCCCGCCGTTGTTCCGTGCAAGATGGGCGACTCGCATGCGATCTACAATCCGTCCGGTGAAAGTATCCGCTGGCTGAACTTTGCGGTCAGCAGTGTCAAGGGTAGGGGAGATGCCTTCGATCTGGGCGATGCACGCGTGGGCGCTAAGCTGGATGCTACGCCTGTGTTTGTGTCAGGCAGGTTGGAACGTGAAAAGCTCAAGCCAAATACTCCGAGTTATCCGGCGGAGGGCGTTCTATACAGGCGAATTTTTGGACCTGATGTGTTCAGCACCGACTGGAGCTATGTGGATCACCTTGTCATTTCCGCCAACAGCAGCACGAACGCACACAGTCTGAAAGATGTTGAGGAAGTGTATTATGTGGTGAAGGGAAGCGGTTCCGTTACCATTGACGGTTCAAAAACGACTATTAAAGCAGACGATGCCTTCTATGGCAAGTCGGGCGAAACGCTCATCTTATCTAATGAAGGCAGAGACGACCTTGAGGTATTGGTGATCGGCGTGGCAACGAAGAGCCAAACGGCTCCGAAAGCTATGGTCTTGCAGATGGATTTTGTTGTCGCTAAAGAAAATGCCGAGGCTTTTGAGAAAATGTATCACTCAATCTACGTTCCTGCGATGGTCGTGCAGGAGGGTTATCTCGGCTCAAAATGTTTGCGTTTGTTCCCGGAAGATCTTACCAAAGAGATACAAGGAGAAGTAACCACCTACAATTACCAGATTCAAATTTCATTTGACACTGAAGAAAACCGCAGAAAGTGGGTGGCAAGTCCTCAGCATCAGATAGCGTGGCCAGCAGCCTCGGCGCTCGCGAAGGAATACAAATGGAGGGGTTATTATGTTACGGGCGATGATGATCAGCCGTGACTTTGGGTTGATGTGTTGACGTGTTGACGTGTTGATGTGTTGATGTGTTGAGGTGTTGAAGTCGCGCCGTTGACTTCTCCCGCCCTCGCCCTTTGATTCCCTAAAGGAATCCTGCGTGCAATGGCGGCACGGTGGCCCCTTCTAGGGGTAAGGGGTGACCGACGGCGAAAGAGATCAATTCCCTTTTCGCATTCCAGTGTGTAAGTCGTTCATGGATACTTGGAGGGTCGCCCGCCATGAACGGAAGCAATGAGCAAAATCAGCTGATAGTCTACAAGTATTGCACGAATCCCTCCATGTTAGTGCGTATCCTGTAGACTTTGCTATAGCTGACGATGTATAATGTTTTCATGTCGTCATCCCCAAAACACAGGCTTACCGGAAATGACGGCAAATTGATCATCCCCACGAACTCGCCATCCGGATTGAAGATTTGAACGCCGTAGTAGGTCGCGACGTACAAGTTGCCCGCTTTGTCTATAGTCATGCCGTCAGCGCTTGACGACTTGCCTTTTCGGTCAAGTACATTCTCAGTAAGAAGCAATGTGGCAAATTTTCGACCGTTGCTTATCGTGCCGTCGGCGTTCACATCGTAGGCCCAGATGTGGTTGTCCTTGTCGCTATCCACAGGATACCAGGTCTCATCGTCATAGCAGTTGTTGATATAGAGTGTTTTTCCATCCGGTGAAAGGACAATTCCGTTCGGCATAGCAAAAGCGTTTGGCTCCAGAAGTCGCGTTATCTTACCGTTGCTTGAAACATAGTAAACTGCCCGGCCGGGTTGTGATTTTTCCGGTTCCATGGTAAACTGCGGATCCGTGAAATAAAATCCACCCTTGGAATCGACGACGATATCGTTAGGGCCGTCAATAGGTTTTCCGTCATAGCTGTCTACAACCACCCTCACCACTTTCCCGGTCGTGGTCATTTCAACTATCCTGTGACCCATCATGTCGCACACCAGGAGGTTCCCGTTTTTGTATGGGTATAGCCCATTCGTCTGCATTTTTCCTTCGGTGATGTTCCTATAGCTACCGGAAGGATCAAGTTCTACGGTTGAACTTCTCCTGGGGTCCGCATTGAAGTCTTGATCGAAATACATGTTCGAAAAATAGAGCTTGCCGTTCATCCACTTTGGACCTTCCGTGAAATGCAGTTCAGGCTTGGTTTTTTTCCCATCTACCACCAGTTCCAACTGAGCGTCTTCCGGGATGATGGCGCGGAACGCCCGTGTTGCAGCTGCAGCCATATCCAGGTAGTCAGGACGAACGGGCCAGAAGATGCTTAATGCGTCATAGCCAACGGCACCCGCTTCTGCTCCGTGAACCATATTACCGGGAATGCGCAAGAGATCATTTGATTTCAACTCTTGTTTTTCATCAAGAACAAGTTTGCGGCAATCACCGCGCAGAACCAGCTCCAGTTGTTCTTCCGGATGGATATGGGGAGAGAATGTCGTTCCTGGTTCCATTGACACAAAACTCAACTGCATCTGCTTTGCGGAGAGAATTATCCCGTACACACCCTGTGAAAGTTTCGTGCGTTGCATGTCGTACAAGTCGTACACCTTGCCAGCTACGATATTCGATTCAGCGGTATTCTTCACGCGTTGTATACTATTCGGGAGTCCTTTGACGCCTGCTTTTTGCAGGTAGTCAAGGCGTTGAGGACTGTAGACCTCGAGCAATTTCGCACCGGAGTCTCCCGCGATCACAGCGCTCCTGGCACCCTCTTCCAGGTATAAAAAGTCGGTTCTGGGTGTTGTGCTGTGAATGCCATCCGGCTCCTCCCTGTCGCGCGAAATCATGGTGACGGGCGTTCCATTGATAAGCTGACTGATTGATCCTTCCAGAACAAAGACAAATCTGTCGGCAGGAAGTACTTCTTCCGGAATTTCCGTATGGGGAGCCAGCTCAAGCATTGATAACATGACGCCTGTTCCCCAGGAGATGGTCGCACGGACATTCGGATGAAGTTCTACTTGTGGCAGACTTTCCAAACTTTTTACGGTTCCGGGTTCGAGATCGGGCTCCAGGGAAGATTCGGGAATTCCCGAAAGCTCCCTTTTGGTTAGATCATATTTTGCGATCAGTTCTTCATTTTTCGTGTGCCATTCCGGCGTGCGAGTGCAATACGCCATTGTCATCAGAATGGCGACGGGTACTCCGATCAGAGCAGTTTGTCTCATCGCTAAGAGGTTCATGAGGTCATGAGGTTAACTTACCGGCTAATTTACCAGAATTACGGAAGTTGCGTGAGAGTTATTTGAGCAAACGGTAATAGGCTAGTCGGTAAGTAGGTCTGAAGTAAAAAAAGAAGAAGTAAGGGGAGGGGATATGGGCAAATATGGCGACTTCCCTTTGGCCGTTTCGTGACGCAGCCAAAGGGAAGTTCACCATGGGTAACGGTACGACTACGTCCTACTCATCGAAGCCCGGATTCTGGGGCATTGGTTTGGTGAGGTTCGCATCAATGACTGCCTGCGGTATAGGGAACAGAACGTCGCGTTCGCTGATGAACTGTCCGCCAAAGGTGTTGTACTTACGGGTCCGTTCCAGCCATTTTCCGGTTCTCAACAAGGTATATCTGCGATACTCTTCATTGAACAATTCCCGTGAACGTTCATCCAGGATAAAGTCGATATCGATATCGCTAGCATCAACCGCACTTGCATTCGACCTGCTCCTGATAATATTGATCGTTTCGGCAGCTCCAGGCAGGTCGCCAAGCTTGAACTGCGCTTCTGCTTTCAGCAGGTACGTATCAGCGAGGCGGGTTGCGATATAATCGTCATAGTTGAAATCCGAAGCGACGTTGTCGGGAATACTTCCTTCATGTTTGCGTGAAAACGGCCAGTCGTTTACCTCCCATCTGTCCGGCGTGATGGGCTCGCTCCAGTTCAGTTTAATAGTATCGCCATACGAATAGCCAGCGGGTAGTCTGTCAGCGGGGAAGGGCGCGTTTTCTTCGGCATTCTTCAGGATGAACCATTTCCTGATGGCGAAGTTAGTGGCCCTGTCATCCTGGGGTTCATAGGACTCAATCCACCACTTCGTGGGCGCCGTATAGGCCTTTCCTCTTCCACCTCTTTCAAAGGTGATCTGCAGCGGCTGCACACCATTGATGACAATATCCATGTATCTTTGAAGATGCATAGCACGGGGACGAGGGCTCACACCGCCGCCTACCTGCTGATAACCGAATTGCCATACCCACAACGCTTCGGTGTTGCCCTCCTCCCTGTTCTTGTTTCCTTGATAGAACATGTCCATAAAGGGAACTCCAGGCTCGTCCTTCTTTATACCATATCGTTCTGTGATAAGTTTATACTCGGGCGTGTTGATGACCTGATCCGCCCAGTGCAGGGCGCTGGCGGGATCGTCCACGACGAGATACATCTCGGCAAGAAAAGTCTGAACGGCGCCCTTGCTCATCCGCCCCGGAATGGGCTCGACAGGAAGATACTGTTGCGCGAATTCAAAGTCAGCTATTATCTGCGCCCTCACTTCGTCTACCGGAGTCCTTTCCCAATCAGTTTTAATGGTACTGCCCGTTGATTCGACCAGTGAAAGCGGAACATCTCCCCACAGGTAAGTGAGATGCCGGTATGCCCAGCCGCGAATCGCACGCGCCTCAGCGATAATGTAGTTCATATTCTGTGTTTCGCTTCCTGGTCCTCTACTCCAGTCGACACCTTCCCTCGCTGCGCGGTCGATGATGGTATTCGCAGCGTTGACGATGCTGTAGAGCCACGCAAATGTTTCGTTCAGCGTTTCATCCTGAGAGTTGTTCAAGGCCCCCCATTTCGAGGCAACGTTTCCAAAGCCCCAAATGTAATTTGGAGACATATTATCCGTGCCCGTCACAAACACCTGAAAGGGCATATCAGCACTCCTGATCTCCTCCCTGATCTTGGAGTATGCACCGCTGATGCCGGTATCGAATCCAGAGTAGTCGCTATACAACAAGTCAGAGGTGATGATGTGCGGAGGGTTTTCCTCAAGGTTGTATGAGCACCCTGCTAATTGGAAGAATGCCAACGTAACTGCAATTATATTCTTGAATTTCATAGTCGTATTTTTGAAATTACATAACAATGATTTTGGTATCAGCGATCCGAGTATTAAAGCCCGATCTGTAATCCCAGAACATATTCACGCTGCAGCGGGATTGATCGCTGATCTTCCAATTCAGGATCCAGCCCCCTCCATGATGTCCACGTGACCAGGTTTCTGCCTGTGGCGTATACCCGGAATTTCTTTCCGCCGAATTTCTGGATCAGGTCAAGAGGAAGGTCATAAGACAACGTGACATCCTTCAATCGTACAAAACTTGCATCTTCATAGATAGGCGCAGTTACACCTGACATGAGGTGGGCATTCAAATGGTTCTTATACCATTCATTGCTAGGGTTGTCAGGTGTCCACCAGTTTTTAACGATGGTGTTGCGGCGAACGCCTGCCGTGACGATTTCATCGTCCATCAAGACATTCTCCTTGGTGACCCCATGAACCCCATGCACAAAAACCGTAAGGCTGAAATTCCTGTAGGTAAACATGTTGGTCAATCCCCACAGCATTTTGGGATCCTGCTGGCCGATGATTTGCCTGTCGTCGGGAGTGATCTTATTATCAGAGTTTATATCCTTAATTTTTATGAATCCCGGCTCGGTGCCCCATTCCGCAGCGGTAGCGGCTTCGCTTAGCTGCCACACCCCGTCGAATACGTAGTCGTAGTTGACCCGTATAGGCTTGCCAATGAACCACGCGTTGGCGACATCGTCCAGACCGTCTCCATACAAATCAACGATCTTGTTCTTGACATAGGATATGTTGCCAGAAGTAGTCCAGGAAAAATCCTTAGCCACGATATTTCTGGAATGGACCGAAAATTCAACACCTCTGTTCGCGACCTTTCCAATGTTCTGCAGAATGGAAGTGATTCCGTGAACCATGGATATCGATCTGTAGAGGAGCAGGTCCTGCGTGTCGGTACTAAAGACATTAATGTCACCCGTGATCCTGTTATCCAGGATGCCAAAATCCAGGCCAATATTCAACGATTTGGAGGTTTCCCATCCGAGATCAGGTTGTCCCAGTGTGCTGGGAAAGTATCCGGGCATCGTGGTGTTGCCTGCGAGATTGTTCTCTTCCGCTAATCTGCCCATGGACTGATAGGATCCCACGGCCTGGTTGCCGTTTAGTCCATAGGAACCTCTCAGCTTAAACTCGGTGAACAGGTCTTTCCACGGGAAGAACTCCTCATAGACAATATTCCATCCGACCGCTACCGAAGGGAACGTACCCCATTTGGTAGCCGCGCCAAATCCTGAATAACCGTCCCGTCTTCCTGTCAACGTAAGCAGAAAGCGGCTGTCATAGGAGTAGTTCAGGCGGAACATCCACGAGGCCAGGGTGGACTCTGTATAATCAAATGATGTCTGTGTGAATCCCGCCTGTCCTCCAGCGTACCACGTCAGAAGATCGTTGGGGAACCCCGCCATCTCGACGGTCTGCGACGTAAACTTGTCCTTTTGGACACTGAAAAGCGCTGTGGCAAACAGGGAATGCGATCCTAATTCTTTCTTGTATGATAATATGTTTTCAACGACGCTACTATTGTCTGCGATGTTGTTGAGGATCGCCCTTCCCTGGGCAACCATGCCGTTATAGGTGTCACGTCCCATGTAGGTGTTGTCGTGGCTCGACTTGTCGGTCAATCCGTAGTTAAATCTGAATTCCAATCCGGGAACCACTTTCTCAAAGTCGATGGCGGCAAAGAAATTCGCCACTATCCTCGTGGATCCATCATCATTCTTGTACAGGGTCTCCTGCAGGGAATTTCCCCGCGCTGGATCATCGGCACTGGGAATGATAGTTAGCGTACCATCCTCGTTGTAGGGAGTGGATAGTGGGTTCGCAAGAAATACGTTCCACATGTCCGGGGACACCCCGCTCTTGTCCGTGTATGTCAATTGCGTGCGGGTACCTACGGTCAGCCAATCAGTTACCCTGGAATCGAGATTGAATCGCCCTGTCGCTCTGAAGAAATCGTCGTTAATTACAATTCCGCGAACATCCATCAAACCGCCCGAGATAAAATATGAGGTTCTTCCAAACCCTCCTGACAAGGAGAGATTGTGTTGCTGGGCAAGTCCCTGACGCGTCGCCAATTCAGGCCAGTTCACCCATTCGCCTGACTCGTACACGGCTCTTTCGGATGCCGTTACTCCGGAAACTAACCTTTGATTCTTGAACTCATAAAATCCGGGGCCATCCAGGTATGTCGGCATGTTGGTGAACTCCTGCACAGAAAAGTATCCGTCATACGATATAGTCGGCGGACCTTCTATCCCTTGCTTGGTAGTGATCAGGATAACGCCATTCGCCCCTCGTGATCCGTAAATAGCCGCAGCGGATCCATCTTTTAGCACTTCAATGGATTCAATATCCGCAGGGTTCAGGTCCGTCAAGTTGCCTCCATAAGGGATTCCGTCAACAACTACCAACGGTGCATTATTCGCTGCTATGGAATTCCGGCCCCTAATCATGATCTCCATGTTGGGCTCGGCGCCGGCACCCGTATTCATGACCATCACCCCAGGGATCGACCCCTGCAATGCCTGGGCCACAGTTGTGTTAGGCACCATCTCCAGGCGCTCCTTGGGTAGCGATGCAATGGATCCCGTGATGTCACTCTTCTTCTGTTCACCATATCCCACCACAACTACTTCACTGAGGCTCTGGACATCCTCAGCCAGTTCAACATTGACCTGACTCCTGCCTTGAAGAGGTACTTCCTGGGTTACAAAGCCAATGAATGAGAATATCAAGACGGCATTTTCGTCTCTCACCACCAGTGAATACTCGCCATTGGCGTCTGTGGTTGTGCCATTCACGGTATTCTTCTCCAGGACATTCACACCCGGTAAAGGCTCGCCCTGGCTGGTTGTCACCACGCCGGAAACCTGTAGGCTAAGTGCTCCTATAGCCGGAATATTTTTTTCAGGTACGCTTTCGTTGCGCTGCCATGCCTGCCCCGAAGGAATGAGAATGATCTCATTTTCGATAACGTGGAATCGGATTGTATTCTTAAACAGTTTCCTCAAAACGCTTCGCAAATCCTCGTTCGTTGCAAGAAGCGTTACTCTTTTTTCGGCATCGATCTCGCTACCCTGATAGGTGAAATGACAGTCGGCTTGCCTTTCAATTTCCAGTAATATCTTGCTAATCTCCATCCGCTCCGCCTTGAGGGAAATCCGGGTATCCAGAATTTCCTGGCCCCTCAAGCTCGTCGCATTCACGATAGAGGCAAATGCCGTGATGATTAATATCGGGGCAACCCCCAGTTTCATAAAACGCCAGACAAAATCTTTAAACAGTACATTCTTTTTCATACTTTTATATGCTTTTAATTATCAAAACTTGTACTTGTCATCAAGTACACTCAGGGCCTGAGATGTCGCCACATTTCAGGCCTGCTTTTTTTCTAGGGGTCCATCTTATCTGTTTTATTATTGTCCATAGCATCACAGGATTTTCCGGTTACCTGAATTGAAACACCATCTACCTTGTAGGTAGCGCCGATCGCTTTGCAAATAATATCAAGCCTCATAAAGAGGTTTTCCTCTGCAGAAATCGAAGTACTCAGCCGACAGCCGCGAAAAGCATCTTCTTCGAACAATATTCGTGTCCTATGAATGTTCTCCAGTGCCTGCAAGATCTCCTTTACGGGAGCCTCGTTGAAACGCTGCCTCTTGGTAGTTGCCGGTTCCGGGACTGGCATGTCGGTCCCTAATTCCTTCTTTAAGAATGTGCGATCTTTGACATTATACACTACTTGTTGATTTTGAGTCAGGATGTGCTTTCCCGTCTGATCGGTCGCTTCGGTGGAGACCGGCTGCAACGAGACCTTTCCCGTTTTTACTGTCACTGTAACATTATCATCCAACGGATTTGCTTTAACGGTGAAGCTGGTTCCCAGCACCGTTGTAATCAGATCTCCCGTTTTCACCACAAAGGGCCGGAGGGAATCTCGTTTGACATCAAAAAATGCCTCGCCTGCAAGGTTCAATTCCCGTATTCTATCTCCAAATTCGGCATCGAGGATAATGGCCGCGCCGGGATTCAACACTACATGACTTCCGTCACTAAGTATGACCGTCATAGCCGAGGCTTGCGTATTGACGATCTTACCGTTAGTAAGGTCCGGAGTGCTTACCACGAAATCCTTTCCTGTCTCCCAGACGTGATTCGTATATAGGTACAGGAGCGGCGTAAGGACTACTAAGACCAGAGCAGCCGCCCTTACCCAGGCGCTCCTCAGGGAAAAGATCGGTGCTGCTTTTTCGTTCTCTTCGAGGTAGACCTTTTTAAGAACCTTCTCGGAGTAATGGTTGAATAATTCCGACTCCTCCGCGTCGGTCATGTGGTGATCATTTCCTCCCATGGCCTCGAACCACTCCTCAACCAGCTGTTTTTCGTCGGGCGTAGCCGAGCCATCGAGGTATTTTCTCAGTACCTCCTTGAAAGCTTTTCGTCTCATGACATCATATTAGTCCCACAACGATCAATTCTTCCTAAACCGTAACCAAAAAAATTTATATCGATTGCAATTGCTGGGGTATTATTCTATCTTGCCTTAATGGCAGAAGTATAATTTCTGACCTTGGATGAGGTGTTCAATAGTAGCGCAATATTTAATTGCGCGTTGTATCCAGGCCTGCGATGAAAGCGCTCCACCATAATGCCGATGCTTTTCATAATCGTACCGACTCCGAATTGACCGAAGCCTTGAGACGAGGCGAGGAAGGCGCGTTCGAGGTATTATTCCTTCGCTATTGGAAGCAAGCCCATTGCTTCGTTAAGAGCAGGGTGTTTTCGAATGAGGAAGCCAAGGAGATTGTTCAGGAAGTTTTCACGGATATCTGGCACAACAGGGGCGACAGGCAAATTGAGAATTTTAAAACATATCTCTTTACAGCGCTTAAGTACAGGACTATAAAATACATCCGTAGTCTGATAAACCATAAGAAATACTGGAACCATTACGGTGTGTTCATTCCAAAGTCCGCCAACCAGACGCAACTGGATATTGACTATGACTTATTGGCCGATGCACTTGAGCAGGGCATGGAGCGCCTGCCTGAAAAAACGAAGGCTGTATTCATGCTGAACAGGCTCCAGGGTAAATCTCTCCCTGAGATATCAAAAGCACTAAACCTGTCTGAGAAGGCGATCCAATATCACCTTACCAAGTCACTGAAAGAGTTAAGGCTTCACCTGAAGGATTACATTACCCCGCTCATCACCATCATCTGCTCAGGGCTGTTCTAAGCACAGTACCCTGGGGAGATTCTTGATCTGGTTCAGTACATTATTCTGCATTTTCGTACCCCTGCCTAATGCAAATCGCAGGGTCATCTCGAAAATTATTTGTGTAAAAATGACACAAAAAAACGTGTCATTTTTACACAAATATCTATATCTTACAGAATAAGTAAGGAACCAGTCCCCGACCCCGATACCCTGACTGTGCCCCATGGTTTGACCGTGAGGTTGCTAAACGGAATGGGTGTCGGCGGGGGAGCATATCATAAAGCATGATTATGAAAAGAGGGTTACTCGTAATTTCGATCTTCTTGATTATTAAATCGGGCGCCATTGCGCAACAACTGGAAATTCGCGCTCCTGAAGGCTTTGACGTGCGCCGTGAAAACATAGTTCGTGGCAAGCTCGATTCCATTATGTACCCCTCAAAAACGGTTGGTGTTAATCGCAAAGCACTCATCTACACTCCCCCGGGCTATTCAAAGCGGAAAAAGTACCCAGTGCTGTACCTGCTGCACGGTATTGGTGGAGATGAGAAGGAATGGCTTAAGGGCGCCGACGTTCCAGTGATACTCGATAACCTTTATGCGCAAGGGAAGCTGAGTCCCATGATCGTTGTAATGCCCAATGGAAGGGCAATGAAGGATGACCGGGCGGGCGGTAATGTATTTGAGCCAGAAAGGGTGCAGGCGTTCGCGACGTTCGAGAAGGATCTGCTGAATGATCTCATTCCTTATATCGAAAAGAATTTCCCTGTGTTAAAAGACCGTGAGCATCGTGCTATTGCAGGTTTGTCCATGGGCGGGGGACAGTCGCTAAACTTTGGTCTGGGCAATCTCGACCGCTTCGCATGGATCGGGGGCTTTTCTTCAGCGCCCAATACAAAGACCCCGGAAGAATTGGTACCTGATCCCCGAAAGACAGAAGAGCAGTTGAAGTTGCTGTGGATTTCATGTGGCCTCGATGATAACCTGATCATGTTCAGCCAGCGGCTTCACGATTATCTCGAGAAACATGACATTCCCCATATATACTATGTAGAACCCGGAGGTCACGATTTTAACGTTTGGAAGAACGATTTGTACATGTTTTCTCAACTGTTGTTCAAGCCGGTCAACAAGTCGAGTTTGTCGAAGTATACCGTATTGGGAACGGCAGCTTCCACGAATGTGAGGTCGGCAAAATTTCCCAGGATACTGCCGGGAAGTCGGGTTCTCTTCCGCATCAATGCTCCTGAGGCGCAACGCGTGCAGATTGATCTCGGCAAGAAGTATGACCTCGTGAAAGACGCGCAAGGTGTTTGGGAAGTTGTAACCGATTCTATTGGTCCGGGCTTTCACTATTATTCCCTGTTAATCGATGGTGTTGCGGTAGCCGATCCGGCAAGCGAGACGTTCTATGGAATGGGGCGCATGGCAAGCGGCATTGAAATACCTTTCCCGGGTGACGATTATTACGCGATCAAAGATGTTCCTCACGGAGATATCAGAATTAAGCGCTATTACTCTTCGGTTGCCGGATCGTGGAGAAGGTTTTATGTATACACACCGCCCGGATATGACACCAACACAGATAAACGCTATCCTGTGTTGTACATTCTGCATGGAGGAGGAGAAGACGAGAGAGGATGGGCAACACAGGGCAACACTGATCTGATTCTCGATAACCTAATTGCCGAAAACAAAGCGGTGCCGATGCTCATCGTGATGGTCGACGCCAACATGGGACCATCCGGACGCGGTGCCTTCGGACAGCAATCGCTTGTGATGTTCAGCATGGAACTCAAGGAGGTAGTGATCCCCTTCGTGGAGAGTAACTTCCGGGTGGCACCAGGTGCTGCCAATAGAGCTCTTGCAGGTTTGTCGATGGGTGGGCTCCATACCCTGCACACTGGCGTAAGAAATACGGATATGTTCAGCTATCTCGGCGTATTCAGTTCGGGATGGTGGAGTAATCAACCCATGGTTTCGGATCCGGAATACGCATTCATGAAGGAGAATGCGGCTACAATTAACAGCAATCTCAAAAGCTTTTGGATTGCGATGGGCGGGAAGGAAGACATCGCCTATGAGAACTGTAAGATCATGATGGCGAAGTTTGATGAGATGGGAATTAAGTATTCGTACACGGAGCACCCAGGTGGACACACATGGCCGGTTTGGCGTCACAATCTGTGCAGCTTCGCGCCCTTGCTGTTTCGGTAAGAGCCGACGCTTCGGGTCATTCTTGAAGACGACTTATGAATCCGTTTTCGTTTCAATACGGAATATCTGACGAATTGGTGAATTTGCCGCATTTGCGCGAATTCGAGCTCAGGAAAAACACCACGGTCAAGTTTGATACGTTTCCCTGTGTCACTTCTACGACATTGCGCCTCTATTACATTGTTGAAGGCAAATTTGAATGGCTCATCGACAGAAAGCTTGTTTCGCTTTATCCTGGCGACATTGCCGTCGTGCTTCCTGGTCAGGATATCGGAGGCGCAATGGGCTTCCTCGACATTGGGACGCTAATGTGGGTGCACCTTGAAGCCGGAGTAAGAAAAAAAGGCGGAATTGCCCTGGGCAAGTGGAGCACCCTTTCTTCCTGCGATCAGCAGAATATCGGTAAGATTCTGTCCTCTACCGATGTCAAAGTGCTGAAGATGGGAGAGGGGCTCAATATGCTTCAGCAGTTGCATTCAGAAATCATGGGCCAGGAACTGGGGTATCTCACACGGGTCAACCATTTGCTCGACTCCCTTCTTATACTTGCGGCCCGTCAGTCGAAAATACAATCGAGCGTTCGCAGGGATACACCGGAACTTGTACTGCAGCTGGACGAAATCCTCCGAAGCAATCTCGCCTACCAGTGGACTGTGGAAGAGATGGCCTCACTTTTCGGATTGGGTACAACGGCATTCACAGAAAAGGTTAAGCGATATACAGGCTTTTCTCCGCTCAACTATCTTATCAAGATCAGAATATCAGAAACCATCAAGAAGCTGAAGCGTACCAACGCCAACATCACAGACATTGCGCTCGAAACCGGATTTTATTCTTCACAACACTTCTCGACAACATTCAAGAAATTCACGGGATATACGCCTGGAGAGTTTAGACGTCTCAACGTTGGGAGATGATTGTTTGATGCGTTGATGTGCGCGTGTGTTGAGGTCGTGTATACCTGACGGTTGGCACGTTGTACGCTACCTCCACGAGTCCGTGGCTAACTCGGCGCCTGCCCCTCGCCGCAAAGGTCACCGCAATCGATTGTTCAAAATCTTTCGCTGGTCAATTTTGGAAGTGGGGAATAAGTGTATTTTTTACTTTTATTCCATTGTGTCGTACGAGCTTCGTGGTAGGGCAAGAGCCAAACATCTGTGAATCAACGCTTTAAACCCTAATCATAACTAAACCCTAAAAGATGAAGCAGCTCTACTTGTTGTGCAGCATTTTATTGCTGGTCAACGTGGGGATGGCGCGGGCAGCCGAACCCCCATCGCTTACAGATGAATCCAGTGCCCTGGCCCTTATTGGTGTAAGTGGCCGCGTGACAGACGAAACGGGAAGTCCCTTTCCCGGAGTGAACGTAGTTGTTAAAGGGACAGCAATTGGTACGTCGACTGACGCTGATGGTCGGTACTCGCTTGACGTGCCGAGCGAAAACAGCATCCTGGTCTTTTCATTCGTGGGCTACGGCACGGTGGAAGTGACGGTTGGTGGACGGACAGTCATTGACTTGTCGATGTCTCCCGACGTCCACTCCCTGCAGGAGGTCGTCGTCACAGCGCTCGGCGTGGAAAAGGAATCGAAGAAGCTCGGTTATGCCGCGACTTCAGTGAAGACGGATGAGCTCGTTACTCACCGCACGACCAACATTATGGAGTCGCTCGAAGGTAAGGTAGCCGGCCTTAACATCACGCCGCCCGCTGCGGGGGCTGGTGCCAGCGTGCAGATACGCCTTCGTGGTCAGGCTGCATTCGCTGGTGCGAACAACGCTCCTCTCATCGTCATTAACGGTTTGCCCATGGATCAGGGTGCCCGTGGTACGAATGGTAATGGTCCGGTATCGCAACGCGACCGCGGAGACAACCTGCAGAACATCAACCCTGACGACATCGAGAGCATGACGGTCCTTAAGGGTGCGACCGCTGCTGCTATCTACGGGTCACGCGCGGCAAACGGCGCTATCATCATAACGACCAAGTCCGGAAGCAAGAACCAGGCACTCGGCGTTGACTTTACCTCGAGTTTCACGTCATCGCATGCGCTGAACTTCCTCGATGAAATCACGCAGACGGAATACGGTATGGGAACCGGGGGGGTGAGACCCAAGACGCAGGGTGAAGCCCAGGCTGCCGGTCAGTTCGGCTTCGGCGAACGCCTCGATGGCGAGCCGACGATCAACTTTGACGGTGAAATGTATCCGTATTCTGCTTATCCCAACCGGCTGTTCGACTTCCTTCGTGCAGGAACCAACTGGACCAACACCATCGGCCTCTCCGGTGGTAGCGATAAAGGAAATTTCCGAGTGTCATTCTCCAATACAGATGCGAAGGGTATTGTGCCGGACAACGAATACAAAAAGAGAATTTTCAATGTGGGCATAAACCACAACGTTACCGAGAAGCTCTCGATGCAGCTGAATATCAACTATGCGGATGAAGAAAACATCAACCCTCCGATGATCGGTACGCAAGGCGATGGTCCTATAAACTTCTTCACGCGCCTCGCCATCTCCACGCCGCTTGAAGCGTTCAGAGACCATGCCATAGATCCTGTGACGGGCGGTGAATATAAAACCAACGGTTTCCTGGGAACGATTAACAACCCGTATTATGCAATGCAAAAGGGGCAGTTTTTCAATGACGACAGAAATCGTCTCCTCGGGACTGCAACGCTGCGATACCAATTTGCCGACTGGCTCTATATCCAGGGACGGTTCAATTATGACCTGGCAAACAACTTCATGGAATGGAACCAGCTCAATGGTACCGGTTCCTCGACGCTATTAAATGGCGATGGAACCTATCGGGGCAACTATAATATTCAGCAAGACCAAGCAACAGACATCAACGCTGATTTCCTCCTGGGAGGTAGCAAAGAATTCGGAAAGTTTTCGGTTGACGCCGCCTTCGGAGGCAACACCTGGCGAACGAAGTTCCAACGCAATGAACAAAACGCGAGCAACTTTATTGCGCCTGACCTGTATGCATTGTCGGTCGGAACGCTTCGCAATCAGAACATCGCAGGTTACGTCTTCACCCGTAGCCGGGTCAACTCGCTCTACGGTTGGGCTGAGTTTGGTTACAACGGAATGTTGTATTTGAACTTCACGGCACGAAATGACTGGTTCTCCGTACTGAATCCCGACAAGAACAGCAAGTTCTATCCCTCGGTGTCAGGTAGTTTCATTTTCTCGGAACTTCTGAACGATCAGAGCTGGCTCTCCTACGGTAAACTGCGCGCGTCATGGGCACAGGTCGGCAGCGCGAATGGCGTGAATCCGTACGACGGTGTCCTTACCTATTCTATCAATAGTAACGCCTTCAACCGACAATGGCTGGCAGGGCTTAGTGGTTCTCTCGCGCCCAATCCCAACTTGCAGCCGTTTACCGTAACGGAAAAGGAAATCGGTCTTGAAATGCGCTTGTTCAACAACAAGGTCTTACTCGATGTTGCTGCGTTCGACAAAGTGACGACAGACCAAATCATCGACGTTGCGATCTCGAATGCATCAGGTTTCAACAACGTGAGGGAAAACAAAGCTTCACTCCAGAACCGCGGTGTTGAAACTTTGATCGAAGTAACTCCGATCGAAACGGCAGACTTTAGCTGGACGACATCCTGGAACAATGCCTACCTCTCAACTGAGGTCCTCGATGTCGGTAATGAAAGCGGAACGTTGCTCGTCATTTACTTCAACGGTACAGGTAACGAGTTCCTCGGAGAACTTCGCTACACGGAAGGCTTGGCTATGAACCAGCTGTACACCAGGTCATATAAGAGAAATGCGCAAGGTCAGATTCTGGTCAGCGACCAGGGACGACTTCTTGCGACCGATGCAAGTACGCCCGGAGCCGAGAAGACCAATGGCTTCCTGCCTGTAGGTAGCTCGATACCCAAGCATGTCGGCGGCTGGAATAACCGGATCACCTATAAGAATTTTACACTTGGCATCCATATCGACTACAAGTTTGGTGGTACCATGTTGTCTTCGACACACTTGAACATGCTGCGTCAGGGTCTTTCCGTCATGTCGCTCGAAGGACGTCGTGAAGGTGAGAACGGAATCGTGATGAAAGGTGTGTATGCAAGCTCAGGAGAACCTAACACGACTGCCGTAACGGACCTTCAGGGTTTCTATGCTGATTACAGGAACCTGCAAATCGGAGATCCGTTCACATTCAAGTCAGACTTCATTAAGCTCCGCAACATCTCATTGACGTACAACTTCTCGAACGCTTTACAAAGAGTTCCAGGGTTGAGCTTTGTCAAGGGTCTGTCGCTGACAGCTGCATGCCGGAATGTGGCCATCCTGTACAGGGACATTACGGGTCTCGATCCGGAAGCAATTCAGTCGTCCGGCGACTTCAGGGCAGGCTACGAG
>QGUY01000553.1 GCA_003242315.1 Bacteroidota bacterium
GCGCTTGAACACTGATTTGTCTGTGGGACTGAGATAAAACCCTGCGCCATCGTGTTCAACCTTATCTGCTTTCGCGCCAAACAGATCGCGCAGTGCTTCAGGGTTGCGACTAAACGCACGGTTTGTTGCAATCAGGTTCGTACCTTCCCTGCACGCAACTGTAAGAGCATCGATGGCCTCAGGTGACAGCGACGGAATTTCAGGGATGATTATGAGCTTGTATTTCTTTACCGCGTCGCCACGATTCCCGATCTGGCTTGCTTCCATAATGTCGTACTGCAGATGCGATTCTTTCAGCATGAACTGTATCCCGCGGTACTCCTGAGCAGCCTCTCCTCCCGGCCAGTTGCCAGGTGCAATGACGAGAATCTCCGCCGGGGACGTGTAATTGCCGTAGTAGGCTTCAAACTTCTTGTGATGAGCGTAGACAACACGGATGGGCTCGTAGTTGCGCTCGTCTTCATAGTCCTGAAAATCGCCGGTGAGACTTAAGTCGAGACCCGAACCGCTGGCGATGTTTTCATAAAATCGTATCATGACCTCCTCAGGCTCCACGGCGTTGTAACGCGACTGAAACGAAATCTGCTGACTGCTCGCGTTGCTCACGATGTGGTTGGGATACGATGTGCGCGTATTGGTGACGTTGTCAAACGCATTGTGCGGCCAGTACGGCAAGGCGTTGGTCGTTTGCGACTCATGGCGGATGATGTCGACATAGTCAGGCATGTAGGTACAGATCGCGATCTGTGGGTTTTTCGACTTCACGAGGTCGTGCAGTCGCCGCATCAGATCATTGATCGTGTGTTGCTTGAATTCCTGGTATTTCCTGAAAACCGGGTCGTCGGGATTTTCCTCAAGCGGGAGTTTCAGTCCACCGCTAAACTCGGCGAAGGCTTTCTGATCGTACGGATTTTGATCGATGCCATGGTAAATGCCCAGGTAGGGATTTCGGGTTTGGTATCCGGGCATATTGATGAAGATGCCGTCTATTGGATAGCTTTCAATGACTTCGTCTACGATCCTGAACATCCAGTCCTGTTCATAGGGCGCGTTGATGGACACGACGTACAAGTCGTCATTGATAATTCGCTCCCCTTTTGGCGAAAGGTAAAACCAGTTGGGATGTTCATCAAAAATACTCTTGTGCGCGCGACTGAAATCAAAACGCACAATCACGCGAATTCCTGCATTATGGCATTTCTCAATCACATCGCGCAGCATGTCCGGCTGCATGTGCGGATTGGTGTAGTGGTATTTGAGTTTGGTGGGATAGAAGGCCATGATGCCTCCCGCATTGATGATAAGCGTGTTGGCGGAAAAGTATTGCAGGTCCGCGACGAGCGAATCGACGTTCAGGTTGGCCTCGTATGCCGGCAGGTTGGTTTGGATAACCCTGAGGTTATTGCGCTTCCACCACGGGATGTCCGACGTCCACACAATCCGCTCCGGAACCCGCGGCTTTTCTTCACGGGCACAGCCGAGTGTGGAGAGAATGAGTAGCAGGAGTACTGCCGACTGCCAACTACTGCCAGCTGCCCATTGCCTACTGCCTACTGACATCGATCCATCTATCAATCTTCTCTTCCAACAAGTTCAGCGGCACGGTTCCTGACTCAAGCACTTTGTTA
>QGUY01000254.1 GCA_003242315.1 Bacteroidota bacterium
AACCATTTGATTTCTTGTCGATACCGGTTCATCGCTCGCAGTATTACTGACAACTTCCGACAAGAAACGCATGCCTCCAAAGGCCGCCAGAAAAATACTCGGCATGGGTCTCAATGGATTCATCATGGGATCAAATTCTGTCGCCCAATTCCTCCACCTCGCGGAATACACTGCCACCAACGTGCCGGTCGCTACGACGTATTCTCCCTTCCACAACTATGCCTCTGTCGGAATGGGCTTCCTGAAAAATTACTCTGTAATTATCAACTACGTCCGCGGCTACATAGGCTTGCGGCCGCCGGAAGAGGAGGTGGTAACGAAGGAGATACTTTAGAAGTGTTTGAACCCGGCTTCGACTTCGCTCAGCCTCCGGATGTTGACACATACTATAATTGGTGTATCGATCTTTCGGTGACTTCGACTTCGCGCAGCCTCTGGAATTTGACCACAATCATTTTAAGACTCTACTTCGCCCGGCGGTCTATTTTGTGATCGGATTACTCCGGTGGTCGAGCGGAGTCAAAACTACCGGGGCAATCCGATCACCCCAGACTTTATCCTTGTTAAATAAACAAGGTTGCTGAGCGGAGTCGAAGCAAGGTTGCTGAGCGGAGTCGAAGCAGGTTGCTGAGCGAAGTCGGAGTGGGACTTTTGCATTTTTCAGACAATGTTCGCGATTCATACCCGGAAGGAGACCTTTTTCCAATATCCCCGATTTTCCCCGGACAGCAATGATACACTAATCACTAATCGCCTGGTCACCTCCTCCTTAAAACCTCAGGCTTGAAAATAATCAGCAGCAAGAATGCCGTACCGGCGATGCCGATCAGCGCAACGGGAAGGGTGTTCTCTGTGAGAACGGCAGGAACGAGCAGCACCGCGGTAGCGAGGCCCACCAATGCGCCGCCGAGGTGTGCCTCGTGGCCAATGTTGCCGGCACTGGAACGAATGCCGTACATGGAATAAATAACGTAACAAATGCCGAAGAGCCAGCCGGGAATACCAATAGGAATGAGAAAGATGCTGACATAAATATCGGGAACGATTGCAATGGCTGCGAAGATCACGCCTGATACGGCACCGGAAGCCCCAACAGCGCGATAGCCCGGATGCCGGCGGTGAATGAACAGGGCGAGCAGATCACCGCCGAGCAGGCTCGCGAAGTAAATGATCAGAACGAGAATGGGACCCAGCAAACGTTCCATGATGAAGCTGAAGCTGTACAGCGAAAACATGTTGAACAGCAGGTGCGTCCAGTCGACATGGAGGAAACCTGACATGAACAACCGCCCATATTCACGATGATGCAACACCCTGCCGACTTCAAACAAATGCCGATTAAAGAAGGAAGGATCCCGAAAACCTTTGTATGATATCAATACATTAGCGGCAATCAGCGCTATTGTGACTATTTCCTTTTCCATTATGGAACCTGTGAGGCGTTAAATATAACCCCTTGAATTATCTTTGCCTCATTCACGCCAAATCTGAATCATGAAACACGGCATACTGATCGACATGGACGGGGTGATCTATAGTGGCGACACGATGATCCCCGGCGCCGACCTGTTTATTAATCGGCTCCTGGCCGAGAACATTCCCTTCATGTTCATGACGAATAACAGCCAGCGAAGCCGGACCGAGGTTGTGCGAAAACTTGGCAAACTTGGCATCCACGTCGAGGAACATCACATCTACACCAGCGCCATGGCGACGGCAGCATTTCTTAGCGCACAAATCCCCCGCGGGTCGGCCTATGTGCTGGGCGAAGGGGGACTGCTAAGCAGTCTCAATGAGGCGGGTATATCGCTTGTAGAAACAGACCCGGATTGGGTTGTACTTGGTGAAGGCCGCAATTTCACGCTTGAGATGGTGCAGCGTGCCGTCGACATGATTCTCGAGGGCGCGAAATTCATCACCACGAACCGCGATCCTTCTCCCAAAAAGAAAGGCTGGAACAACCTTGGTATCGCTGCTACCACCGCGATGATCGAGGAGGCGACAGGAAAGCGCGCCTTCGTCATCGGAAAGCCCAGCCCCGTTATGATGCGGTCGGCGCGAAAAGCATTGGGACTGGAAACAGCTTACACGACAGTAATCGGTGATACGATGGATACTGACATACTCGGCGGCACGATCATGGGCTACAAGACTGTACTTGTCCTTTCCGGCATTTCAAGAAGGGAAGATCTCATCAACTACGCCTTCAAGCCCGACTTGCTGGTCGACTCCATCAACGACGTACCGCTTCCCCTGCCATGGTGGAACTAGAGATTAGCGATTTTTGATTTGTGATTTGACCCACGCAACACGCCTTCCCAAATCTTTGGGCGATAAATCAAAAATCGCTGATCGCTAATCATTAGTGCGGTAGCCTGGAGCGCAACAGTCCGTACACCCACGTTCCGGCGAGTGCACTGATGATGGTCACGCCAATGACAAGCATGCCGGTACCGAGTTGCGCGTAGAGCGGGCCAGGGCAGGCGCCGGTCATTGCCCAACCGAATCCAAACAAAAGGCTTCCGTAAATATTGCCTTTGTGGAATTTCTTATCGGCAACAACAATAGGCTCTCCGTAGATCGTACGGATCCCAAACCTCCTTATGATCCATAGGGAAAGCATACCCACCAGTACCGCTGAACCAATGATGCCATACATGTGAAAAGATTGCAATCTGAACATCTCCTGGATTCGAAACCATGAGATGACCTCACTCTTTACAAGCAACAAACCAAACCACGCTCCGGCTATAAGGAACTTTATATCATGCCACCATGGCAAAGACAGACGCGACTCATTGAGGCCGCTGTCGATAGCTCTTCCTTCCGGATCGGTGTCCGTAAGTTTTCGAAACTCTGCAACTACTTCACCCTTGCTCATAGTCTACAATGTTAAGATGAACGGAAGTATGGCATTGGCCATCAAGAACCCACCGGCCATAAAACTTACAGTCGCTACCAGGGAAGGCAATTGGAGATTTGACAATCCCATAATTGCGTGTCCTGATGTACAGCCCCCGGCGTAACGCGTTCCAAATCCGACAAGAAATCCGCCGACAACGATCAGCAGAAATCCACGCAACGTTCCCAATCCCTCAAATGAAAACAGCTCAGTCGGTAACAAGGTATCATAGCGGGTAACACCATAGTTGACCAGTTCCGCTTTCAGCGAGTTGCTGACTTCAATATCCTGCGAAAAGGGAAATACATTCGCTGCAATGACACCTCCAAGCACAAGGCCACCGACAAACCAGAGATTCCATGCCTCTTTTTTCCAGTCGTATCTGAAAAACGGAATAGCGGGGCGCAACACCGCCGCACAGATGTGCGAAAAGGATGACGAGATTCCAAACGACTTATTCCCCAACAGCAATAGCAGAGGAACGGTCAGACCGATCAGCGGGCCGGATACATACCACGGCCACGGTTCTGATAATACTTCGAGCACTTCTTTCATATCTGCACGATCAAAGCTATACCTTCAACACACACATAATCAATTAAGTTTCAGGCCGTTAGTAAGCTTCTGGAAACCCTGGAAAGCGCTGTTCCGTGTTAAGTTTATGTTAATTCTGTTACTTCTGAGGAATGTCCTCTATTTTAGTAACACCCTACATTGGATTCGTCTCTATGAAAAAAGTATCAAAAAAATACGTCCGAACCAAAATTGAAGAGGCCGTTAACAAGACTATCGAAGACCTTGAACTTTCACCTACTTCCCGAAAGACGAAGAAGATGATTGGAAAAGCTTCAAAGAAAATTTCCGCGCAACTCAAAGCTGAACTTAAGAAGCTCAACAAGAAGGCCGACAAGATTGCCAAATCGATTGCAAAAAAAGAAAAGAAGGCAAAGAAACAGGGAGAAGAATCAGCACGACTCGAGCCCACGCTGAACTGATCGTTTCGCACCCCTTCCAAAACATTTCAAAACCTTTTCTTCGTCCTTCCGTATAGAAAGGACAATTCCATCAGGGTCGTCCTGGAAGCCCTGTTGTTGGTTATTGATGCTGCGCTTGCAGCCTTACATCAATCGTCATGCTTGAGATTCTTTCCAAACCATGGCCCTGGTATGTTGCAGGTCCCATGATCGGTCTTACTGTGCCCCTCCTGCTTTTGCTGGGTAACAAGTCACTCGGCGTATCATCGTCCTTCAGACACATATGTGCTGCTGTTGTTCCGGCCAGGCGGTTTACTTACTTCTCGTATAACTGGCGAAATGAGCAATGGAATTTGCTTTTCGCTGGCGGGTTGATACTTGGTGGTGTATTTGCAGGCACCATCCTCGCGCCAAATGAAGATGTTGTAATAAACGCCGACCTGCAACAATACCTCGCAACTTTCGGAATTACCCCGACAACAGCACCCATACCGGAGGCGCTGTTTTCTATGGACAGTCTGCTTACACTGAGAGGACTGCTGCTTGCTGTTGGCGGAGGTCTCCTGATCGGTTTCGGCACCCGATATGCCGGAGGTTGTACATCGGGTCATTCGATTCTTGGTCTATCGTCAATGCAAATTCCATCTCTGGTTGCAACGTGCAGCTTCCTGGTGGGCGGCCTGACCATGACACACGCTATTCTTCCGTTCATTCTCGCTCTTGAAATATGATCTCAGAAGTAAAACTTCTTCAACGACGTGAAGCTCGCGAATTGGATCAGACGAGGCCGCCTGCGTTAAGTCGCGTATGGAATATCACGAAGTACATACTGGCTGGAGCTTGGTTCGGCGTCGCCCTGGTAAAGGGTGAGATTGTTTCCTGGTACCGGCTGCAGGAAATGTTTCGCTTTGAATCGTTTCACATGTACGGTGTAATCAGTTCCGCGGTGGCAGTCGGCGCGCTTTCCCTTCTATTGATTCGCAAGTCGGGTATAAAAGGTTCCGACGGAAATGTGCTTCAACCCAAACGTAAGATCCTCAACAGAGGTACAGTAATCGGTGGCATGCTTTTCGGCATGGGGTGGGCAATGACCGGCGCATGCCCCGGTTCCCTCTATGCTTTGACCGGCGCGGGATTTCCTGCAATGCTTGTCACCATCATCGGAGCGCTGGCAGGCACGTTGTTGTATGGAATCGCTAAAAAAGGAAAATGAGGTGCTAAAATTCCGACTGCGTCCGCACATTAAGCATTGCCATCTTCACCGGACCGTTATTGACAGCAACTAACACTCTTTCACCATCAACGACAATTTTTCTTACGTCACCCGCTAACTGTAGTCCAGTTCTCGCCGGCTTGACAAACTCAAATCCTCCCTTTCCGTCGCCCAGAAAAACAAACCCGGTATTTCCTGTCATCTTACCTGTTCTTGATCGTGTTGCCGTAAGATTTCCACCGGCAATAAAGTCTAGGTTGCCATCACCATCCACATCAAGAACCGCGACAGCGAACATCGGCGCAATTTGTGCTTCGATGGAAAGAGGTTCGACAACGAACTGAGTTCCGTCATTCCTGACGTAGCAACTCTGCATTTGCACCATCGTCAGCTGAGACGCCTTCTTCTTTTCGTCTGGCGTCAGCAGTTCATCAAGACTAGCACGGGAATAGCTGTCGTAATCCTTAAACCGCTTCCGAAAACCCGGCAGCTGGCCTACCAATTCATCGCGTGTAGGATATGGATAGCTCCGATCCATGATGTAGTAGTTGAGGATCGGTCTCTTATACAAATCTCCAGGCCAACGAAACGGTATAAAATCTCGAAGGCGGTCTTTGGTTGAA